>MNVA01000203.1 GCA_001871325.1 Ignavibacteria bacterium CG1_02_37_35
TGCGGATTGCAATTTCCCTTTTTCTTCTTTTATCATTTCTCCGATTTTTTTACCTGACTTGGAATTTTTCTTTTTTGTTTCTTCTTCTAATTTTTTGATTGCTATTTTTTTTTCTTTCTCCCACTTTTCAATGGTTTCAATAAACTTGTTGTCTTTCTTCAACTGTTCTTTCAGTTTCGCTTTCTGATTAGAAATTTTCTCAGTTGTTTTTTCTTTATGCTTGCGTAAAAACAAAACTGAACTTTTTACTCCTGCACCAGTAGCAGTGAAAGCTGTTTGAGGCATTGAAACCACTGCAACTATGCGGTAAAGTTCTTCCAAATTATCTCTTACATACTGCATACTGCTGTTGGTTAAAATTCCATCAGGAATTACGATTGCCAAATATCCTTGTTCGGTTAAAAATTTATGGCATTGTTCTAAGAATAAAATCTCAGTGCTTTGGCTGTCTCTGATTAATTGCTTTCCGTTTGCGGTTGTGCTTAACCAGTCTAATTCTTTTTTTCCCAAACTGTATTGGTGCAAATACGCTTTTTCGGTTTGCTTAATGCTGCTGCCGAAAGGCGGATTGGTAATGATAAAATCAAAAGTGCCGTATTGAAATTCTTTATTCCTGGATTTGTTGCGTAAATCTTCATCATTCAAAAGTCCGTCTGCGGCGATAACATTAGTGTGTCCGTCATCGTGAATAATCATATTCATTTTTGCGGTTCGTGCAATCTGATCATTAATTTCAATTCCAAAAAGATTTTTTTCTGCAAAGTCATGCCAATGGCGGAAATGGTCTTTTTCTTCTTTAACCTTATCGTAAAACTCGGTTGCCTGTTCTCTCACTTTGTCCAACGCATACAAAAGAAAACCGCCGCTGCCGCAACTGGTATCTAAAACTCTTGACTGATTATTTATTGGCAAACTGTCCACAATAAATTTTACAATCGTTCGCGGTGTAAAATATTGCCCAAAGTCACCCCGGAAATAACTCCCCATAAATGTCTCAAAAGCTTTGCCCTTGCTGTCAAGGTCGGTTTTATTTAGGTTAATCCGTTGCAGATATTTTACAATGGTTTGTGTTTCATCTGCCGAAAGGTTGATGTCCTCTTTGAAAACTTCAGAGTCTTTTTTTCTACCTTGTGAATAAAGTCCTTTCACTCGTTTTAAAAGTTCATCAGTTGTTTCATCCCTAAAAATTTGAAAATCGTAAGGGTCGCCTGTTTTTCTTGGATGTTTCTCATCCCAAATTTTACAGAAGATAAGTTTATCTAATTCATCAAACGCAACACTTGGATTTCGTTGACCACCGCCCCAAAGAGCTTGATGTGCCTGAATAAAAATTCTTGTCAATTCATTTTCGCTTACTACTTCAAGTTCAAAAAACTTTTGCATTGCTCCGTATTCAACTTCGGGTTCGGCTACTTTGCCCGTATCGGTTTGTGAAATTCCACCTTTTACATATTTGTATGGTGCAAGTTTCTTTACTCCGAATTGAGGAATGTCAGGAATGGAAATTCTGCTTTTGGGTTTCTTGTCGGAAACTTCGTAATACTCATCCTTAATTTTTGAAGTTATCCAAACAAAACTGCCGCCTTCGGAAACACAGTAGCTATATGCTTGATTAACGGCTTTAACAAATTCTTGGTCGGTGATTTCTTCTTTCTTGCACTCAACAACAATGAATGTGCTTTCACATTCATCGTCAGAATAAACAATAATGTCTGCTTCTTTTGTTTCAGAAGCAATCTGGACTGAAACATAATTCTTAATACGGTTAACAGGATAACCGTAAATTAAAACCAAAGTCAAAAATGCTTCTGCCTGAACTTTTTCTTCCGGGTTATTGAAATTACGTTTTTTATTTTGATGAATGTAAGTGATGAAGTTTCGTTCTTCATCAAATCTCACAAGTCCTCTTTCTATTCCTGTTTCAATTAAATTCATATCCAAGCCTTTTTAATAATCTTCCAAGAATTTGCTGATTAATGATGTTGCCATCGGCGATTAGAATTTTATTTATTTCGGACATTTGTTTTTCTTACACTTATTCCGCTAATCTCTTTTTTAGAAGATGAATATACTCGATCTCACTCGGGTCTTTCCCGCGTTGGATTGCAAGATAATAGGAAATCCAATCGCACAGATAAACAAGATCAAGCAGGCGCTCTTGAAATGATGCTTCTGCGCTTGAGAGCGAAATTATTTCTACACCGGCTTTTGTTAATAATTCGGACGTAATAGCAAACCGTTTTTTAATTTGCGGATGAGTTGTTGCTTCTTCAATAAAAACAGCTTTCAGTTTTGCAACACGTTCATCGTAAGTTTCCCAGCCGATTATTTCATTATGATTTAATTCCGGAAATACATTCTGGAACGCATGCGTTTTCGAATTTTCATTTAACTGGCATTTGAACCTATTTCCAACCGCAGAAGTTAAATCAGCAGTAGAATAAATAACCGGGAGAAATCCTACAAGTTTTTCTGCAACTTGAAATGGAAAATTGTTTTCTGAAGAAAACTCTTCTCCCCTTTTCTTCCAAAGTTGAATTATTTTATCAATTATTCCAGGTGGAGTGGTAACAAGTTTCAAGTTCTGAAGCACTTTAAGTAACGTGAAAAAACTCAATCCCAGTGAGTAACGGGGTTGAAAACCTTTTTTCATAAAAACTGTAGGGAGCTTTTTACTCTCAGCAATTTCTTTGATTGATCCACCGGTAGTTAAACAAATAATCTGACATTTCCGTTTCAACGCTTCATTTACAACAGAGATTGTTTCTTCCGTATTCCCGGAATATGAGGAAGCAAGCAGCAGTGTTGCACTATCCGCAAAGTTCGGTAGAGCATAATTTCTGTTTACCTGCAAGGGGAAAGCAATTTCATTTTGCAGAAAGTTGAGCATTAAGTCGCCGCTAATTGCTGAACCTCCTAAACCGGTTACAATTACATTTTTAATCTTTGAAGCATCAATCCCTTCAAGATCATACCTATTGTTTTTTGCAAATTCTATTTGTTGATAAGAATTTATTAATACTTCAAATTGATTTTCCGGATCGTATTTTTTAACTAACTCAGTAATGGTCATAAAATATTCCTTGTACGCTGAATAAGATTATCTTTAAAGAATTTTTCGATTGTTTTAATAATTTCATCTTCAGATGAAAGGATGAGACATTCCTCAGCTAACTTCTGTGCTTTGGAATAATCTAAAGCTCGGATTGTTCTTTTAACAGATGGAATTGCCGAAGGTGAAACACTCAAACTCTTCAAACCAAGTCCGACAAGAAGCGGAACAGCAAGAGTATCCGCCGCCATTTCACCGCAAATACTGATGAGAGCATTTGATTTTTTCCCTTCATGCACAATATGTGCTAATGTTCTAATTACTGAAGGATGAAACTCCTGGTAAAGATCGGAAACGTAATCATTCCCGCGGTCAACCGCCATTAAATATTGAATAAGATCGTTTGTACCTATACTGAGGAAATCAACTTCCGCTGCATAGTCTCCTGCCATAACAGCCGCAGAAGGAACCTCAATCATGATCCCGATCTTTAGATGTTTATCGAAAGGAATTTTCGCCTTGTGAAGTTCAGCTTTACATTCATCAAATAATAATTTTGTTCTTTTGATTTCCTGTAGAGTGGAAACCATCGGTATCATAAAATTAATATTTTTGTGTATGCTCGCTCTTAATACTGCTCTTATTTGAATCTTAAAAAGATTTTCATTCTCTAATAAAAGCCTAACTCCGCGCAAACCTAAAAACGGATTTGCTTCCTGTAAATCAAATTGCCTCACTTTGTCCCCGCCGATATCAAAGGCGCGAATAGTAATATTTTCCGGGTAAATTCTGTCGGCAAGTTTTGAATAAATTTTTACTTGTTCTTCCTCATCGGGAAATTCGCCGATCTCTTCAATAATTTGTTCTGTTCGGAACAGCCCAATCCCTTTCGCTCCATTTGTAATGACAAGGTCAATTTCGCTGCTTACATCAACGTTAGCAAGAAGATTTATTTTTCTCCCGTCAAGTGTTTCCGCGGGTTTATCTGTCAACCCCTGCAATTCCTGGTTGATCTCAGAAAGGTGTTTTATCTTTTCAGTAAAATATTCTATTTGATTTTCATCGGGATTAATAAAAATAATTCCATGGAACCCATCAATTACAAGTAGATCGCCATCCTTAATTTTTTCAGTGCTGTTATGCGTACCGACAACTGCAGGAAGATTTAATGAACGAGCAATGATAGCCGCATGCGAAGTTAATCCGCCATGATCGGTGATGTATCCTAATGCAGAAGATTTTGTAAAAAGAATTGTGTCAGCGGGAGTTATATTTCCGCTAACAACAATCACTCCGTGGGGTATTTTCGACTGCCATCTTTTCTTTTGAAGATTTCTAATTATTCTGTTTTTAATATCTTCAATATCAAGCGCCCGCTCTTTCATATAGTGTTCGGATGCGCTAAACATCAATTGTTGATATTTGGAGATCTCATCATCAACTATAAATTCCGGAAATCTTTTTTCTTGTTTGATACGCGCTGTAATATTTCCGATCAAGACGGGATCGTCCAGGATCATTAAGTGAGCTTCAAAAATTGCGGCGCGTGTTTCTCCCATTTTTTCTTTTGCAAAACCAAAAATTTTTCGTAATTCTTTCTGCGATTTTTCAAGGGCTTCATTAAAAAGGGTGATTGCCTCATCAACTTCGGTAATTTCATTGTGATTGATTTCAAGCACTTCTTTTGCAAACACATAAGCTTTCCCAATCGTAAGCCCGGGAGCTGCAGCAATTCCGGTAAGATAATTACCGGAATGTTTTAATATTTCTTTTAATCCTTTCATAGTTCGTCAAACCCTCCTTTGATGTAGCCGAATATTTCGTCATGCATCTGCTGCTCATCTTCGCCGTCAAACGACAAATGCAGTTCGCTCCCCATTTCTGCAGCTAACGTCATCACCCCGATGATGCTCTTGCCATTGATGCGAAGTCCATCTTTTGAGATGAAAAACTCAGACTTATATTTTGAAGCAAGTTTAACTATGGTAGCTGCCGGACGGGTATGCAGCCCGGCTTTATTCACTATTTTTACAGTAGTTTCCACCATTATGTTGTTCTCTTAATAAGTGAATGAGCAAGAAGAGTGAAGACTGCTTTATCGTTTTCATTCTTTATTTGAATTAATTGCCGAAGCGCTTTTAGGGTGTACTTCATAATTTCTTTTCTGGCGTCGTCTAAGACACCAAGTTTCTGATACAAGTTTTTATAGAAAGCAACATCTCCCTGTTTGATACCTTTGTTTACAATTATTTTCTTAAGCAATGCTTTCTCTAAACCTTTGGCTGTTTCCATGGCTTTCACAAAAAGAAAAGTTTTTTTGCCTTCTATTAAATCGCCGCCTATCTTTTTACCGAAAGAAGGCTCATCACCGGTAATATCAAGCAGATCATCTTGAATTTGGAAAGCTATACCGAGATTTTTTCCATAAAGAGAAAGCGCATTTATTTCAGAAGAAGAACCGCCGCCGATTTGTGCGCCGATAGCGCAACACATCTCAGCCATCGCAGCAGTTTTTTTGGTTATCATTGTTATATACTCATTTATCGAAATAGATTTTTTCAACTCATATTCTTTATCTAAACTTTGTCCTTCACAAACTTCAACCAATCCTTTGGTAAAATAAGTTACAACTTTATTTCCCGGGACAACCAAACCTTTTAAAAGGTATTCGTATGCCACTGCAAGCAAACTATCACCGGCAAGTATTGCCGTGTTCACATCATATTTAACATGAACCGTTAACTTGTTTCGTCTTTTATCTGCGTTGTCCATTATGTCATCATGCACAAGCGTAAAGTTGTGCAGCATCTCAACTGCTAAAGCCGCGTTGTATGCTTTTGCATATTGTCCGCCAACTGCTTTTGCAGATAATAAAACAAGTATCGGGCGCAATCTTTTCCCCTGATTAGCCAGGATATAATTAGAGGGTTCATATAAAGAACGAGGTTTTCTTTTTACCAATACTTTTTTCAGTTTTGCGTCAATAATTTTTCTTTCTTTTTCTATAAGAAATTGAAACTCTTTTTCAGTAATCAAGAGAAGTCCTTCTTTAAAATTAATTTTTCTAACCCAAAACTACACAAATTCTGTGAATCAGTTAAGAACATTATCTTTTTAACATCTTCAAACCACTCTTTGATAAGCGAGACAACTCCTGCTTGTTGACTATTTATTAGGGTTTGGAGAATTATTCTTGCGGAAGCTGTAAAATCTGCACCCAGGGCTAAGGCTTTTGCTGCATCAAACGAAGAATTGATCCCACCCGATCCGATGAGGATAAATTTATGCTTCTTTCTTAATTCGGCGATGGACTTAATGCTGTAACTTGTTGGCAGCCCCCAATCCCAAAAGGGATTTTCAGTTGATTGTTTATTCCGAAGGATTTCTACTCCTGCCCAGCTTGTTCCACCGGCTCCGGCGACATCAATACCTGCTACACCTAAGCCTAATAAAAGTTGTGCGTTTTTTTTAGAAATCCCGGAACCAACTTCTTTAACAAGAATTGGCAGCGGAGATTGTTTGACCAACTTTTCAAGCGACTTTGTAATTCCATGAAAATTTGGTTCGCCGTTTTTCTGCAAAAGTTCCTGCAATGGATTGAGATGGACAACCAAAACATCGGCTTCAACTTTATCAAGAAGATGGAATAATGGCTTGAAAGATTTCATTTGAATTATTTGCGCTCCACCTATATTACCAAGAATTGGAGCGTCTTTTGCGGTTTTACGGATAACCTTGAAATGTTCATCAAAAATATTTGTCTCCAACGCAAAACGTAAACTTCCCAATCCCAAGGGGACATTTAGTTCGGCCGCTGCTTCTGCTAATTGTAGGTTTATATTTTCACCTTCGGTGGTACCTCCGGTCATACAAGAAATTATAAAAGGGTAAGAAACTCTTTTACCAAAAAACTTTTTTGAGAGATCGATTTTGTCAATCTTTACTTCTGTAAGTGCGGCATGAAGAAAATCATATTGTTCAAATCCGGAAGTTTTTTCTTTGAATTTAACCTCATCGGTCTTGCACAACTCAAGGTGTTCTTTTTTTCTTGAAATAATATGTTCGGATTGCTCATTCATGAACAGTTTTAGCTTTCTTTCTTTAAAGATAGAAAAAATATTTTAGTTTCCGTAATTCATCCTCCTTTGAAGATGGTATTTCCGTCGCAGACTACCTCATGAACATCAATTATTTTTCTTATACAATTCGTTAGAATAACCTTAGAACATTTTTCCAAATCGTTAATCGAGATATCCTGCTCCAATACTTTGTTTCTTTTTAAGAAATAATTTCTATAAATACCGTTTAATATCCCCGAAGTAACAGGAGGAGTTTTCCACTGTTCATTTTGAAAGATAAAAATATTCGTGATTGCACCCTCGGTTAAGTTATTCAGTTCATTAAGGAACAAGACTTCCTCAAAGCCTTCCTCAAGATATCTGAGACGCTCGGAATCATAAAGTTTTCTTTCGGTTGTCTTAAAATAGTGAAATGGATTGCTCGAATCGCTATGCTTTTTTGATATAATCGTTCTTACATTTTTTCGAATGCTTTTCTTCGGTAATTCAGTTTTAGCAACAGTAATACTGCCAAATTTATTTACGGCGACTCTAATCTTGTATTCCTTCTTTTTGTTTGAAGAAGTAAAACATCTCTTTAATTCTTTTACTATTTTTCCTTCGTTAAAATAAAATAAGAAATATTCTGCCGTTTGTCTAAGCCGTTCGAGATGCTCTTTCAGCAAGAAAGGTTTCCCATGCTCAAAAAGAAACGAGGTGAATATTTCAAATTCACTTACAGGCTGCGTTACAAACGCTCCTTTGATGAGAACTTCTTCATATTCATCATCGGCATTGCTGCCCCACGTAATACCGGCGCCAAGTCCAATACGCCCGGTGTGAATAGTTTTATTAATTTCTATTGTTCTTATCGCAATGTTGAAAATACTTTTATCGGGAAGCAATAATCCGATTGAGCCGGTGTAAATTCCACGCGGAATTTTTTCCAACCGGTGAATTATCTCCATCGTTTTTATTTTCGGCGCACCGGTAATTGAACCGCACGGGAAAATATTTTTTATTAAATCCGAGAGTTTTGTTTTGTCCTTCAATTTACTTTTAATGATGGAAACCATTTGGAACAGTGATTCATATTTCTCAACCTCAAAAAGCTTTGTAACAGTAACACTATTCTGTTTACTGATCTTTCCAAGATCGTTCCGCAATAGATCAACGATCATCAAATTTTCAGCACGGTTTTTTTCGCTTAAAAATAATCCCTCTTTATTTTGTAAATCTTCCTGAAGATTTATACCCCGAAACGCAGTTCCTTTCATCGGTTTAGCAGTTGCCGTCTTCCCTTCTAACTTAAAGAATAATTCCGGTGAAAAGGAAAGAATGTATTTATCCGGTAAATTTATAAATGCCGAATATTCTGCCGACTGCTTTAACAGCAAATTGGAAAACAATCCTTCAACACTTTCGTTAAAATTAAAACTCGCTGATGAAGTTAAATTAACTTGATACGTCTCTCCTTCGGCGATTTGCGTTTTAATATTTTCAACTTTATTTGAAAAAGATTTTCGAGATTCATTCAACCGGAAATTGGAAACATTGAATTTGTTTCTCTCCATTCCACTAAAATCGATATTGGATGTTTTTATTCTTTTTACATTCTTTTTGTTGAACGTTACGATAATAGCATTTTGAAGAATTGCCCTCTCATCTTTTTGGGTTAAAATCTTTCTTAACCTCTTTTCAAATAAAAATCCCAACTCATATGGAAGAATTGTATATGCGAATAGTTTATTCGTGTTTATCTCATCCAAAACCGAAAGGAATTCATCCACATGCTCTATGTTGTTGATAATGTGAATTCTTTCCGGTTCCAAAAACAAATAAGATTCTTCATCTCCCCTTTTTAATGGCGAATAGAAAAAAGCGGAATATGAATTAGCAGAATTACGATTCAATATATCTACAAGTTTTATCATGATGCCTGTTATTAATCTTCATATGCTTGGATGATAATATTCTTAATTAAATTCTTGTTTTTTTTGTAAAATAATTTTTCTATGATATCTACTTTATCTTTTAAATACTTTACTAAAAAAACATTGAATCCCGCCGGGATTCTTTCCGTGTCTTGTGTTTATGTTACCAAGATTCAACCCCGATGGGATTGTGCAGTTCTATAAAACTTTAAGTAGTTTAGTTTTTTTTTGCAATAACCCGCCTCTGGCGGGTTAAATCTTTGTAACTCAAAACTCAATCAAAATAAACATTCCCTTAGGGAATGAATCTTTCATCTCTCTGAAGAAGTAATTAAAGATGTTAACTTAAGTTTTGGTTGCCGGCTTCGCCGTGCTAAGCTTGAATGTTGAATGTGTGTATGAAAACTATAAAAACATTTTATTTCTCGTAGTAAAAACCATTCACTCATGCAGTCATTCATCCATGCTTTGTCCGTTCAATTTCATTTCAGATCCAACACCATATCTGGTGTTTTAAGTAATTCACTATTTAAAATTGCACGGTACGGAAAAATCAATTAATTTTTGTCTCAAATTACAAAAGAAAGTTTCTCATTATCAAACGGCAAAGGAATTTAGTATGAAAAAACCGGCTCTCTCTTTTTGGCAAATTTGGAACATGAGTTTTGGGTTTCTGGGTATTCAATTCGGCTTCGCGCTTCAAAACGCCAATGTTAGCAGAATATTTGAAACATTAGGCGCAAGCATTGATGAAATACCGATCCTTTGGATCGCGGCACCGGTAACGGGTTTAATTATTCAACCGATCATCGGACATATGAGTGATAGAACATGGAACCGGTTTGGGAGAAGAAGACCATTTTTCTTAGTCGGTGCGATACTCGCCTCGCTGGCGTTACTTATCATGCCTAACTCTCCCGCACTTTGGGTTGCCGCCGGAATGCTGTGGATAATGGACGCTTCCATAAATGTTTCCATGGAACCGTTTCGTGCTTTTGTAGGCGATATGCTTCCGCCTAACCAACGTACCATCGGTTTTTCGATGCAAAGTTTTTTCATCGGCACCGGCGCAATCGTTGCTTCTGCTCTTCCTTACGTTATGACAAACTGGTTCGGAATCAGCAATACTGCGGCTCATGGGGAAATTCCTCCTTCGGTTAGATTTTCATTTTATATCGGCGGCGCTGTTTTTCTCCTTGCGGTTATTTGGACCGTCGTGAAATCAAAAGAATATTCACCGGAGGAAATGGAACAGTTTAATAAAGAAGAGAGTGAGACTAATCCCCAAGCACAAAGAAATGATGAATTATTTCCCCATACAAAATTTTATAAGAATGGATTTATCTGGCTTACTACCGGTGTAGTTTTGTTTCTTGCTTTCTATTTTTTTATTTACATGGATTACGGTTTAGGCGTTTTCTTCGGCGGTGTTGCAGTCTTTGGGATAATTCAACTCATCGTTGGATACTTAACTCAATCTTCTAAAAAAGAAAGTGGACTTGTTATCGTTATCAATGATCTTTACAAAATGCCAAAGACTATGATACAACTTGCTTATGTTCAATTCTTTTCGTGGTTCGCCCTTTTTGCAATGTGGATTTACACAACTCCCGCTGTAACCCGCCACATTTACGGCGCAACAGATACCTCTTCGGCTTTGTATAATCAAGGAGCTGATTGGGTTGGCGTTTTAATGGCTGTTTATAACGGCTTTGCAGCGGTAATGGCTTTCTTGTTGATCTGGCTGGCTAATAGAACCAGTAGAAAAACTGTCCACATGATAAGTTTAATTTGCGGTGGAATCGGCCTGGCTTCTTTCTATTTTATTAAAGATCCAAAACTTTTATTGATCTCCGAACTTGGTATCGGATTAGCATGGGCTTCAATTCTTGCAATGCCTTATGCAATTCTTACCGGGTCGTTACCGAAAAATAAACTTGGCGTTTATATGGGAATATTTAATTTCTTCATCGTTATCCCGCAAATAACAGCAGCGGCAATTCTCGGATTTTTCGTTAAAAATCTTTTTGCAAACCATGCAATTTATGCCCTTATCCTTGGCGGTGTTTCGATGTTCGTAGCTGCAATTATGGTAAAATTTGTAGATGATGATACTTAGCGCCTTAACACTAAAGTTTGTGTATTTCTCTGCGGCGAAGTGGCAGAATATTAATGAGACAAATAAAACGATAGAATGACTGAATGAAGATGAATGGATGAATGAAGATGAATGGATGAATGTTTTTTCATTCAAACATTCAACTTTAGCTCGGCGTAACCAACAACTAAAACTTTTTTTGATCTCAGAACAAGGATTAACGATTTTTGATTTTAGAAGTTAAAAATAAAATCATAAATCGCTATTCGTTAATCCTTGTTCGTAAATCGTGTCCAAATCAACAAGAATTTGATCGAGGATATTATTCTAATGTGATAATATGGTTCTGGTTTGCTCTACAGCTTATTGGCGGGCTTGGAATGAAATTGCGGAAGTTGTTTAACGCTCCGGTTTGGAGAGAAATGATATTAAAAGTGCTGCCCGAAAGAGCAGCACTTTTTTTTGCAAGTCCAGCAATGATAAGTTTTAGTAAATTTCCGGTACAAAGCTTTGATCTGTCATCGGCGGACGAATGTAGCCGATGTCCTGTTGTTTTGGCGGTAACTCAATTTTATCTCTTTTAACTTCTCCATACGGAATAAGACTGAGCAGATGAGATACACAATTTAACCGTGCCTTCTTTTTACTATCAGAATTTACCACATACCATGGCGCTTGTTTAATATCCGTAAAGGCGAACATATCATCTTTCGCCTTTGAATATTCAACCCACCGGCTTCGCGATTGCAGATCCATTGGACTAATCTTCCAGCGTTTTGTCGGATTGTTAATTCTTTCCACGAATCTTTTTTCCTGCTCCTCATCACTTACAGAGAACCAATATTTTATCAGAATTATCCCGGAGCGCATCAACATTCTTTCAAATTCGGGACAGCTTCGTAAAAATTCTTTGTATTCTTCCTCTGTACAAAAGCCCATTACTTTTTCTACTCCGGCGCGGTTATACCAGCTTCTATCAAAGAAGACCATCTCGCCGGCAGCCGGTAAATGAGGGGTGTATCTTTGGAAATACCATTGTGTTTTTTCTTTTTCGGTTGGGGTGCCGAGAGCAACTACGCGGCAGACGCGCGGATTGAGAAATTGTGTGATCGCTTTTATCGTTCCCCCTTTTCCGGCGGCGTCGCGTCCTTCAAATATTACCACGACTTTTAAACCTTCATGCTTTACCCACTCTTGAAATTTTACCAGCTCAATACTTAGCCGGATAAGTTCCTTATTATAAAATTTCTTATCGACTTTTGAATCTTCTTTTGGAGTTTCTGTTTCTACTTCCTCTTCAAGAACTTCAAATTCTTCTTTCTGATCCTTCTTCCCCGATTGCTTCTTTTTTTTCTTATGAGACATCGACACACCTCATTTAGTTAGTGAATATTAATTTCAACAAAACCGAGCAATTTGTTATGGACTAAATTAATAATTTTTATTTGAAAAAAAACAAATAATTTTAATACAACCTCCCTTTATTTTTTCCCTTAGTATTAAGTTTTGCAGATCTATCCCTAAGGCTTTCGGGACAGACCCACGGATGAAGAATATTTGTAATAATTATTTTTTGTAGGAAAAGAAAGGATGGAAAAGTTTAACAGAAATCCCCTCGTCCCCGAAGCAAACAAGGTTATTGGTAAATATTTTGTTTAATTCTCTGAGCAAACGTAAAGATTAGTAAACAAAATGTCAACCAATTTTTCTATAACCCCTTTTGCAAAATGATACCACAGTTATAATTAAGAATATCTCGAAACATAGTAATCGAGTAAACTTCTTATTAAAAGTTGGTATTGGCTGTTATTAGTTTTCGCTTTCTCTTTAAAGAAATCAATACTTGATTTTTTGAGGTTAAGTGTAACCTTAACGGTTTTTTCTTTAAATATCAGATCATCGGGAGAAGGCAAAAAGTCTTTTACTGTTTCAATCTCGCCGATGTGCTCGTCAGTGTACTTCATTTTCTTTTTCATAAATCTTTTTTCCTTTTCGCCAATCCTCTGCTCTATAAACTTTAGTCTAATTTCTATAATTTAAATTTAACAGTTGTACTTCTTCTTGCAAAACATCCCGATAAGATGAATAATCAACGCAGTAGTTAACCCCACGATCATCGGCTCTATCTGGAACCAAATTGAGTCAGTTGAAATAAATTTCTTTATAAAGAACCAGAGAAGTGAAAAACCCGAAGCAAAAATAATTTCCGCTGCTGCAAACTTATTTTCAATTCTAAATGAAGAGTAATACGAACCAACAACCAGAAAGATAATTCCCGGAATTGCTATTGAGCCGATCGTGTACCACAACTGCACCACCGAGGGGATAAAGTATGCAAGAAGCGCGGCAAATATTCCCGTAACAATTAAACCAAACTTAGTATTGCTTATAACTTTCGTAGATTTGTTTTGCGATAACTGGGAGATGAAATCATTCCCTATTGTTGTTGCGCTTAAAAACATCAAACTATTAAAGGTTGATAGTATTGTTGCAAATACACCGGCGTAAAATATACCTTTAAATCCGGGGGACAAAATTTTATCTGCTAAAAGAAAAAATGAAAGAGAAGAATTTTTCAAATTAGGAAAAACTGCCCGCGCATAAAGTCCGGTTGCTGTGGTTAAAAAATCGAATACCGCCCATAATACAATTGAAATTAAAATCCCCTTTACCGCAACGCTTCCGCTCTTAGCCGCATTACACCGTTGATGAAACCCGGGATCGGCGAACGTCCATAACGCAATTAAAAACCAAACTAAAATAAATAACGGTGACGCTCCGCCGGTTAGCTGAAGGTGCGTCGCCGGCAAATTGTCTGTTAGAAAGGAAAAATCGCCAATCGAATTCCAGCAGAAATAAAAGAACAAAATAAATCCGCCGAACATTACAAAGAATTGGAATGCGTCGGTGGAAATATCGGCACGGTAACCTCCTTTAAACATATAGGGAAGAATAAGAAACAGCGCGATGACTAATCCGGTAAGTAGCTTTGTCTTAAAAAGCATTGTGAAAATATTTGCGAGCATCAATAAATAGGGAGCTGGTGAAACAAGAATGAAAACCACAATCGCGGAGAGCAATCCAACTTTTTTTCCGTATGTGTCTTTTAATTTTTCAGGTAAAGTTAATAGGGAAGCTGCTCTTATTTTTTTTGCAAATAGAAGGGCGAAGATAAAAGCAAATAAGTAATAAGGCAACCCTTGCGTAAACCAACTTGCAATTCCATAATTGTATGTGAATTCTGCAATCCCCAAAACCCCGCCGTACCAGGTTGACACATTTGTTAAAACAAAAAGGAAAAGCGTTAAATTTCTTCCGCCGAGAAGATAGTCTTCCGGTTCGTTACTATTCTTCCTGGTGAAATAGAATCCGATGAAGAAGAGTATTCCGAAAAAGAGGAGGATAATTGAAATATCAAGATTACCTAAAGAGATCATTTTCCTTCATCGTTTCAAAATCTCTTATCACAAATATTTTACCGTTGGTTATCTTGAGATTTACTTCGTCAGAAACTGCAACATTACTGGTACTTTCCCTTACTCCAAAGGGAAGCTGCGTTCTTTTTAAAGGATACCTCAATCCCTTTGATGAGACCTTTGTTCTTTTATCGAAAGCATAAAGAGAAAGGTACTCCCCTTTTTTTGTTGAAAGATTAATTTGTCTTTCATAAACGGAAAGAAGAGAAGTTTCCGAAATAATTTTCACTTCAATTTTACTGTGGAACTTTAGAGCGATCCCAAGATTACAGAACGAATGATCCAATCGGTCACCGGTAACGCTTAAGAGTATGGCATTCGTAAACTTTCGCGTGAGAGCATACTTCAAACATTTTTCGATATCAGTATCGTTTTGTCTTTTCACTTGAATGATCTTAGATTTCCTGCGATAACTTTCTAATAAGTTTTTATCAACAGAATCAAAATCCCCAATAATAGCATCCGGAATTAGCTTAAGTTTGTGTGCATGGCGCAGCCCGCCATCCGCACACATAATTGCGTTGTATCCTTTTTTCATCAAAAATAAAATCGTTTTTTTATCAGGCGCTTTTCCATTCCCGATAATTAAGCATTTTTTCATTTCATATTCCTAACTGCAAACCCGCGACAAAATTTCGTTCGGCGGCTGGGAAAAATTCTTTGCCGATTGCGTACATAGAATAATAAGTATTAAAAACATTATTTACCTGCAAAAATATTTTTGATTTTGTTAGGGTATTGAAAAGATCTACCTCATAGCTAAAGAAGGAATTAAAAGCAAAGAATGCATCATTTACGTTATCACTATAATCAACAAAACCTGGATACTCCAATATATAGCTAGGTAATTTAGCGCCGTAATTATCTGAAAAGAATTTACCAACATATTTCCCATCAAGCTGGATATAAAGGTTTTCGATTGAATAACGTATGGAAGCATTGAGAAGAAAATCCGGGAATCCGCCGATACTATTTCCATTTAAGGGTAAATCACGATAAAGAGAATTCCCCTGTTGATCGTAAGCAGCAATAAATGTGGTCGCCTCATTTATTTTGTTCTGACTATACGTTGCGTTAAAAATTATTTGTAAATATTTTCCCGGTTTTACCGATGAAGAGAGTTCCATCCCCGAATGAATGGTTCGTTTCGCATTCCCCATTATTGGCGCACCGAAAATGTCCAATCTTCCATTTTTAACTAATTCATTTTCAAACGACATGTAAAATAAATTTAAATTGATCTGGAAATCTTTTTGAATCATTGAATAACCTAGATCAAAACTGTTCATCGTTTCCGGTTTAACAAGTGGTTTTGTGTAGTCATAATTCCCATTGTTATTAACTTCAAATTGAGGAACAGCGCCTCCGCTTGATTCCACTGCATTGTAGTAATCATTTAGCCGCGGCTCCCTTGAAACTCTGGCGAATGAAACATAGGCGCTGGCAGCATCGGTAAATTTATAATTGATCCCCAAACGCGGATTAAAAAAAGAATGTATGATTGAAAAATCCCTTCCGATAAATTTTTCATTAGAGAGCCGATATTTATTATAAGCAATTTGCAGTTCTCCCAATAAACCGATTTGCTCATTCACTTTGTACTGCTCATTCACAAAAACATTAATAATGTCTTTTCCTCCGTTAAATTCATAATAACGGTAATTGATGATGTGAGCGTTAGTAATATTTTCCGCGGAAACTATTGATCCGTAATGAAGCGAACGGTGACTGCGAAATTCCAGCCCCGAAGTCAACACTCCATTTGAGTGATTTAATTGAATTCTCGGAATCCAACCAAACTGTTTATTTTCAACCATTCCCCGCAATAAAGAATTTGCCGGCGATTGAACATTCGGGAAACCGTTCTCCTGCGTCAGTCTTAAATATGAAGTATCAGCCCATGAACCATCGAAATCAAAAAACCCTTTCCCAATCACCAAAAACAGCGCTGAGTTAAAAGTAACATCATCGGTAATCTTAAATTCATTTAACATTTCGTAGTGAGGTTGAGAGAAGTTTTCTATCTCTTGTTTACGCCGTTGGTCGGAATAAGTGAGTTCCGAAGCTGTAGCTTCCCAGTACGAAAGATTCTTCCTGCGAAGATTTTTATCTTTGATAGCAAACTTCGGTAAACCGTTGTATACCAACCCGTCCTTGATTGGTCCTCCAAATAAATTAATCTGAGTGGTGAAATTGCCGTCAATTCTTGAAAGAGAAAAGTAATAGGATTTCAAATCAACCCAGGAACGGTCACGGTATCCGCTGCTCAAAGTTTGAGAGACTTTTCCCGAGAAAGAATATTTCCCTTCGATCAATCCACTTGAAGCGGAAACACTGTATTTTCTTGTGGTATAACTCCCGAGGATTGAAGAAGCTTTAATATATTTATTCAACGAAAAGTTGGAAGTAATAATATTAATGGAACCGCCAATTGAAGGGTAACCAAAAATTCCGCCTGAACCTCGTTGAACTTGTATAAATTCCGTTGAGGCAAGAATATCTGAAAAATCAACCCAGTAAACATTATGATCTTCCGGGTCATTCTGGGGAATACCGTTAATCGAAATAGAAATTCTTCTCTGATCGAAACCGCGGATGCTTAGGTAATTGTACCCGATCCCGTTACCGCTTTCAGAATAAAAAGTCGTTGAAGGAATTGAGCTTAAAAATTCAGGTATGTCTTGGACAGAAAATTTTCTTTCAATGTCTTTACCGGATATTTCTGAAAACGTTGCAGGTGTTTCTCCCTTTTTGTTCACGGATGCTGTCACTAAAACACTCTGAGCCGGAATAAGTTTTCTTCTCAATTGAATAATCAAATCAGTTGAATTTTTACCAATAGTGAGTTTCATTTCCTTTGTTTCATAACCTACATGTGAAATTGATATATCAATTTCAGAAACAGAAGCGATAGTTTTAATTTGAAAAAAACCATTATCATCTGCTTGAACAATATTTTCAGTCTGACCGCTCCTTACATTAGCCAAAGCTAACGGTTCCGATGTTTCGGAATCAACAATTCTTCCTGCAAAATATTTTTGTTGTCCAAACGATATTAAAGTAAGTAGTAGAAAAGTTAAAAGATATTTCATCATCTCATTACTCCAAAAAAAAAGCCGTCTTGTTAGGGACGGCTTATAAATAAAAAATAATTCAGTTTCCCTACGCCGGAATTACCCGGATCAGGTTAAAGGGTATGTTCTCAGTCATCACGCACGAAAAAGTGGGACAACACCCCTAACGGTTTTCAGTAAAATAAGAACGAATTAGTTGAGGACTAACTTTTGTCCAACAATAATTTTATTTGAATTTAATCTGTTCAGTTGTTTGATCTCAGTAATCTCTAAATTAAATCTTTTAGCGATTGAATCTAAAGAATCTCCTTTTCTTACCTTGTAGGAAGTGCTTTTGGAAGATTTTTTTGTTACAGAATCTTGTGATCTTCTACTTGTTTTGCTTACAGGTTCACTGTCACTGTAAATTTTCAATTTTTGTCCGGCAAGAATATTGTTTCTCTTAATTGCATTCCATTTTTTGATTTCGGAAGTAGAGACGTGAAATTGTTCTGCAATCTCTCCGATCGTTTCACCTTTTTTTACCGTATAATTGGTAAGAATTCCGGGAGTTTTGGAAATTGCATCACCCATTGAGGCAGTAGATGATCCCGCATCATAAATTTTTAAGATCTTCCCGGCTGCAATATCATTTGATGGCAGGTGGTTCCATTTTCTTATTTGGTTGATCCTTACCCCAAATTTTTCAGCAATTTTTCCAAGAGACTCTCCCCTATGTACCTTATATCGAAATGTTCTTTGAGAAGAACTAATTTTCTCTGTTTTTTCTACAACAGAGGCAAAATTACTGTTATTAGTTTCCGTGCTAATTTTGAGTTTTTGACCGGCATTTACACGGTTGGAAGTTAAATTGTTCCAATCTTTTAAGACCGCTAAACTTACTTTATATTTTGCAGCAATTGCCGAGAGATTATCTCCTCTTCGAACCTTATAATAAGTCCAGGCACGCTTATTAACGCTAACGGATGAACGGGTCGTTTTTTCCTGAGTGGTCTGATTATCGAGGCTCGCATAATAATCCGCTTTATCTTCCGGGACGAAAATTTTTAAATCCTGCGATACTTTGATTGATTCTGTATAGGGAATATTATTCCAGTTTCTTAAATCAGTAACACGAACATTAAAAAGATCGGCAATGCCTAAAAGACTTTCATTCTGTTTTACCTTGTAAGCAACGGCAACTTTACCAGCCGGTTTTAATTGAATAGGCTGTTCCTGCTCTACTGCCGTGTCGTTATCTTCGGAACCCGAATCTTCAGATGCAGCGTCGTGAGTATCATTCATCAACGAAGGAAGCTGAGCCAGTTTTTCGTTGTTTATATTTTTATACGGGGAAACATATTCATCATCCGAATTTGTTTCAGAAGATGGTTCAACCGCTGAAGCTTCATTAGAATTATATGCAAAATCCGTAGAAGTAAAAGTTGATTTATAAGGAATCTTTAACTTAACTCCACGTTTCAATCTAGTTTTTACTGAAATATTATTTGCATCTGCAAGATCATTTTTTGATATCCCATAGAGAGAAGCTACTTTATTTAACGTTTCGCCTCTTTTTACCGTATGGAAAGCATACTGTCGTTTGGCGCTTTGCGGCACATTTTCTAATGCTGCAGCAAACAAGGTTGATGACCCAATCGGAATTTTCAATTCATACCCGCCCCAATAATTGGAAGGAGTTGAATTCATTGTCAATTCAGGGTTTAAGTCACCAAGATCTTCAACTGAAATCTTGCATGTACTCGCAAAATAATCGAGGTCTATCGCTTCTGAAACTTTGATGGTTTCAAATTCCAATTTTTTCTGGAGTTCAAAGTCAGTAAATCCATATTTTTCAGGGTCCATTGCTATTAATGTAGCCGCAATATATTGAGGGACGTAACTTCTCGTTTCTTTCGGTAAATATTTTTGTATCTCCCAGAAATCTTTTGAACCAGAACGCCTGATAGCTCGCTGGATTCTTCCTTCGCCAGCATTATAAGATGCTAATGCAAGATACCAATCTCCAAGAGAGTTGTATAAATCTTTTAAATGTCTGGCGGCTGCTTTAGAAGATTTAAAGACATCCCGTCTTTCATCAAAGTGAAAATCTGAAGTTAGCCCATAAATTCTGCCGGTTGCACGCATAAATTGCCACATTCCAACAGCGCCCACCCAGGAGCGAGCGGTCGGGTTAACCCCACTTTCAATCATTGAAAGAAAAAGCAATTGCTGAGGGGTACCTTCATTTGTAAAAATTTCTTTCATTGCAGGAAAGTATTTACCCGAACGGGAAAGCCAAAGGGACATATGCTTTTTGCCTCTCCCTTGAAAATAATCAATCCATTGTTGAACTTCATCATTTATTACTAAGGGGATTTCCGAATCAATTACAATTCTTGCTCTCGGTTCGGAGACTTTTTTATTTGAGGCGAGAGCAAGTTCGGGAATTGACTTTCCAATCCATTCTTCTAACGCTGCAAATGAAGCATTTTCAGGTAGTTCAGGGAGTGCATCTATATACGATTTATAGTCATCGATTATTGAGGCGGATAATTCTGTATAAGCATCATTCTCTTCGATGCCGGGATAATAACTTAAATTGTTGGTAATACGCAGCGCATTTTCATAATTATTAATAGCTTCTGTTACACTATTAATTTCTTGTTTCGCTAAGGCAGATACGTAAGATTGGCGAGCCTGTTCTAACAATTCGGAAACTATTTCACTTTTTTGAATTTCCGGTTGAGTAATGGCGGCTTCGACATTTTTTGTTATTTCTTTATTTGTTCCGCAGGATAAAAAAACGAAAGCGAATAAAGAAACAACAACAAGCCATATTGGTTTTCTTTTCATTCTTACTCCAATTGATAAATGGATTACAATGGGTTACAAAATAAAACAAAACACTTTATAAGTCAAGTAATATTTTAACTAACTGTTCTAAGAATAAAAAAAACAAGAAGTTATAGCAACCAAAAACTAGAGAGGGATATTTGAATGCTTCTTTTTCGGATTTTTGTCAACCTTAGATTTTAATAACGAAAATGATTGAATGACGCGTATTCTCGTTTCTGATGGAGCTATAACATCGTCAATAAATCCGCGCTCCGCAGCTATGTAAGGATTAGCAAATTTTTCTATATAATCATTAAGTTTTTTTGTTAATTCAGCCTCAGGATCTTCAGATGCGGCAATTTCTTTCTTGAAAATAATTTCGACGGCGCCTTTGGGTCCCATAACTGCGATCTCGGCAGAAGGCCAGGCGAAGTTGAAATCTCCTCGAATATGTTTGGAGTTCATAACATCATATGCACCGCCGTATGCTTTTCGTGTAATGACGGTAATTTTGGGAACCGTTGCTTCAGCAAAAGCAAACAGAAGTTTTGCGCCATGACGGATTATTCCGTTCCATTCCTGATCAGTCCCCGGTAAAAATCCCGGTACATCTTCCAAGACCAATAACGGAATATTAAAAGCGTCACAAAAACGTACGAACCGCGCCCCTTTAACAGATGCATTAATATCAAGAACACCGGCTAAACACGATGGCTGGTTAGCAATAATACCAACTGCCATTCCCCCGATCCTGCTAAAGCCAACAATAATATTTTCCGCATAATTTTTATGCACTTCAAAAAAAGAATCTTCGTCCACTAATGAAGAGATTATTACCCTCATGTCATAAGGTTTATTAGGATTTTCAGGAATAATGGACTCTAAAATATTTTGTGGTTTTAAAGAACGATGATCAAATTCTAGTTCGTTAGGTCTATCCATAAAATTTTGAGGAAGGTATTCAAGGAGTCTTCGAACCTGAGTGAGGGTCTCTATCTCATTTTCAAAAATAAAATGAGCTACACCGCTTTTGGAAGCGTGCGTCTCGGCTCCTCCCAAATCTTCAAAAGAAACATCTTCATGAGTTACGGTTTTCACTACATTCGGACCTGTAACAAACATATAGCTCGAATTTTTTACCATAAAAATAAAATCAGTAATTGCGGGAGAATAAACCGCGCCGCCAGCGCACGGACCAAGAATAACAGATATTTGAGGGATCACTCCGGAAGCTAACGTATTCAGTAAAAAAAGGTCTGCATACCCGCCGAGGCTTCTTACCCCTTCTTGAATCCTCGCGCCACCGGAATCGTTTAATCCAATCACGGGGATTCCGAGTTTCATCGCTATATTCATTATTTTGCAAATCTTCTCCGAGTTCGTTTCGGAGAGCGAGCCGCCGAGAACCGTAAAATCTTGACTATAAAGCGCAATTTCTCTTCCGTGAATTTTGCCAAATCCGGAAACTACGCCATCCCCGAGTATTTCAACTTTATCTAATCCAAAGTCTTTACTTCTTTGTTTAACGAAAACATCTATTTCCTGGAAAGAGCCTTCATCAACAAGAATTTCAATCCGCTCCCTTGCCGTTAATTTCCCTTTTGCGTGAAGCGCATTAATTTTTTCTTCTCCACCGCCAAGCTTGGAGGATTCTTTAAGACGGGCTAACTCAACAATTTTATTTTTCATAAATTATTCTTTTTGTTTAAAATAAGAAAAGGCAGCCAATTATTTGACTGCCTTTGAAGAAATAAAATTTCAATTAGAATATGAAATTTAAGCCAAAACTTGCTGAGTTATATTTAGCTAAACTATAGTCAACACTTAAGTTTATTAATGCTAATTTAATCGAAGCACCAATCGTTAAGCGAGCCGAGTTTTCACCATCCATCTTAAAAGCAACTTTACTCGGAACGGTTACCCCAGGAACTGATGTAGCTAAATCTACATCATAGGAAACATCTACGCTTGAACTTTCCATTGCAAATCCGGCAAAAGGAGTGATTGAAATTCCCCAGCCAAATGTTTTGCTGGCATAAAGCCCAAATGTGGTAGCTGATGCTTTAAAGATTTCGCCTACTTGTAATGACTGGGTGAAAAATGCAACAGAAACATCAACCGGTAAAGGAACCGGGATGAACATTGCAGGGTTGTGCTGCAATCCAAATCCGAAATAACTGAATTTACCTAAATCGCCTACTTCAACACTTGGTAAAAATCTAAATGTTGCCATTGTTCCGTAAACGGTTCCAATCGAGAATTGTGGCGCTACTAAAGGAAGTGCTGAGGCATCTCCCAAAAATCCCATTGCTTTTGTTCCTACTGATTTTGGATCAACTTTATAAGTCTGGCTGTTGTAGGCAATTTCTGCACCTGAAAAGTCTACCATAACTTCTGATTCCTTTTTACCAACAATGGTTGGACCGCTGATACCAACGGTAAATTCTTTCTGGGCAACTAAATTTGCAAGTTCATCCTTTTGACCACTTGTTAGAAAAAGTAGTTTAGGATCGCTAGTACTTGCATCAATCATTTCACGTGCTTGAGCCTGGCTAAATCTAAATGTACCATTCGTACTGAATGTTTTATTGTTATCGCCAAACATCGTAGCCATAGCAACTATTCCAACTTCGATATCAACTCCAAATATTTTAGATGAAGGTGATTTATGAACCCATCCGGAATTAAGATTAGAACCGAATGCTGAAATAATTGGTGAAACATAAGCCTCACCTGCAGTACCTGTTAGTTTTGTTAGTGTTTCTTGTAGACCTTGACTTACCCCAACTCCGGAAAATATAAATGCGAAAAAAATAATAGTTGTGATGAAACTGTACGCTCTTTTCATATAGGACTCCTTTTTGTTATGATACGAAATATGTATTTCATTCTCTGACCGAAACATATGTAATTCAATAATACAGGTCAAGTATTTTTTTTCGAGCTTTTTTTAACTATCTAAAATTAGAATAATTTTCTACCGGTTGAAATAAGGCATTTGCACTATTTTTAGACATTGGTCATTGGTCAATAGTCATCAAGGATTTGTTAATTCAGCCGCCTTTCTTCGATTCTTATTCTATTACTCAAGTTGACCGCCCAAAAAATATAAAGAATTAAAACCGTTAAAACGGTTAACAATTTGATCTTTTGTCACATTAACACCTCGATTAATCGAGGTGTTAATGTAATAATATGGCACATATTTCAACCGTTTTAACGGTTTATCAAATAGTGGGGTCAACTTGAGTTCTATTAAATAGTTAGTAAAAATATTCTGCACAGAATGGCGAGAAAATTTTATCGGAATTAAATATCGAATATCGAACAAGAAATAACGAATGATGAAGTTTTACCTATCGATATTCTACATTCCTTGTTCATTATTCATTATTTATTTGATTTTGGCTCTGCCAGGTTAGGAATTAAAAAACGGATTAGAATGTTTTTCTCTACCAATAGTAGAGCTATAACCATGTCCCGGGAATATTTCGGTTTGTTCCGGAAGTGTAAAAAGTTTATCGCGAATTGAATTTATTAAGATTTGATAATTCCCTCCCAACAAGTCAGTTCTCCCAATTGAGTTCTCAAACAGCGCGTCTCCCGTAAAACATTTTTTGCTTTGAGGGAAGTAAATAGAAAATTCACCGGGTGAATGTCCGGGCGTAAATAGAAAATTAATTTCAGCGTTTCCAATCCATAAAGACGTTGCTTCAGAAAAATAATTTTCAGTTGATTGTACTATTGGCATTTCCATTCCAAATAACCGCGCCTGTGCCGGGGCATTCTCTAATAGTGGTTTATCGAGTTCAGGAATGAAGTAGCGTGGATTGAATTCTTTTAGAACAAAATTATTCCCGAAGATATGATCAAGATGGCAATGTGTATTGAACAAGTATTTCACAGAAAGTTGATTTTCGAGAATAAAATTTTTCAATGCATGCTCTTCTCCAAAAGTAGAACACCCCGGATCAATAATAGCAGCTTCTCTCGATTCTTTTTCCCAGACGACATAACTATTCTCTGAGAAAGGATTAAAGAGAAAAATTTTTACTTCTATCATTTGGATTTGAAATTTTTACGGATACGCGTTTCAAGTTTTTTACAATACGAATTGTAATTATCTCTTATTTCTTCAAGAGAATCACCGCCAAACTTTTGAAGAAAATATTTTGCCAATACCCAGGCAAGCATTGATTCGCCAATCACTGCGCACGCCGGAACCGCAACAAAATCACTCCGCTCGCGGCGGGCATCAACAGTTTTGAAATTAGCCAAATCAATTGAAGCAATCGGACTCATCAAAGTTGCGATCGGTTTCATTGCACCTCTTACAATTATTGGTAAGCCCGTAGAAACTCCTCCCTCAATTCCTCCGGCTCTATTCGTTTTTCTTGTAATATTTTTATTATAAATAATTTCATCATGCGAAGCTGAACCAAAAGCATCCGCGCATGCAAAACCGGTTCCGATCTCGACACCTTTTACTGCATTAATAGAGATGAAAGCCTGAGCAATCGCAGCATCCAATTTTGTGTCGTAGTGAACAAAACTTCCCAATCCAACCGGTAAACCTGATGCGATGACATAAAATGTTCCGCCTAAAGTATCACCTCGTTTTTTTGCAAGTTTTATTTTCTTGATAATTTTTTCTTCATGATCTTCTTCTAAAACACGCACTTGACTTTGATCTGCCCACTCAGCAAGCTGCCAAGCGTCAAATATTTTTTTGTTGTTGAATAATTCTTCGGCAAAGTTTTTTTGGGGATAAATTCCTCCAATACTTTCTACAAAGCTTCCGATCGTTATTCCGAATTCTTCTAATAATCTGCGTGCGATGGTTCCAACTGCCACCCGTGCCGCAGTTTCTCTTGCGCTTGAGCGTTCGATCGAATTTCTTATGTCATCATAATTATATTTTGAAACACCGACAAGGTCCGCATGTCCAGGTCTTGGAATGGAAATTTTATCAACGTTCCCTTTTTTGTTTTCGGGAGACATTTTCTCGATCCAATTTTCCCAATCACTATTTCTAATCAATAAAGAAATAGGAGAGCCGAGCGTTTTTTGAAATCGAATTCCGGAAAGAATTTCAGCTTTATCGGTTTCAATTTTCATACGCAAACCGCGCCCGTAGCCCGCTTGTCTGCGTGCGAGATGAAAATTCAGATATTCGTTCGTGACCGGTAAGTTAGAAGGAAACCCTTCAATAATTGCCGTTAAAGCTTTGCCGTGAGATTCACCAGCGGTTAAAAATCTAATCATATTTTAATTCCTAATTCCTAATTCGTAATTCCTAATTATAAGGGCTTTGCAAAGATAAATTGAAAGAAATAAAAAACCCAATCTCAAAAATGAAATTGGGTTTGAGATTAAGGCTTTATTTGAAATATTATTCCGGAATTTTTAACCCGACAAAGAATGAATCCCCTTTCTTATCGTTGACTACAAGAAAAACCGCCGAACCTTTTTTACTTTCAATAATCTTTTTGAATTCTGCAACCGATTTTATTTCCTTCTTATCTGCTTTAGTAATCACCAGATCAGGCTGCAATCCTTGATTCGAGGCTCTGCTATATTCCTTAACTTCAGAAATCATAACGCCGCCGGCAACTTTATACGTTTCTTTTTCTTGAGCCGTTAAATTTTTAACCGTTAGACCAATGTCGTCAAAACTCACTACTTTTGAAGGAGACTCATCTACCTCGTTTCCTTTCGGAGTAACATTTTCAGCTGCTTCCGTTTTATCTTCCTCACGCGGTTTAAGTGTAACAGATCGTTCTATTGTTTTACCATCTCTAAAAATGGTTAATTTTATTTTTGCACCCGCGGTTTTACTTGCAACATAACTTTGAAGCTGATTCGCTTGATCAACGACCGTGTTATCAATTTTTAATATGACGTCTCCTTCTTTGACATCTTCATTTGAAGCTGATCCGCCCTCAACTATTTTTTGGATAATAACACCGGTTGGTTTGTCCATCCCGAGCGAGAGCGCAAGTGATTCATCAACTTCTCTGATTTGTACACCTATATAACCACGGCTAATCTTACCGTGTGCGATTAAATCTTGTGCGACACTTTTTGCCATATTAATAGGGATGGCAAAACTATAACCTATGTATGTTCCTGTCCGTGCTGCGGCAATTGCAGAATTAACTCCAATAACAGCGCCCGAAAGATCCACCAAAGCCCCGCCGGAATTTCCAGGGTTAATGGCTGCATCTGTTTGAATAAAATTTTCCACACCATAAGCCTGGTCTTTTAATAATCCAAGCCTGCCACGATTTAATGCGCTTACGATACCGGCTGTTACCGTTGAAGCTAAAGCAAGCGGATTTCCAATTGCCATAACCCATTGCCCAACTTTCAATTCATCAGAATTTCCCAGATAAGCAACAGTTAAATCTTTTGCATTTATCTTTATAACAGCTAAATCAGTAAGAGGATCTGTGCCAATCACTTTTGCTTCTATTGATCTTTTATCATGCAAGCCAACAGTTACTTTTGTAGCGTTTTCAACCACGTGGTTATTAGTTAGGATGTAACCGTCTTCACTAATGATAATCCCGCTTCCTGATCCTTCTTGCTCTTTCGGCATCGGCGTACCAAAATCATGGAATTGGAAAAAGGGATTTTGTCCTTGAAGTTCTTTTTGATCCACTTTAGCTACAACGGAAATTTGCACAATTGATGGAGTAACTTTTTCAGCTACTTCAACAAATGCTTGATTAAATGCGCTTGCATCTGCATTTAGATTAACCGGCGGCTTTGATGCGCCGAGTTTGATATCCGAGAGATCCGGATACGCCCAACCGAACCCTGAAACCATTATCGCACTGAACAATACTCCTACAATTAAGAGAGCAAATACCCCGACAATTTTTTTCTTTTTCATTTTTCTTTCTCGTTTTTGTTTACATTTGCAACGATTTTATACCATTAAAACCATGAAGATGATACTTTAGAAATTTCTCAAGGGCAAATATCAATTTTTTCATTGCAGGAAGATTATAATTTTTTAACTTCATTCCCACTTTTAGACTATAAATTTGCTCAAAAAGTTCCCCGGGAATCTCTAAAAATGTGTGATACAGATTTTTACAATCATTACACAACATTCCATGCTCATAATTGAACCCGTTTGTTTTTTCTTTCTCAATCACTTTATGGCAAATTGAACAAACCGACATCTGAATTTCAAACCCGGTTTCCTGAAGGATAAATAGGAAATATTTTAGAAATAAAATTTCCGGCTGTTCTTCCCCTTTGTCCATTAACTGTAATATTTTTTTTGAACCTTTATATAAGCGCCCGTTAATTTCATTATCTACGGTAAGATATTTAAGCAGCTCCAAGACCGAATAAGCAAATTTAATCCTCTCAAAATTATCGTGAAGATGTGAAAAATAACAGACAGTTTCGGCCGAACTTATTAATTGAACTTCACGCTGCTCTTTGTTATAGAGAACTAAATTTACAATGTTCAGAGGATCAATAACCATCCCAATTTTTGAATTTTTCCCTCTTCCCCCTTTTACAATGGCGGAGATCTTTCCAAATACTTCTGAATAGATCGAAACGATTTTACTTGAATCGCTGTAATCGAGTTTCGATAAAACTATTCCCTCAGTCTTTACAATCTCGCTCATTTAAAATGATAAGGGAAAGTGAATAATCTTTTTTCGGTTATTATCCCCGAAATCAAGTCAGCAGGAGTAACATCAAACGATGGGTTATAGCATGGATAATTTTCAAGCGTAATTTGTTTTTCGTTTATAGAAGTTATTTCTTTAGAAGAGCGAAGTTCAATCGGAATTTCAGAATAATGTGAAATTGATGTATCTATAGTTGATGTAGGAGCAGCAATGTAAAAAGGAACTTCGTGGTATTTGCAGAGTACCGCCAAATTGTACGTCCCGATTTTATTTGCTGCGTCACCTTTCGCTGTAATTCTATCGGCTCCGGTAATCACCAGATCAATTTTCTTTTTTAAAAAAAGTGAAGCAGCCGTTGAATCGGTTATAATTTCAAAGGGAATTTCATTTTTCGAAAGTTCATAGGCAGTAAGTCTTGAACCCTGTAAAAGCGGCCGGGTTTCGTCTACATAGACAAGCGCAACTAATCCGTGTTCAAATCCATTTTTGATAATATTAAAAGCGGTTCCACCTTCGGCAGCTAAAGCCCCGGTATTACAATGCGTAAGTACTGTAGATTTTTTGTGAAAGATGCTGATGCCATGCTGTGCCATCATTTCACACATCAGCGCATCATCCCGCTGAATTTCTTTTGCCCTTCGAAGAAGTTTTTTATAAACATTTTTCCCATCGGATGAAACTTCATACACTTTTTTCATTTCATTTAAAGCCCAAAAAAGATTTACCGCCGTCGGACGTGTAATCGCTAATCTATTAAAAGCTTCCTCAAAATTTTTTTGAGTAGAATTCATTTTGATCGCAAGAGTTAATGCAAAAGCGGCAGCAATTCCAATTGCCGGAGCACCTCTAATCTCCAGCCTCTCGAGCGCTTGCGAGATGCGTTCGTAACTATCGGTGGTTATATATTCTTCAACAAAAGGAAGCTTTGTTTGGTCTAAAAAAGTCAGCGAGTCATTTTCAAATGCAAGAGCAAAATAATTATTCACGTTAAGCAGAATTTGTTTTATGATTTAATTGTTAACAATATTTTGAATACCACTATCGCATGAGTGAATGGATGAATGATTTCCTGAAAATCATTCATCCACAGGACAGTCCAAAATCTTCACATTCACCCATCCATCCATTCATTCTTTTGACATTAAATTTTAGTTCTGTCCAATATCTATTTTTATTTCCGTAAATGAGATCATTATTCTTCTTCATTAAAACGTGAGATCGTTAAAAATTCTCTAAAGCGGTCCTGGATGCGTAATGGTGACAAACCTTCTAATCCTTTTGTGCTAAATTGTTCAACACAAAAAGACGCCATCGTACTACCGTAAACAACTGCTCGTTTCAAACATTCCGGACTCGTATCCTGGCTTTTATGCAAGTACCCAACAAAACCACCGGCAAAAGAATCTCCGGCTCCGGTTGGATCATGGATCATTTCTAACGGATAAGCCGGAGCGGAAAAAACTGTGTCTTCCGTAAATAATAAGGCACCGTGTTCTCCTTTTTTAATGATAAGTGAAGGGACCCCCATTTCTCTGATAGCTTTGGCGGCTTTTATTAAATTAGGTTCATGAGCTAATAAGCGGGCTTCGGAATCGTTGATGATCAATACATCAATCCTCGGGAAAACTTTTATGAGTTCATCCTTTTTCCCTTCTATCCAGTAATTCATCGTGTCACAAACCACAAAACGCGGATTATCAATTTGATCTAATACTTTAAGCTGCAAAGTAGGATCAATGTTTCCAAGACAAAGATATTTTGCTTTTTTTAATGCATCCGGAATTATAGGATCGAAGGTTTCAAACACATTTAGCTCTGTTAAAAGCGTATCGCGTGTATTCAAATCATAGTGATACTTCCCTGCCCAGCGAAATGTTTTTCCCTCGGGAACAATCTGCAATCCGTCGCAAAACACATCATGGCTTTCGAGCATCGAGATGTATTTTTTCGGAAAATCATCACCGACAACACCAACAATATGGACAGGTCCGCTGAAATAACTTGCGGAGAGTGAAATATAAACTGCCGAACCGCCTAAAGCATTTTCAACTTTATCAAAAGGGGTAGCAACGTTATCCAGGGCAACAGAACCAACAATTAATAAACTCAAAGTTTTCTCCTAATATTTAAAATGGTGAACAAAAATAAGGGATAACAAGTTGAAATGCACGAATTAAATTAAAAGATCTTTATTTAATTTCAACAAACCGAATTTGATTCTCCTTCTTTGTGAGATAAGAATAAATAATGTCTAATGATTTCTGCTGTCCGGTCCATGCAACCATTTTTTTCGCTTTTGCTTTACTTACCCAGCGGAATTTGCAATGTTCCTTTGAGATTTTCACCTCATCATCCTCATCTACCAAACATAAAAATACGGGAACAAAATTTACTTTGTCATCTGCAATGGAATAAAATGAGTTTACGTTCGGAACAACAAAAAGTTTTTCCGCAATCAGGTTTGTTTCCTCTTTCACCTCACGCAAAACGGTCTCAAAAGCTTTTTCATTCTTCTTAACTTTTCCAGTAACCATCTGCCAAATTCCGGGATAATTTGCTTTCTCCCCTCTTTTTAAGAGAAGGAATTCGATCTTGTCATTTTTCTTCCGGTAAATATGCGCTTCAATCATTGATGCGTTCAATTCCATATCATCACCTTTCTTTTTATCATTTGATTTTATACCTGCTGATAAAGTACATAAAACTCTTTTAACCTCTCTTCTCATTTTACAAATATTGAATCCCGATGGGATTCTTTCTCGTGTCTTGTATTCTTGTTACAAATATTGAATCCCGATGGGATTCAGTTAATTCAACCGTTCTTATCTTATATGTTTTGCAAAAATACCGCTACCAAATTATTTCCGTAACACCGTCTACCAAGGGGTAGATAAATAGGTGTTAAATATTTGTAATTTAAAACCCAAGTATAAAACTACATTCCCATCGGGAATGAATATTTTTACTCAATCAACATCCTTAAAAATATGTTAAGGATAATATTCAACACGGGACATTTTAAGAAATATTGAATCCCGATGGGATTCTTTTTCGTGCCTTATCCTCTTGTTACAAATATTGAATCCCGATGGGATTGACTTTTTTCAATTTTTCTTAGCTGAAAATATTAGTAAGTCACCTTACGCAGAATTTGTAATACGAAGCGGTAGCTTCGTAAAAAACAAGCATTTTATCGAAGCTTCGCTTCGATTTACAATATAATTTCTCACTTTTGCGTAACGTGAGTTAGTAAAACAAACACCACCAAACATTTTCCCCAACCCGCCTTTGGCGGGTTGAATCTTTGTAGTCAAGAATCCCATTTGAGCAACTATTCCCATCTACCTGGCGGTAGACAAGTCGGGAATGAATATTTTACATCATCCATCGCAAGCCGATACATTGAATCTACTAAAAAAATGCCCGCACTTCCACACGTGCTGTATGCACGATTTTTCCTCCGCCTAACTTTCTACCATCGTAATTAGCAGTTGAAAGTATGTTAGTTCCAAAGCGGTAATCAAAAAACATACGCCACAAATAATTCTTTCCGATAACATTTCCCGCTGTCAGCTCGAATGGTAAATAGTTTGCAAAAGTGTTTGTTGTTAATTCATTTCGCTCAACTTCAAAGCGAAATCTGCCGTACCCGGAAAATGAAATATTAAGTCGAACGGTTTGTCCATTTGTGAATATTTCTGTTGGTGTAGCCGGATAATAATCGCTGCTCTTGGATGTCTTAATTTTGAAACCAACTTCAATATTTCTTTCCGGACGATAGGAAAAATCCGTTGTAATACCATTGCTCTCGATAGCACGGCTTCTATTTGAAGATACTCCTGCAATCAGATTATCTATTTTGTTTTCCAAATCCGTTTGATTCCCAATTTCTTGAAGAAGTTTAAATTTGATGCGCACGCTTCTTTCTTTTGAAAATCCTTTTTCCGCTCCACCGCTAAACTGATTGAGACTTCTCCGTTGTGAGTAGCGAAGACGAAATGAAAGTTCCGAACTATTTTCAAACACAAAAAAGTCCTGCTGAAAATATTGTGAACCACGCACAGTGTTTTTTTCATTTAGATAGGAAGAGAGTTTGAGGAGGTATATTTTCTTCAAATCCGTTTCCTGACTGTTCTCTTCAATTCTTCCATAGGATTCGGAAGAGAGTGCTTTTACAATCGTTCCTACAAAGTTTTTTGCCGAATAAATATTTTCATAATTCAACTTAAGTCTTGCGGACGATTTCAAATCAATCACCGGATAGAGCTGATCTGTCGGAATGTTAACAATAATAAAATCACCATCGTACACAACCGGAACAAATTCGTTTTCTTCGGCGACTCCATTATTATTCAAATCGCCAAGATAGAGGTAATTTCCATTACCCTTTTCAACTTTAACAAATACCTTTTGCAGTTTAGCGGTTTTTTGAGTTTGTACTTCGTAATAGAGATCGCCATTCGCCGCATTATCTGTGGTCGAAAACCGTGTCTGGGAACGGACTAATATGGTTTGATTGTCGAGTTGTCCTTTTAATTTATACACATCAGAATATTTTTTATTTTGAACGGTTACTCTCAATTGAGAAGAAATTTCTCTTTTCTCCGAATAAGAAAGATCAAAAATCTGTCCGTAGGAATTAGATTCCTTTTGCATTACGCCGGCTAACGGCAAATAGTCTGTTCTGAATAAATATTTAATTGAAGCATCAACTCCAAAGAATTTCGCAAAATTTATCCCCGGGTTTCCCTCAAAATATTGTAAGCTTGATGAAAGAAGTGAATCCCCCGATGAAATTTTATCAAGTTTTTTTTCAGAGATAAAATCGAAAACGGGTTTGATGCTTCCAAAAGAATAAAACGATGTTCCTTCCTGTCGAAGCCAATTGCTGCTGAGCGAACCGTTTTTTGTGTGGACATAATCAATTTTATATTTGAATTGAAATTCTTTTTCTTTTGTAAAATCAGTTTGATTTGTAAATCTATCCGATGAAAAATCAGTTCCTTTTTTTAAACTTCCGTATGAAAAGATTGATTGTAATCCTCCAAAGGGGGATTCAACCGGCTGTAAGATGAGACTTGCTTCGCGGAGTTTTTCATTCCCTTGTGAAGAGCTTGATGTATTGTAATCACGTGCAAATTCAACTTTATCAAACCGCTCGAGAGAAGTGAATCTATCTTGAATAAATCTCTCACGAAAAGAGAACCCGATTTTCCCAAAATGAACTCCACCAAACTGGAGCTTTAATGGATTCATTTTAAATGATAAGTTTCTCGCCAACCCTAAATTATCTTTTTCATCTAGAGTAGAGAAACGGTTTCTATCCCATGAACTTCCGGCAAATTCTACTTGTATAGCAATATCTTGCGTGGGATTGTACTGAAAAAATATATTTCCAAATTGTTTCAGTTCGGGCAGCGGTAAAAATATTTGGGGCAGATATCCCCCTAAGTTTTTTCCGACAAACCGGTATTGCCCTAAACTTTCGCGGACATAATCGCCTTGATACTCGCCTGCATAGCTGAACGAGACATTATACAAAGCAGAATCACTACCAGGATTATAAAGGTAATATGAATACGGCTGATTGTGAACGACGGAATCTTTTTTTTCATACAAACCTTTCAGCTGCCCAACAGAATCAGGTTCCGCTAAACTAACGCCGCTTTTCACAGCAAAATCTTTCCTATCACCTGCGCTTGCCAAAACCTTTTTATCTGCATCGCTAAGCGAAATATCAATGGGAGAATTTTGATCATCACCTTCGCGAATAAACTGAAAAGCAATTTTGATCTTATCGTTGAAGAATTGGGTGCCCGCTCCCGCAGCAAAAAAATTACGAGCAAATCTGCGGTCGGAATATTCAAAATCAATTGCTATTCTGCTTGCCGAAGTAATGAGTCGTTGCGGAGTAAAAATGATTTGGGAATTAGAGTAATCAATAGTATAATCATTCCTCTCCCCGCGTTTCAATTCTTCGCCATTTACAAAAACCTTTTCCGAACCGGCAATAATGATAATGTCCCGCTCATTATTTTGACCGCTTAACCGGTAGGGACCTTGCACCCCATCCTGCCCGTTAAAAGCATTGGAATTGAACTTCCCTTTTGCATTTGCAACAGCAAAATATCCTTCTGTATTCCCAAATTTAAACTCACCGAGAAGTCCTTGAAGTTTTCTATTTATAATGCCGAACTCGCCGATTTTTTTTTGCACTTCATAATCACCAAAAGTTGCAGAAGCATTTTTATGCTTTATTTGAATAAAGACTTTATCAAGTTCATCCAATCGCTCAGTATTTCCTTCCGGCTGGATGGGAGTGTTTTCATCGGTTAGTGCGGCAACAACCTCGATATCATCGGATAATTTTCCCGCCAATTGTAAACGTAAACCACTTTGCAGCGTTAAATCTTTATTCGTTCCCACCGTAAATCCACGAATAATTGACCCGCTCTTTTCGATCGTATTTCCAAAAATTGATTCGGTGTCTAACGGTTTATTGAGACGCAAAACACGGATGGTATCCTTCCCCAATTCATCATATTTTACAACAAGCTGCCGCCGTTGATATTCTTTTTGAAGAGACAGTTTAACAGATCGGTACGCAACGAAGAGAGTATCGAATATTGAATATGGAAGAGAGTCCGATAAGGAGATGGTTCCTAATGCATAATTGATTTTATAGTCTTGCGCGGAGAGATTTTTCCCTTTGAGCAAAATATTTACTGTCCCGGGAATTATGTTCGTTGATCTAATTCGATAAAAATTATCCAAATTTATCTGAAGCGAGTCAACAAGTGAAATGGCGTTGCCATCTTTGTATGGCGTGCGTGTTGATTGCCCTTGAAGCCAAAGAGCCGAAAAGAAGATGATGCAAAGAGAAAATATTATTTCTTTTTTCAAGGATGCGTTGTTTTTGTTGTTGTAAATCTAACTTTGCAGTGGAAAGATTGCAAGGGCAAACGAAGGATTTTTGTAAGATCAATGAGTGTTAGAAGGAATTTCAATTCATTATTTCTTCAAGCGGAATGAAAATTCAGATCCTTCGCCAACAATACTTTTCACTTCAATTCTTGATTGATGCGCCTCAACGATATGTTTAACAATTGCAAGCCCCAAACCCGTTCCGCCGATATCTTTTGAACGAGTCTTATCAACACGGTAAAATCTTTCAAAAATTCTCTCAATATCTTTTCCCGGGATACCTAACCCAAAATCTTTTACAATAATGAGCGCTGAATTTTTCTCTTCATCTACAATAAGCTGAATCTTTCCCGAATTGGAATACTTTATTGCATTTTGAATAAGATTAACAAACACCTGTCTGAGTTTATTTTTATCACCAAAGACTTCTAATTTTTTATTGGATTGATTAATTTCAATTTGAAGATTTTTTTTTGCCAGGATCGGATCAAATTCTTTAACAACTTCAACCAAAAAATCCATTAAATTGAAATAGCGGAAACTTAACCTCATTTCACCCGATTCAATCATTGAAATATCAATCAAATCGTTCAGTAAGTTGTTGAGATTCTCGGTATGTGCGGCAGCTTTCTCTAAAAATTTCCGGTTTACTTTTGGATCCTCTAAAGCGCCGTTAAGCAGCGTTTCTAAAAATCCTTGAATAGTAAAAATGGGGGTCCGCAACTCATGCGAAACGTTGCCGAGAAATTCTGTTCGTATTCTTTCGAGCCGTTTCATTTTTGCAATATCGCTTTTAAATTTTTCAGCCATTTGATCCAATGCCGACTCAATTTCATCAAAGGAATATGAAAGCCTCAATGCACCATCGTCAGCATAATCATCCTGACTCATTTTACTGATCCTTTTTTCAATGACCGAAAAAATAACTTTTAATCTTCTTTTAAAAAAAAACGCAAGGATCAGCAGTCCGCCAACAAACCAAATTGCGAAGATTAATTTCCGCTGTAACGACATTGAAGTGAAGAAAATGGGAGCAATAAATAAAATTAAAAAAATGAATATTTCAATTTTAAAAAGGAGTAAAAAAGAAAAGCGGTTAGCTAACTTACGAAGCATTTTTCATTCGGTACCCGACACCTTTTATTGTTTCAATCATGTCGGCATGTGAACCGAGCTTCTCTCTAATTTTCCTGATATGCACATCAATTGTTCGATCAACAACATAGATATCGCTCCCCCAAACATTTTGCAGGATTGCAACACGTGTTAAAATTTTGCCGGAATTTTCGCACAGATAGCTTAACAATTCATATTCTTTCCGTGGGAAAAAAGTCTCTTCATTTTCAAGAAAGATTTTATACTTTTCTCTATCAATTGTGATTGAACCATTCGAGAGAATCCCCCCGTCATGCAAAACTGAAGCAGCTTTTCTTAGATTTGCTTTTACCCGTGCAATTAATTTTAATGGTGAGATTGGCTTCAGAATAAAATCATTCGCTCCAAGTTCTAATCCCTTTATTTCATCTTGTTCGGATGATTTTGCGGTAAGAAAAATAACAGGAAGCGCTGCCGTCTTTTTATTTTCGCGTATCTTGGCGCAAACTTCGAACCCGTTTAATTTCGGCATCATTATATCAAGAATTGCTAAATCCGGATTTTCAATTAAAAGAGAAAGCGCTTCCTCTCCATTTGCAGCAGTGATAACCGCAAAGCCCTCTTTCTCTAAATTGTATTGGAGAAACTCAAGAATATCTTTTTCATCATCGGCTAATAAGATTTTTTTCATATTACTCAAATTGCATTTCTTTGTTCTCGTGCGATGATTGATACATTGACTCGATTACTTTCATCCTTGGGAGTGATTCTTCCGCCGGAGAAAATAATGGATTGACTCCCTGTACTGCGCCGAGAAAATGCTTCAATTCATTTAAATATGATTTTTTAAAAAGAGAAAGATAATTATCGTTGCCTGATGGCGTCATATCAATTTGCTGATCATTGATTTTCTTAAATACACGAAGAGGATTAAGAGAAGCGTTTCCTTTTATTCCATAAATATTCAAATAAAAAGTATCCATTTCAGAATTTAAGGACCAGCTCGTTTCCAAATTAATTAATGCGTTCGGTCTGCAGCGGATCATACTCAACGAACAATCTTCAACACTCGTTGTATTGATAAAAAAGTTTTGGGTTGAAACAGATGCAATTTCGGGGAAATTCAATAACCAAAGTGAAAGATCAAGAAGAACAATTCCAAGATCTAAAATCACTCCGCCGCCCGAAGATTCTTTTTTAGTAAACCATTGCCCTTCTGAACTTTGCTTTCGCAGCCATCCGGATTTCACATAAAATATTTCTCCAAGGTCTCCGGAGTTGATAATACTTTTTAACAACATCACATCAGGGCGATATCGAAAATTCATTCCGACCATTACTTTGACTTCCTGTTTTTTTGCAGCATCAACAATAAGTTTGGTTTCCTGTAGAGAACGGGAAATTGGTTTTTCTATGAGAACATGTCTCTTTTTTTCAATACAAGCCAGAGCAATGGGTAGGTGAGTATCCGTTGGCGTGGCGATGATAACTGCATCCAGGTTTTCTTTTTCGAGCATATCTTCAAAACTAGAATACTGCTTTTTAATCCCGAATTTTTCACCAACCGTGAGCAATCTATTTTTATTTATTTCGCTTATGGCAACAACGTTTGCGTTGTTCAATTTTTTTAAAAAAGGAAGATGAACAAGCTGGGCGATACTTCCTAAACCTATAATACCAATATTCACTTGATTCATAATTTTCCCAAGAATTTATTTATTGTCAAGAAATAATTTTGTTTTTTTTATAATACCGGCGACATCAATTCCCAATAATTTATAAAGTTCCGCTTGCGTCCCGTGTTCTACAAATTCATCCGGCAGCCCAATACGGAGGATATCGTTTTTGAAATTTTTCTGTGAGAGATATTCTGTAACTCCGCTGCCAAAACCCCCTACGATGCTATTTTCTTCCAGGGTAATAATTTTTTTATCCCCTTGGACGACCTCATCTAACAACTGTTCATCCAAAGGTTTAATGAAGCGCATATTTATTACTTCAATATGGATTCCTTCTTTTGCTAATTCATCGGCAGCCTTAAGAGCAAATTGAACCATCGAGCCGACCGCCAGGAAAGCTGCATCATTACCCATCGTAAGGAGTTCGCCTTTCCCGGTTGGAATTTTTTCAAATGACTCACTTAACTTTACTCCAATCGCTGAACCACGGGGATATCGAAGTGCAACTGGTCCTTCTTTATATTCTGTGGCGGTGTATAGCATATTTCTTAATTCCGCTTCATCTTTAGGAGCCATGATTACAAGATGCGGAATTAAGCGTAAATAAGTTAGATCAAACGCACCATGATGGGTTGGACCATCAGCTCCAACTAATCCGGCTCTATCAAGCACGAATACAACATGTAGATGTTGCAGGGCAACGTCGTGTATTAGATGGTCAAAGGCGCGTTGCAGAAATGTAGAATAGATAGCTACAACCGGAATCATTCCCTGTGTAGCCAATCCGGCAGCAAAAGTTACTGCATGCTCTTCTGCTATTCCAACATCAAAATAATTTTGCGGGAATTTTTCTCTAAGAATATCTAACCCGGTTCCATCAGGCATAGCTGCAGTGATCCCAACAATTTTCGAATTTCCATTCACGAGTTCCGTCAGCGCTTCACCAAAGATTTTGGTATATGACGGAATGGAACTTGGGCTTTTCAATGCTTTACCGGTTTCTTTATTAAATGGTGTGGCTGCATGAAGATGTTGAAAATCTTTTTCAGCAGGTATGTATCCTTTCCCCTTTTCCGTAATTGCATGGATGAGAATTGGACCTTTAAGTTCTTTAACCTGTTCAAAAAGTTTTACTAATTGATTGACGTTATGCCCATTTACAGGACCAAAATAACGGAAACCTAATGCTTCGAATAACATTCCGGGTGTAATGACTGCTTTGATACCACTTTCTAATCTCACTGCAATTTTTCTTAAGCGGTCCCCGAAGTGATCAAGTTTGCCGGTTAGATCCCACACTTGCCCTTTCAATTTATTGAATTCAGGGTGAGAGATGATCTCAGTAAAGTAATTGGATATCTGCCAAACATTTGGGGCTATAGACATATTGTTATCATTGAGGACAACAATCAAATCGGCTTTGAGTATACCGGAATTATTCATGGCTTCGTAAGCCATTCCCCCTGTCATTGCACCGTCGCCGATAACCGCAATAACCTTCTTCTTTGAATTGTTATATCTTTGAGCCACAGCCATCCCGAGTGCAGCAGAAATTGAAGTGGAAGCATGTCCTGCGCCGAAAGTATCGTATTCGCTTTCGTTTCGTTTTAAGAAACCTGAGATACCACCAAATTGGCGAATTTTTTTCAACTCTTCTTTCCGACCGGTTACAATTTTATGAGGGTAAGCTTGATGCCCCGTATCCCATACTAAAAGATCTTTGGGAGTATTAAATACCCTATGAAGCGCAACGGTTAATTCAACCGTACCGAGTCCACCTCCAAAATGACCGCCGATTTCAGAAATTACATCAACCATGTACTGCCTGATATCAGCACAGAGCTCTTTTAATTCATGGATTTCTAAGAGACGAATATCTGCGGGGGAATTTATTTTATCGAGTATGTTATATGTAGTTGCTTCGGTCATTCAGAAAAGCTCCGGATTTATTTTCGATTTTAAGAAAGATCATCATTAGTTGAATCAATTTTTGCTTTTAATTCATTTACTTTTAACTCTGAAACCGTTAATGTTTCTAGGCATTTTTTTGAAAGATGTATACCCTCTTCATACAGAGCAATTGCTTCTTCAAGATCGAGCTCATTGTTCTCTAACAAAGATGATATTTCTTCTAATCTCTGTAAATCAGTTTTAAAAGATGATTGGTTAGTCTTTTTTTTCATAAATTTTATTTAGTTGAATCTTATTGTCATAAAAAATCAGTGTATGCGGTTGAGAAATCTGAAAATTTTTAGCTCTTGTTACAAATTTATCCTCTTGTTTAACTAAAACAAAACCTTTCGATAGAGTTTTTTGTACATCATAGGCTGAAAGTTTTGAGGCAAGTAATACTACTTTGTTTTTTTGATAATTAATATATTTTTCAGTTGTCTGGTTAAGCCGGTAAAGAGCAGAATCAACTTTTTGATTGAACAACCTCAACAGATCAAATGGAGAACGAAAACCGTATGAATTTAATGCTGAGAAAATCTGCACTTTTAATTCTTCAATTTTATTAAACATCTTTCCTGTAATTTCATCGTCAAAGTCTCTAATAAGATTTTCAATTTCCTCTTTTTCGGGAGTTAAAATTTCCATTGCCGCGGTGGGGGTTGCTGCACGATGATCTGCAACAAAATCGGCAATAGTAAAATCAACTTCGTGTCCAATTCCTGTTACAATGGGAATTACGGAATTATAAATAGCATAAGCAACCGTCTCTTCATTAAATGCCCACAAATCTTCCAAAGAACCCCCGCCACGCGCAACAATAATAACTTCAATATCGTTCTGTTTATTTAACCGTTGAATAGCTGAAACTATTGAATCAGCTGCACCAACTCCTTGCACAGCGCATGAAGCAATGACGATTTCAACGAGAGGAAATCTTCTTTTCGCGACACTGATCATATCTTTAAGAGCAGCCCCGCCAATCGAAGTTACGATCCCAATTTTCATCGGAAGTTCGGGGAGTTCTTTTTTATTTTCGGGATCAAACAATCCTTCGCGATGAAGTTTCGCTTTCAGTTTTTCAAACGCAAGCTGAAGCTCTCCAACTCCAGCAGGCTGCATTGCCTTGACTTCGATCTGATAATTTCCTCTGGGAGGATAGACGGTTATTCTTCCGATGATAATTATTTTCATTCCATCCTGCGGGGAAAAGAAAACATAATTATTTACTCCACGCCACATGGTGCAAGAGATCTGAGCATCAGAATCTTTCAGCGTAAAATACCAATGCCCGGATGAATGTGCTTTAAAATTAGAAATTTCTCCCACGATACTTAACGACGAGAAATTTTCTTCGAGATCTTTTTTAATTAACCTTGTAATTTCGGAAACCGTTAACGCAGCATCATTCATTTTTCTTCTCTTTTCTAAAGATCAAACAATATTGATGATGACGATTAGAAACCCAGGCACTGTTTATTCCCAGTGCGATGAGCGGTTTATCATCTTGCAGCCAAACTTTTTCGTCTTTTAATGTCCAGCTTTTATTACCTCTCTTTGTAAGAGCAATTGCGGTATCGAATGCAAGCGGGAAGAGTTTTCCTTTATAATAAACATTATTTGTAATAATCGTGAGATAACCATTTTCTTTTGTAACTGAAAATACTTCGTCAAATATTTTTGCCTGGGTTTCAAGGAAATCTTCGTAGCCGGGAATATTCCCTATATCTTCCCGGTTTTCTGAATATTTTGTATCGAGTCCGTCTTCCTTCCTTTTCTTTTGGCGCATTGAATTTCTTTCAAGCTGATTCCAATATGGCGGCGACGTTATCACAAAATCAAATTGTTTTTTAACGGATAAATTCTTTTTTAACACTTCACTTAATTGTAATGATGAACCACAAAGCGGAAGAATTGTATTTGTGAATTCTGCCCGGTCAATTCTCTCCTTTGCAATTTGATAATAATACTCGCTCAATTCAACGCCAACTGCATTGCGTCCCAACGTACCGCTCGCCACTAAAGTACTCCCGGTACCAAGAAACGGATCGAATACCCAATCATTTTCTTTTGTAAAAAAAGAAATGAATTCGGCGACAAGCGATTCCGGAAATTTCGCAGGATGAAGGACTTCATTCTTTTTTCTCCGGGGAGGTTTATGAATGAACCACGATTTTGAAAATTTTATCCATTCTTTGCCGGTGAGAGCATTTAGTTTGTTCGATGAATTATACTTTCCGCGTTCACCTAAGTCAATTATTTCGCTTTTCTTTTTAGACATTTGCTCACTTAAAATTTTATTGAGAACCCCAAAGTTGGGATTAGGGGAAACATCGCGTTCGCTTCTCTCCCTAAACTAAGGTCTTCATTCACAAAATACTGATAATTATTTATATTTTTTCGATTATAAAGATTAATAATATCAAGATAAAAATTCCAATCATAACCCCAGATATCTACAGCGGCAGTAATACGAATATCAAGCCGATGATAAACCGGCTTACGAGCATTAAATCGCAAACGATTTCCGTAATCAATATCAAATATAACCTGTTCATTGTTTGGGTCAACTGAAGTTTTTCTCGTTGCGATGACCGGTGTCTCCGGAATAAAATCACCGTTCAAATCGGCGAGAATTATCCGCGGCTTGCTTCCAACCGGCTCAGTATAAGGAAAACCCGAACCATATTGCCAGCGGATACCGGCATCCCAGGTTTCATTAAAGCGATAATTAATTACAATATTTACCGTGTGCCTTTGGTCGAATGTGAAGGGAATGATAGCTCTTTTTTCATACCGGTTTGCAAATGCAAATGCATAAGAAATCCACCCGCTAATTTTAGAATCTTGCTCTCTATTTTTTTTCGCTAAAAGAATTTCAACACCATAAGCATCGCCATAGGAATTGTTCACAGGAATTTGGGTTAAGGAATCAACCTGTTTTAATTGTGGTTGGTTCCAACTTGCAGCTAAGTGCGGATCACCGCCGGGGATTAGAGTAGTAAAATAGTTCATCCCCGATGCTATTTTTTGAACAATAAGATTTGAAAAATTTTTTTGATACGCTTCAAGCGTAAAATTCCATTCATTAGTTAACCAGTGTTCCAGCCCGATAACATAGTGATAAGCGCGCTCTGCCTGGAGATTTTCTGTGTAGGTGTTGCTTAAGTCAAAAAGAATATTTTGATCACGAATTTTTTCATATCCAGGCGATTGGTAGTAAACTCCAAACACAGCCCTTAATGTAGTAACATTGTCAAAGGCATAAGAAGCTGCAACGCGTGGAGCCAAATAATATTTATCGAGTATTTCGTAATAATCATAGCGGATACCCGGCTGTAGAAAGAAGTTCCGGGAAATCGAAATGTTGTCTTGAACGAATGTTTTTATTCTCTTGTAATATTTTGTCTCTCTAACATCGCTAAAAACGGTTCTAAAATTAGGATTAGCCGAGAAGAAAGATTTAAGCTGCGGATCTATGCGAAAGCGGAAATTGACTATCGTTTCAAGTAAATCAATACCGGCGCCCGCTTCAATTGTATGTTCAGCCTTTTGATAAGTCAACTTATCATCGAACGATGTTTTTTTAAAAGTAAAATCATTATCAAATTTAAAACCGAGAAGGTAAGGGGAAAGCGTGTCCGGAATAACATTTTCAAAATCTTTCCGGTTCAGTGAAGGGTCTAAAATCTCAGAATTGAAATTGGTTGCTCCGCCGTTCTCATAGTACGAAAGAGTTAGCTTATTGAAAACTTTTCGTTTGGCGGAATAATGCCATGCAGCGCTTACAACATTGTTTTTAGTCAAATTATTTATGGAGATGCTATCGGCGGTTTTTCTTTCTTTACCGCTTATTACATCTACTCCGTCCTGCGAATAAATTGCATTTAAAATAAATTTGTGACCTTTGAAAGGTCCAAAAACAAATTTGCTTTGGATATCATAAAAATTTGGAAGAGAAACATTTTCTTCAACGAGACCGGCTCTTTTTATAAATGGTTCTATAATTAAGTCGTAATATGTTCTACGCGAATTGATTGTCCAACTACCATTGATATTGAAGGGGTTCCTCCCTTCAAGAATTAAATTAGCGCTGAGAATGGAAGCGTTTAAGCTGCCTGATAAGAAGGCATCCTTTGTTCCCTCCCGGTTAGTAACATCCAAAACAGCGGAGAGCCTATCACCATATTTAGCCGGAAATCCTCCGGAGATGAGAGTCGCATCCGAGACAGCATCGGGGTTGAACATACTTACGGCGCCGTAAAGACGATAGGGATTAAATATTTCAACATCATCAATAATAATGAGATTTTGATCCGGTCCGCTTCCGCGAACAATTAGTTGAGATGAGAAATCATTCGGAGCTAAAACTCCCGGTAACGCTTGTAATGTTCTTAAAACATCCTCTGCAGCGCCGGGTAATATCTTTGCACTTTTAGGATTTAGTCCGATCACGCTTACCCGTGTATCGCTTTGACTTCTTGCTCTCGAACCAATAATTTTTACTTCATCAATTTCAATCGGATTTTCATCCAAAATAACTTCAATCGAAATAATTTTCTTTTGAATTATTTCAAGGTCAACAATTTTAGAATCATACCCTATAGCTGAAACCTTTATGCTTTGTTTACCAATGGGGATTCCATTGAGTAAGAAGTTACCCTCATTGTCAGAAATTGCTCCCAGCGAGGAATTTAGCAGCGATACCGATGCAGCCGGCAACCCCTCATTTCCGTCAGTGATTTTTCCTTTTGCACCACCCGTTTGTGAAAAATTTATTAATTGAAAAAAGAAAATGTAAACTAGTACTATTCTTAGAAAATATTTTTTAAGTAAATCCACTCAACTCCATAACTAATTAAACAAAATAGACTTAACCCGGATAAACCGGAAATCACAAAAAACAAATCCCAGATAACAAATAATCTTAGATGAATGAATGATTGATTTCATGATTGAATGGAAAACATTCATCCATTCATTTTCATTCGGGTATTCTATCACTATATCTGGCTCATAAATATTCTGCAAATTATAACATGAATTTTAGTGTCAAGGTACTACCAGTGTAGTGTAAAGAATGAAGAAAAAAGACCTATTGAAAACTCAGAAAATGCCGACTCTTTTTTCCCCGGAGAGGAGTTGTACCGATAGCGTGCATAAAGCGTAAAAACATTGTAAATTTTGACTACTCCAAGTGATAGTTCCGGACTAATTCCATTTAATCCCCTAAAATCCGTAAAACCATTGAGTCCTGCAGAAATATATTCTAGTTTTGGGATCTCATAAATATGCTTGTACCCAAATCTGAAATAGTTTTTCTTTTCGGCTTTTAAAATATGGGCATACTCAACAGCAAAATAACCGCTGGGATAATTAAACCCGCCGGAATAAAGCGAAAGAATTGGGAGTTCCTTATTCAATCCAAAGTACGTCTTTCCGTTTGCCTGGATCGCAGTTACAGAAGGAGTTAAGAAAACAACCCCACCGGCTAAACAGGTGATAAAATAGTTTGATTGCGATTCAACTACTCTATCATTGGTATGAAGTTCAAGTATAAATACTTCACTTCTGGATCGGACTCCTGCACCATTTTCTACCGTTATTACATAATTCATTTTGTTTTTTTTAAGATGCAGTTTCGCCAGATCAATTTCGATACGATGGTTGTCAGTTAATTCAACAGAGACCGGGAGTTCTTGATTATTTTCTAGAATAATTTTTGACGTACAAAATTCACTTGTATAAAACGAGAGAATAAACCTGTTTGGATTCTCAGGAGGAATGTAGGAATCTATTATATAAACCTCGATTGAATCTGCGGGTGATTCAATTTCTTCTTGACCATAAATTTCTATTTGTAGCTGAAAAAGAAGTACGACTAAGGGGAGAAAAAATATTTTCAAAAAAGACTCCAAATTTTTATTATCATTGTTACAAAGATATTAATTAATATGTTTGGGTGAAGTATAAAAAAGAGTGCTCATTTCTTTTAATGAAATATTTCACCTCTCTTCATTTTAGCTCCCTTTGATTATTGAGATAAAAAAAATATTTTTTATTGTTATATTAATCAAAGCATTTGTACTAAACTTTTATTATATTTTCACAACATAATTTCAACAAAACCTTTGAAGGTAGCAAAATGCAAGTACGCTTTTGGGGCGTTCGGGGTTCAATTCCGGCTCCGTTGAACGGAAACGAAATCCGAAATAAAATGCTTCGAGTTCTTGAATTTGCAGCGGATAAAGATATATCTTCTCCGCAACATCGCGAAGAGGTAATTAACTCGCTTGCGAAAGAAGAATGCCTGGTTATTGGGGGAAATACTACCTGCGTTGAGGTAAAAACAATAGACGCTCACCTTATTTTTGATATGGGCTCAGGTATAAGAGAACTCGGTTATGATATCTTAAGTAAGAATAAAGCAAACCTTCAGCAACCACTTCATATATTTTTATCCCATACTCATTGGGATCATATTCAAGGATTTCCCTTTTTCCTGCCGGCGTACTTACCCAATTATCATTTAACATTTTACAGCCCGCACAAAGAATTACAAACACGATTAAAGTACCAGCAGGATTTTCGTTTTTTCCCTGTGTCGACGGATTACATGGCATGTAAAAAAGAATTTGTTGAATTGGAAAGGGATCAGGAGATAAAAATCAACTCCACCCTAATAAAACATATTGAACTGCATCACCCGGGGAAATCGTACGCATACAGGGTTGAATCAGAAGGGAAATCCTTTGTTTTTGCTACTGACGGAGAGTACAACAACCTCTCCTTCGATAGAATAATCACCTTTATTGATTTCTACAAAAATGCTGATTTGCTCGATTTTGATGCACAATATTCTTTTGATGAAGAGATTGAAAAAGTTGATTGGGGACATAGTTCGGCGCTTTTCGGAGTAGACATTTCAATAAAATCGGGAGTAAAAAGGCTTGCCTTAACCCATCATGGACCAGAACAAAACGATAATACCATTCGCAAACTTTGCGCTAATGCCATTGCTTATAAAAAGAAGAATTATAAAGAACATGAGCTTGAGATTTTTCTAGCCCGGGAAGGATTGACCGTAAAGCTCTAAAGTTGATTTTTTGTTTTTCAGCTTTTTACTGTACCTCAACAATACCACTTTTAGGCGCGTTGTAAGCTATCGCCACTCCCTTTTCATCGCGGAGATCAATACTCGTAATTTCAAGATTGGTCGTTCCTTTTGCAATTCCTTTGAAAACGAGATTTAATATTTTCCCGGAACCGCTGATTGATCTGTTCGGGAAAGAACCGAGATCGGTAAGAAAAGCTGAAGTAATTTCAATTCTGCCGGTTTGATTTACTCCTTTAAGAACATAGGCTGTATCCGTAAGATCGGGGACTGTCAATTGCTGAAATCTTTTTTGAATGACATAAGAACCCGATGACGATGAAACTAAATTCAATTTTGTTTTATCGAACGCAATAACAATGCTAAATCCGGCTAAGCCATCAACATCTTCCATCCATATACCAACTGAATCTAATTGCCCAACCATGACATCGGTCTTTGTCTTAAAAAACATCAATGAAGGACCTTTTATCGCATCAATAAAAAATTCTCGCTTTAGAGGCGCTGGTTCAACGCTGCCGCTCTTCGCCTGAACTTCAAATCTAAATTTCCCTTCATCGAGATTAGAGAACGTTACATCTGTAGCTGTCGAATAATTTGTCCAATCTTGATAAACAGAAGGAAAATTATCAGAGTCTAATGAGAGCATCCGGTATTTAAATGTGTACCCTGAGCCGTTTCCACGCCATGCAAAAACAACTTTGTCTTTCGATAACACTTCACTTTCTAATGGACCATCAATTATTTCAAGAAAAGGCGGCGGATTATCAACTACTCCGCCGGTGTTGCATCTAACCGCAAACACGCTTATAAGAAGAATGGAGAAATGTATTAAAAAATATTTCATCTTTTTTTCCAGTTTTAAATAACGTTTCATAATAAACCTCATGATGGCATTACTTCAATAAAACCATTTTTTTAGTAGCATTAAAACTTCCGGCACTTAACCTATAGATGTAAACACCGCTCGCCAATCCATTAGCAACCTTGTTTGCATCCATTCCAAATTGATAATATCCTTCGTTCTGCTCTTCATCTATTAAAGCAGCCACTTTTCTTCCAAGAATATCAAAAAGTATTAAGCTTACTCTCGCTTTCGACGGCAGTTCATAATTAATCATCGTCGTCGGATTAAAAGGATTAGGATAATTCTGCGATAAATTAAAGTTGTTGGGAACCTCTTTAATGGTATAGACGACTTGTTTCGAATATGCTTGCTTGAACGATTTATTTAGTCCGCTTAAGACTATTACAAGTGAATCTTCATTAGAAATTCGATCCATATTTGACGTAAGCGTAGAAATGAACTGAATTTTATTATCCAGTGTCCCGTTCAGATCGGCATAATTAATAGTTACAATTCCGTTGAGTGAATCATTATGAACTAAAGTAAATCCACCTTCCAGATTTTTACCAACCCCTGCAATAGAAGACGAATCAAACCGCATACGAGTTGGGTTGTAATGCAGCTCTGCAGACATAGCCATCAGTTCGTTATCTTCATCAAAACTTATCGTGTGAACAAAGTCATTTTTTCCTTTACGAACTTTTAGCTCGCATCTTTCGATTTGATCTGATGTTTTTGCAACTGCGATATTCTTCTTGGGTAAACTTCTCGTCGTTTGGTAGTAATTCCACATATCAACAAAGACGAAAAGGTCTTGAATATTTAGTCGAGAATCTCCTACCACTCTAATAGATGGGATCGAATCCGTATAAGGAGCTAAATCAGCGCCATAGGTTAAGCCGGGAGTACTCCATGATTTAACAAACGATGCCAGATCAACTAAGTCAATTTGATTATCTCCGTTAAAATCAGCCGCTGCCAAGGTCTTAAATTGAGTGTAGAAAAATTGAGAATTACCCAAACCATCGGAAACGGTGAATCTCACATTGTACTTAGTTGAAGTTCGCAACAATGAAATATAAATCGTATCGTTGGTTGTGGTAATTGATGAATCAGCCTCATAAATATCATCGGTGGAATATGCTACCGTATATTTTATCGAACTGTTGGAGTCAGTCGCGGCGCTCCAGTAAAGCATTGCACGACCCCAGCCTAAGCTGAATGGTTCTTGCATTTCACCAATTTGTGCGACGTCAAATTTTGGCGGCACATTATCAATTCCAACACTATCAAGTTCAATTACATAAGTAACTTTATAATTTGATTGTAGCGTAATTTTAACTTTTACTAATCCTTCAAAATTTGGAAGATTATTTTTCGAATCCCATTTCAGCGTGTCAACGATCGGTCCCGGAGTATTATTTTTTACAAATTCAACAGAACTAAGAACGTCAATCGGACTATTGGCTTCATTAATATATTCAAATTTTGTCATAGCTAATTGTTCACCCGGGGTACTAAAATCATAGGTGAACTTTATAGTGTCTTTTTGAAATACACTTAATAAAGTAACTTTAGGATAAGAGCCTATTACAAAATTAGTATCGTTCACATCATTTATGGATACATCAAATTGATCGGAGATTCTCAACCGCGCTGAAATCGTTTTCTGATTTCCGACTTGCCAATCATAGCTTTGTAATGCAGCATCTTGAACCGGAAAACTCGTGGGCCATGTCAACCCATTATCCAACGAAAGTTGAATACGTACGGAATCAATATTCTTTGATTCCCAGGTAATTTTTTGAATCGAATTATTTTGCACTGCGATCAATTCGTTCTGACTCGTCAATGAAATTGAACAGATTGAAAATAACGTGTCGCTGGCGTCGTAGATGGAAGGGTAAGCAAAATCGCTAACTCTAATCATACATTGCGTTGAGGGAGTATTGGGGATAGTCCAATTAAATTGAGTCGAATCAGGGTGGATATTTCTCGCATCATCAATCGGATTCCAGTCCACTCCGCCGTTCAACGAATAATCAATTGAAATGCCTTTCAAATAAGCCCCTTCCCATGCAACGGAATAAGTCTTCCCGGCTTGAACTTTCTGTGTCTTTCCACCATTCGGATATTTCAACGCGATGTAGCTTATCACAATTAAACTATCACTGGCATCACTGATAGTAGGTTGTGAAAAATCGCTTACGCGAACTCGCGCAGATTGGGTTGGCGTATTAGGTATTTTCCACAAATACGAAACAGAATCGGCAGAGACAGTATCAATATACCGCCAGTTCTTATCATCAATTGTGTACTCAAGTTTAATTTTTTGTATCGTGCTTGGGCTATGACTCCATCTTATCGAATAAGAAGTCCCTATTTGCTGCCCGCCTCCGCCATTCGGAGATATTAGCTTCAAATAACTAACCGTGAAGCTGCTGTTGCTTGTATCGGCGATAGTAGGATTTTCAACATCTCTAATCCTTACTTTGAAATTTACATCTGCAAAGTTGATATCATCAGGAATATTCCAGGTGTATTTTTCTAAAGAAGATGCAATTGCACTTGATGATACGCTCTTCCAGTCAATTCCAGCATTGGTAGTATATTCAATTTGTAAGTTGCTTACATATTTATATTGCCAGGTTATATCCTGGCTTGTACCGGTTTGCCAGATTTGTCCGCCGTTCGGGGTGAGCAGCTTAAATTGCGCAATCGTAAAAAGTGAGCTGCTTGCACCGCTAAAAGTAATATCTGAAGTACTTCGTATTCTTATTGAACACGAATCTGACGGTGTTTGCGGAACCAACCAATCAAAACTTCCTGAAGTTGATGAGATAGCCTGAGCATTTGTTATCGGTATCCATGTGTTCCCATTATCGGTGGTGTAATGCAAATCAACTAGTGGAATATTATCGCTCCTGCTCCACTGGATTGTATAAGAGGTATTTTCTAAAACCTTAATTGCTGAACTTGGCAACAAAACTTGAAGTCTTCCGATTCTGAAGGGACTATTACTGGAATCAGAAATAGCTCCATCAGCAACATCACTAATTCGTAAATAAGCGGAATCACTTGAAATATTTTCCGGAATAACCCAGTTGTATTCACCCAAACTGGCAGAGATCGAACTAATTATTACGTTCCAATTTTTACCATTATTTAATGAGTATTCTAATTTCAAGTTTGAAAAGATTGGATTCTTTGTCCAACTAATTTTATTGGTTGTTCCCGCATGAAAAAATTCTCCTCCATTCGGAGAAACAATCGTTAAGGTGTTAATTGTAAGATTGCCGCTGCTCGTATCAACTATAGAAGTCTTTGAAGCGAAATCAGCGATTCTAATTCTCCCGGTGGAGACTGGAATAGATGGAATTGTCCAAGAATATTTTCCAAGAGAAGCATTAATTCCTGTAACAATTGTCTGCCACGAATTATCGTCAAAGTATTCTATTTTTACAGTTGAAATACTGGAACTTGCACTCCAGGTAATATCTTTTTGACTTCCGGCTAACCAGTTTTGGTTCCCGCTCGGAGAAGTAATATCAATCCAGCCAACAGTAAACGGAGTACTGCTTGAATCTTTAATTTCTGCCGCAGTAACATCGGTGATACGAATTAATCCTTGCGCAGTTGATAAACCGTTTGGAATCTGCCATGCATATTTTCCTGCGGTTGCATCAACAACATCTTTCAAGACTTGCCAATTAGTTCCGTTATCTATTGAATAATCAATTCTGATGGTGGAAACATATTCAACGTTCCACCTAATTGTATCAACAGAACCTGCGAGGAGTCTCTCTCCACCATTTGGATAGGTCAAAGAAACCGAGGGGACGAAAATTGTAAATTTATTTGATGTATCACTTATGCTTGTAGTAATCGTGCTAAAGATTCTGAGTTTCGCTTGAGATGAAATCAAACTGCCTGGAATTTTCCAATCATAACTACTGTCTGAAGCTGAAACTGAGGTCGTTACCGTATCCCACGAAAGACCGCTGTTCGATGAATATTCAATCCGAACAGAGGCAACATTTGAACTGCTATTCCACTTTATTGTTTGAGTAGAGCCCGCCGCCCAATTTGTACCAAGAATTGGTGCAGTGATCTTTAAGATTGAAACTATAAAAGTGGTATCACTGATATCTGCAATTTGATCCGCAGCGGTTGCATCAGATATTTTTATTCTTCCCAAATTTGTTGAAACATCTGATGGGATTGTCCAATCATACTTTCCGGTTGAGATTTCATTTGCAGCAATTACTTGATAGTTCGAATCACCAAGCAAGGAATACTCAATTTTCACATTTGAAATACTGCTGCTTTTCGCCCAGGCGATTTGATAAGTTCTTCCAGCTTGCAGATTCTCATTTCCATTGGGTGAAGTAACCGCGATCCAGCCGATCTTAAAATTGGCGTCGCTCGTATCGGAAATTGATAAAGCATTGGCAGCAACTATACGTACCCTACCTTGAATAGTTTGGTAGGACTTAGGAACATCCCATGAATATTGATTCAGAGAAGCGGTTACATTGGTCTTAATAGCGTCCCATGAAGACCCGCCATTAGATGAATATTCAAGATTGACTGCAGGAACATGAGAACTAACTTCCCATAGAATTGTCTTTGTAGCTCCCGCTTGATAAATTTCTCCACCATTCGGTGAAGCAATTTTAATTCTTGTAACCATAAAGTTCGCAGAACTTGAATCGCTTATCACAGGTCCGGATCCCACAAAAGAAATTTTTATTCTTGCCTTTGTTGTTGAAAGCGTATCCCGGATGCTCCATTCATACTTCCCGGTTGATGCCGAAACATTCGATTTCAAAGTACTCCATGAGAGTCCTTCATCTAAACTATATTCGATATTTATAAAATCAACGAGCGAACTTGACCAGGTAACATTTTTTGTTGATCCTGCCTGCCAGTTCTCGCTGCCAACCGGTGAAGTTAAAGTTAAAGAAGGATTATATATTTTAAATTGATTGCTGATCGTCGAAATCGTTGCGTTAGCTGAATCAGAAATTCTAATTCGTGCCGTCGAAGTTGTAGTATTCGGAATCAACCAACTATATGAATTAAGAGCCGCAGAGACAGAACCGGTAACAGGTATCCATGAAGTACCATCATTAGTAGAATAGTCAATTTTTACCGTTTGAATATTTATTGAATTCCATGTTATCGTCTGGTTTGTATTTACCTGCCATTCGTCCGCTGCTGCAGGAGCGCTTATCTCCAAATGTTTAACGGTGAAGTCTGCCGCACTTGAATCTTTTATATTTGAGAAGAGTGAATTACTAATACGAATACGGGCATTCGTTGTTGCGTTTGCAATCGCATTTGGAATTGTCCAATTATAAGTTTTTGCAGAGGCAAGTGTATCCGCAATGTAATTCCAACTTGTTCCATCGAAGAATTCCAACTTAATATTTTGTGTGTTGGAACTTGCATTCCAGGTGATTGTAACGTTCTTACCGGTTTGATAAGTTTCTCCGCCGTTCGGCGAAGTTAAATCAATATTGCTAATCGAAAATGGAGAACTGCTCTTATAAGAAATTAAATTGCCGGAAGATGCATCGCTGATTCTTAATCGTAATGAATCCGAAGGAGTATTCGGAACACTCCATGCATAAGTTGCCGGACTTGAAGGAAGCGCCGTTTGTAATGTTGTCCAACTCGTCCCGTTGTTTGTTGAAAGTTCCAACTTAATTGTTGAAACGCTTAAGCTGTTAATCCATGTGATATTCTTTGCAGAATTCGCTTGAAGATTTTCACCTCCAATTAAGTTCGTTAGTTGAACATATCCAATTTTGAAACTCAAATTGCTTGTATCGCCAATAGCGTTATCATCAGCATCTAATACTCTAATCTTTCCGTTTGCAGAAGATAGAGAAGTATCCGGAGTCCAGGTAAATTTCTGCGAGTCTGCAGGTTGTTCACTAATAAGTTGTTGCCATGAAGTTCCATTGTAATAATCAATTTTAACTTTTGATACGAGTGTACTACTCCATTTTATTTGATACGGTGAACCGGCTTGAATGTAATCACCACCGTCCGGGGCAACCAAAGTAAGTGAAGGATAGTAGATCGAAAAAACTCCGCTCGTGTCTGCAATAGAAACATCCGCTGAATTATGAATTCTCACTTTAACCTGGTTTGCATTAATATTTGCGGGAATGTTCCATGAATACTGGCTGGCAGCAACACTTAATTGGAGAGAATTCCATACAGCACCGTTATCAGTTGAATAATACAAATCAACATTTGTAACATCGCTGCTGCGGTTCCATGCAATCAAGTTTGCTTTGCCGCTTCTCCATTTATCTGCGGATAACGGTGAAGTAAGTTCGATATTGGAAATTGTAAAGACTGCATCGTTTGTATCTTGAATTGCAAAGTTTGAAGAAGCATCGGTTATCCTGATAACCGCTTGTTGGGTAACAGGATTTTGTAAAAGCCACGAATATGTATTTGCGGATGCTGTAATATTGGTATCTATCGGAATCCAATTTCCGGAAGTAGAAGTTTTATAATAAAGATTCACTTTTGAAACATTGGAAGATGCAAACCAGGTGATATTTTTCTTATAACCGACTTGCCAACGCTCTCCACCATTCGGAGACGTTAAAACTATATCTGCAATTTTAAAATTAGTGTCGCTTGCATCTGAATAAGTTGGATTCAGATCATCGCTAACTTTAACTTTAACCGCGGAACTTGAAACATTCGGAATGGTCCAATTATAAAATCCTGTTGAAGCTGTAAGATTGGTTTGAATATTATTCCAGGTTACTCCATCAGT
>MNVA01000162.1 GCA_001871325.1 Ignavibacteria bacterium CG1_02_37_35
CGACAAGCTCACCGTTCCGTTTGAAGCGCTAAATAAATTTGACGGCATTTTTATCAACATGATCACCGGTTTTGATATCAATGTTGAAGATGTGCAGCAGATCAGAAAAAATTATAACGGACCAGTTTATATTGATATTCATTCTATGGCGCGTGGTATTGATGATAATTATCGGAGAGATTTCCGCAAAATTCCCGAAGTTGAAAAATGGATAACCTCGACTGATGTTGTTCAGGCAAACGATCACGAACTTTTTACTTTGAGTGAAAAAAAGACCGAGATGGAAATTGCCGCAGAACTTCTCCACCTTGGAGCAAAAATAATTCTGGTCACAAAAGGAGATCGCGGGGCATCCCTTTACACGATGAAAAATGATGAGTTTGTTTCAATTACCGTTTCTGCAATTGAAGTTGAGACGAAAAACAAAGTAGGCTGTGGAGATGTTTTTGGCGCGGCTTTCTTTTCTTCCTATATTAAAGATAAAAATATTGAAAAGGCTTTTACCCTTGCAAATATTGCAGGAGGTTGCATTGCTTCCTATTCTGAAATAAAAAAAATGAAAGATTTACGACACGATGTTCTCTCAAGAATTTCTTAAAAAAAGAGTTTTAATTTTTGGCGCTAACGGAATGCTCGGACAGCGGACCATCCATCTTTTTACACAATCGGGGAATTATGAAATACTTGCTTCATCAAGTGAGCCGGAACCGTTTTTCTCCGGTATTGAGTATAAACAAGTTGATTTTACACAGCGCGAGGCGGTTAAAAATATTATTCTCAATTTTTACCCTGATGTAATAATTAACGCCGCCGCTTACACCAATGTTGATAAAGCCGAATCCGACCGAGAACTTTGCTGGAAGGTAAACGTGAAAGGTCTGGAATTCATTACAGAAGCTGCGCGCGTTGTTGATTGCCACATCATTCATATTTCTACCGATTATGTTTTTGACGGAACGAAAGGTCCTTATAGCGAAGTTGATACTCCGAATCCGTTTGGCTATTATGCGCGCACGAAACTTGCAAGCGAGAATGCGTTAAAGATCGGTGGTGCGCTGTTTACGATTTTGCGCACGAATGTTTTATATGGAATTATCAAAACCGGAAGAGCCGATTTTGTGAGGTGGGTTGTGGATTCTAGTAGAAACAAAAAACCGATCCGTATTGTTACGGATCAGATTAATAATCCGACATTTTTAGACGATCTTGCTTCGGCGATTCACAATGTAATTGTGAAAAAGAAATTTGGACTGTATCATACCGGTGGCAGAGAATTTCTCTCGCGTTATGATTTCACACTTCGTATTGCAGATTATTTTAATTTAGATAAATCACTAATCACTCCAATTGTAACAGCTGAGTTGAATCAACCGGCTCCGCGCCCACTAAAATCGGGGTTGATAACGATCAAAGCAGAATCGGAATTCGGATTTAAACCGCACAGCATTGAAGAATCATTTGATAAAATGAAAAAGGAATTAAACTTATGAAACAAAAAACTGTAACCGCTTTTCTCCTCTCATTAACTTTTCTTCTCTTCGTTTCAACGGAAAATTCTTTCGCACAAAAGAAATATCCGGATTGGGCAAAGGGAATTGTCTGGTACCAGATTTTCCCCGAACGTTTTGCCAATGGTGATCCAAGTAACGACCCAACAGCAGAGGAAGTTTTTGTTAATCAAAAAAGAATTCCGGAAGGTTGGCAGATTACTAAATGGACTTCCAATTGGTTTGAGCAATCGACTTGGGAAAAGAAAAGTGGAAATCACGGACACGGCAATTTTACTTCACGCCGGTACGGAGGTGACATTCAAGGTATCATCAACAAATTAGATTATTTGAAAGAACTCGGTGTTGGAGCAATTTATCTCAATCCCATGTTTGAAGCAGTATCCATGCATAAATACGACGGTTCCTCTTATCATCATATAGATCATACATTTGGTTCTGACCCGGTGGGCGATAAAAAATTAATGACATCCGAAACTCCGGATGATCCTTCAACATGGAAATTAACTTCTGCGGATAAATTATTTTTTCAATTGGTAAAGGAAGTCCATGCACGCGGAATGTATATAATTATTGATGGAGTATTCAATCATACCGGCGAGCAGTTTTGGGCGTTTCAGGATGTTGTTAAAAAACAGCAGCAATCGAGATATAAGGATTGGTACAAAATAAAAAGTTATGATGATCCAAAAACGGAGAAGAATGAATTCGATTACAAAGGTTGGTGGGGCACCAAATCGCTTCCTGAATTTAATAGATCGGAAACGGATTTATTTCCCGAAGTAAAAAAATATATTTTTGATGCTACAAAAAAATGGATGGACCCAAACGGCGATGGAAATCCGGAAGACGGGATCGACGGATGGCGGCTTGACGTTGCAAATGAAGTTCCGATTGGTTTTTGGCGTGATTGGAATGCGGAAGTAAAATCGCTCAATCCGCAAGCGATTATTCTTGGTGAACTTTGGCAAATCTCCAAAGAATATATTTCCGAGAACGGAGTTTTTGACGGATTGATGAATTACAATTTCGCTTATGCGGTTTGCGATTTGTTTATCAACAAAGAGAAGAAAATTTCGGTTTCAGAGTTCATTCAAAAACTGGAAGAAATTGACAAAGCATATCCTGAAGAAAATTTATTTCTGTTGCAGAATTTAATGGATTCACACGATGTTGACAGACTTGCTTCAATGATTATAAATCCCGACCGTCAATATGACCGCGATAATAATGGGCAGAATCCAAACTACAGCCCAAGAAAACCAAGTGCCGATGAATATAATTTACAGAAACTTATTGCGGCATTTCAGCTTACCTATCGCGGTGCCCCGATGATTTACTACGGCGACGAAGCCGGGATGTGGGGCGCTGATGATCCGCATGACCGCAAACCAATGGTGTGGCAAGAGTTAAGTTATGATGACGAGGTTATAGATGCTTCTTCGGGATTTAAAACCGGATTTGGAACTTATAAAGTTGACGTGAATAATGATCTGCTGGATTTTTATAAAAAGATGACGAACGTTCATAATACTTCAAAAGCGCTTCGCTATGGCGATGTGAAATTTGTTTTGCAGAATAACGAGAAAAATATTTTTGCATTCACCCGTACGTTTGAAAATGAAAAGCTGCTCATCCTTTTCAACCTGAACGAAAAAGAACAAAAATTTTCCTTCGAGATAAAAACTCCGCAGCTTTTTGATCTGCTGTCGAAGGAAAAAATCGAGACGAACAACAATCCTTTCTCAGTTGTGCTCTCCGGAAAATCTTTTTCGATTTACAAGGTGAAGTAACTGGATATAAGGATGATATTTCTCATCAACTTTATTAACCGGTAATCATGGGCATACAACCTTTATCTAATAAAATGGTCTAAAGGAAATGTAACTATTTAATTTGTGCGCAATAATTATTTCTTAAAGACTATTTCGGAATTATATGAAAAAAACTCTTACAATTGCATTTCTTTTAAGTTGCTTCTTTATTGCTTTTGCCGGTAAAATCGATACCCTTTCACATTCAATAAAAGTAAAAGCGATTAGACTAAATTCAGCGCTTTCCATTGACGGAAAGCTTGCGGAAACCGTTTATCAATTTCCGGCGGCAACAAACAGTTTTACCCAACGCCAACCTCAAGAAGGCAAACCGGCATCAGAGAAAACCGATGTCTGGGTTTTTTACGATAATGATGCAATTTACTTCTGCGCTAAAATGTATGATTCTCGTCCCGATTCTATTATGTCTTTGCTTGGAAGAAGAGACAATTTCCAGAATTCAGATTATTTTGCCGTTGCAATCGATCCGTACCACGATAAGCAAACCGGATATTTTTTTGTGATAAATCCTTTAGGCTCTATTTTAGATGGCACAATGTATAACGATAGCTGGAACGATGATTCTTGGAACGGCATCTGGGATTATGCGGCTTCAATAAATGATGATGGATGGAGCGCAGAAATGAAAGTTCCATTTTCACAACTTCGCTTTAACGCTTCCGATTCGATGAGATGGGGAATTAATTTCCAAAGACAAATTGAACGGCGGAAAGAAGAATCTTATATGATAATGGTTCCTAAAAAGGAGAGCGGATTCGTTTCTCACTTTGCCGATCTTGATGGGCTGGAAGGAATTAAAAACAAACCGCGAATTGAAGTGCTTCCGTATGTTGTGCAAAAAGCTCAATCACTTGTCCACGACCCAAACGATCCTTTCTATAAAGGGAATAGATATAAAACTACCCTTGGCGGCGATGTTAAAATCGGGTTGGGCAGCAACCTTTCGCTTGATGCAACGATCAATCCCGATTTCGGACAAGTGGAAGTTGATCCGGCTGTAGTTAATCTTTCTGCATTTGAAACTTACTTTGAAGAAAAAAGACCATTTTTTATTGAAGGAAATAATCTCCTGAACTTTGGAAGAGGCGGATTAAACAACAGTTGGAATTTTAATTTCGGTTCACCTAATTTCGTTTACACAAGGCGGATCGGACGCTCTCCCCAATATTATCCGGATGCAGGTGGATATATAGATCAACCCAATGAAACACGAATTTTTGGCGCTGCAAAAATAACCGGCAAGCCCGCTTCCAATTTTTCTTTCTATGGATTAACTGCGGTAACTCAAAGAATGACCGCGCGCATAAATGATAACGGAAATCTTTCCGAGCAAGAAGTTGAACCACTTACAAGTTATTCTGCTATGAGAGGTTTGAAAGAATTTAACAGCGGAAATCAAGGGCTTGGATTTATTTTCACTTCCGTAAACCGCGATCTGCATGATGCCAATTTAAATGCTTCTTTAACAAAAAATAGTTTTGCCGGCGGAGTTGACGGCTGGACAATGCTGGATGAAGATAAAGAATATGCTCTCAACGGATCACTCAGCGGTTCGTTTGTCTCCGGTTCAACAGATGCAATACTGAAATTGCAACAGATGCCTTACCGTTATTATCAGAGACCCGATGCATCGTATGCAAGAATTGACAGCAGCAGAAGTTCACTCACCGGTTCTATGGGAAGAGTTATGTTGAACAAACAAAAAGGAAATTTTTATCTTAACACGGCATTCGGTTATATCACACCGGGATTTGAATTTAATGATTTTGGTTTTCAGTGGAAGACGAATGCTATTAACGGACATCTTGTTCTTGGTTACCGATGGTTTGAGACAGATGGAATTTTCAGAACGAAATCGTTCTATACTTTTGCTTTTAAGAATTTCAACTTTGAAGGGAAAAAAGATGGTGACGGCTACGGAGGTTTCATAAATCTTGAACTTGAAAATTATTATGGATTCCGGTTTGAAGGATTTTATTTCCCCTCGACTTTTTCTGCCGGTTTAACACGCGGAGGTCCAAGTACAATTTCACCCGCCGGATATTCGCTTTATCTTTCTAATTATACAGACAGCCGCAAGGATGTTACCGG
>MNVA01000066.1 GCA_001871325.1 Ignavibacteria bacterium CG1_02_37_35
GATGTACGGCGGTGTTATTCCTTTCGGTGGAACATTTTTAGTTTTTTCTGATTATCTTCGTCCGGCAATTCGTCTTGCTTCATTATCAAAAATAAAAGTGATCTACGTTTTCACACACGATACTATCGGACTTGGCGAAGACGGACCAACACATCAGCCGGTTGAACATTTTGCCGCGCTGCGATCTATTCCCGGCTTAATAGTTCTTCGTCCCGCAGATGCAAACGAAACTGCCTCTGCATGGAAGTTCGCGATTCAGCACAAAGGAAGTCCGGTTGCATTACTTTTAACAAGACAAGGATTGCCGATTCTCGATCAATCAAAATATCCTTCATCAGATAATTTATTTAAAGGCGCTTACATTTTAAAAGATGCCGATAAACCGGAAATTATTTTAATGGCAAGCGGCTCAGAAGTTGAATTAATTCTGAAGGCTGCGGAAAAACTTGAAAGCGAAGGGAAGAAAGTCCGCGTGGTAAGTTTTCCAAGTTGGGAATTATTTGAAATGCAAACCGAAGAATACAAAAATTCCATTCTGCCAAAAGAAGTAAAAGCCCGCGTTGCTATAGAAGCGGGTGTTGCGCAAGGCTGGCACAAATATACCGGCGACGGCGGAAAAGTTATTTCAATAGAAAAATTCGGCGCTTCCGCCCCGTATGAAATTTTGTATGAAAAATACGGTATTACAGTTGAGAATATTTTGCAGACTTCAAAAGTTCTTTTGAAATAGTAATGTCAAAAGTGAAAGAATTGTTTACCGAAAAAGAATGGGAAAAATGCTGCGGCAGTTTTTGCCAGGACTGCCGCATAGCTAAGGCTTACAAAAAAGAATACGGCAAAAAAGAGGGGGAAAAGAAATTGAAGAAGGAGAAGAAAAAAGATTAGTTTAGTGTTAAGGGGAATGAAAGTCGTTACAAGATTCTCACTTTCGGTTTACAATTTTTTTATAATTCTCATACTTTTCAAGCATTGTTTTGTTGAGTTCGCTTTTCTCTTTCAATTGGGCAGAAGCGATATTACGAAAGTCTTCCGAGATTGTTGGGCAACCTATAACGGAAAGTAATGTCAAGAAAGAGGTCGGATGGTCTTCTATCATTTTTAGTAAATATTCTCTTTGGTCACTTTCTTTTTGGTAAACCGTTGTTAAGAAATCCTTATACACTGATAATGTATAAACATGGTTCGGATAACTATTGAAAATAGTTTTTACTGATTCCGGATATTTTGTCCCCGGGATGGAAAACATTTTTCCGTTCACCTCCCTAATTTCATTAATTATTTTCAGATCGTCTTCGGTTGGCTTGCTGATATTAAACTGACAAATATTAGAATAAATTTTTCTTTCAACTTTATCACTAACGTAAGTATAACTTAATTGTATTTTATATTCCCCAGCAGGAAGGTAGGCATTTTCTAAAGCGACTCTAGTGCCACTCCCCTGAATTGATTGCCCAAATCCTGACTGAGTAACATGAATAAAACTCATCAGAAATTGTTTCGGTAGTAATTTAATTTGCTCTTCCAAATAACCATGTATAATCGTACGACCAATAGAATGCATTGTATTGCCAGTTGAATCGAAGAGTAAAATCTCTATTCCGGAATTGGATATTTCGGCATTGAATGGTTCAGTTACGATGGCTATTTGAGAACTAATATTTTTTAATTCTGCCAGACTTTCAATCGTCTCATACTTAAGATAATTCGTTTTATCCATTACAAGAGAAATTTCAAGTTCCTGCGCGGAAGTATAATTGAAAAGAATTATGACTATCAGAAGTATGGTAAAGATAAAATTTTTCATGTTACTCGCTTACTTTATCTCAAACGAAGCGTTAACCACAGCGGTAATTTCTTTTTCAATTGAGCTGAGATCATTCACTCCTCATGGGTCTTTTGTCTAAATGACTCTTTCCTAATTTATTAATAATTCCCAAAACTTCTTTTACTTTTTCATAAACAGTGGGAATAGCGTTTTCAACGTCTGTTGATAAGGTCAGAAGCATTGGTTGAATTTTTTCGATTGAAACGGTGATAAGATTAATTGTTGGGAAAGTATCTAACAACGCAGCGGATTCAACCAAATCTTTTAAACCGATATCGTGTGAACTTAATACTTTGGGAAAATCGCTTGAGAATTTTGGAGTGATCACTCGAATTGTTCCCGGAGGATTTCCATCCATTGTGGCGTCAATCATAATGATGTTTTGATATTCTTGAAAATATTCCAACAAATGAAACCCGCCGGTGCCGCCGTCAAGCAAACGAATGTTTGAAGAAAATTTTTGTTTCTCCATATATCGAATTGCGTGAACGCCAACGCCTTCATCACCCATTAAAGTATTTCCGATTCCGAGTATTAATATTTCCATATAAGAAGTTAATAAAAAAATCCCTCTCGTGTCGCAAGAGGGATTAGTAAAATGTGAACTGAATTATGTTTTATTTTTGCAGATTTTTCTTTTCAATAAACTTCCATCCGCCTGCCATTGAAGAAATGACTCCTCTTCCTTCAACATAATCGTGGTAGAAAACCAGGTAAACATGAATCATTGAGAAGATGATGAAGAACCACATCATTACGTGGTGCCATTGACGCACGGCAAAATCGCCGCCCATAAACGGAACGACCCATGCGAACATATTCGGCAGCCAAGCATGACTCATTGCCGAGTACATTCCGAAGCCGGTCATGCATTGAAAAAGAAAAGCTAAAAAGGAAATGAAATAAGTAAGTCCGGCAAGTGCGTTGTGCCCAATAGATTCAATCGGTTCGCCCTTTTGCTGGAAGACATCAATTTTCAGAACGCGGAGGAGTTCGTTCCATTGTTTCTTTGTCGTTATAATAAAGTTATGCCATTTAGCATACTCATTTCCGGCAAAGCCCCAATAAATTCTAAATAAAAAATTAAAAAAGAAAAGGAACGCCGCAAGAAAATGAATGAACCGCACCGTTCCAAACCAATAACCGAACGAAGCTTCCGAGCCGCTTTGAATTGCGGGCGGGCTTCCGATGATGTATCCGGTTATTGCTAAAGTAACTACAACCAACGCATTCAGCCAATGATAAAACCGAACGGGAGTTTGCCAGACATAGACTCTTCTAATTGATATATTTTCCATGCTAACTCCTAAAATGTTTGTACTTGATGAACGTATGTTCCTTTTTCATCATAGAGATGAACTGCGCAAGCAATACACGGATCAAATGAATGAATGGTTCTAAGAATTTCCAACGGCTGTTCCGGGTTTGCAACCGGCGTTCCGATCAGTGCAGATTCATAAGCCGACATCTGCCCTTTGTCATCACGCGGTGAAGCATTCCAGGTGCTTGGCACAACCAACTGATAATTATCAATCTTTTGATTCTTAATAACAATCCAATGCGCTAACGCGCCGCGCGGAGCTTCGGTCATACCAACGCCTTTCGCTTCATCGGGCCAGGTTGAAGGTTCCCATTTTTCATTATTGAACATTCGTGTGTCACCGTTCTTAATATTTGCCAGCAGTTGATCGTAAAATTCTTTTGACCAATTTGCAATTAATTGAGTTTCCAATCCGCGAGCTGCTGTTCTTCCTAACGTTGAAAAGAGCGCCGCAACAGGAACATCTAATTTTTTCAAAGTTCCATTTACAATATCCTGAACTTCTTTTCTGCCGGTGCCGTATGCAACTAACAGCCGCGCAAGCGGTCCAACTTCCATCGCGTGTCCTTTCCAGCGGGGAGTTTTTAACCAACTGTATTTTTCTTTTACGTTTAGTTGCTCATACGGAGGTTTGGGACCGGTGTAATTAAATTTGGTTTCACCATCCCATGGATGTCTTCCGGCTTTGTCGCCATCGGAGTATTCATACCAGGAGTGGGCGATATATTCTTGAACTTCTTGCGGATTTTTACCGTCTATCTCGTGTATCTTTGTTAAGTCTCGATCAAGAATAACTCCGCGCGGGAATTTAAATTTAGCAACATCCGCATAACCGTTAGTCGGAAGGTCGCCGTACGCCATGTAGTTTGGAAGACCGCCGCCTACAGCGCCCCATTCTTTGTAGAATGAAGCGACAGCAAGTAAATCAGGAATATAAACTTGGTCGATGAATTCTCTTCCTTGCTCAAACAAAGTTCCAACATAAGCAAGTCGTTCTGCATTAAGTGCGTTTGCATCATCAATATTAACAGAACAGGGAACGCCGCCGACGAGATAATTCGGATGCGGATTTTTTCCGCCGAAGATTGTGTGAACTTTTACCATTTCTTTCTGCCACTCAAGCGCTTCAAGATAATGAGCTACAGCCATTAGGTTTGCTTCGGCAGGAAGTTTGAAAGCCGAATGTCCCCAATATCCGTTTGCAAATATTCCAAGTTGTCCGCTGTTTACAAAGCCGGTAAGCTTCTTTTGTAAATCTGAAAAATATCCGGTAGAACTTTTTGAATAATTTGAAATGCTTTGCGCAAGTTCGGAAGTTTTCTTCGGATCAGCTTTTAAAGCGCTTACAACATCAACCCAATCAAGCGCATGCAAATGATAAAAGTGAACTACGTGGTCTTGCATATATTGAGCGCAGAACATCAGGTTTCTAATCAGTTCGGCATTTGGCGGAACGGTAATTTTTAATGCGTCTTCAACAGTTCTTACTGAAGCCAATGCGTGAACGGTTGTACAAACTCCGCAAGCTCTTTCCGTAAAAGCCCAGGCGTCTCTCGGATCTCTTCCTTTAAGGATAAGTTCAAAGCCGCGCACCATTGTTCCGGAACTATATGCATCAACAACTTTTCCTCCTTTAATTTCAACTTCAACACGAAGGTGTCCCTCAATTCTTGTAACGGGATCAACAACTATTCGATTAGCCATAATTATTTGTCTCCTTTCTTATCAACCGAAGCAGTTTCGCTATGATTAATTTCTTCTGCAATAAGTTTGCGCTTTTTTAAGTTTGTTGTGATTGCGTGAGCGGCGATTCCGACGGCAGTTGCTGCGCCGACAGCCACACCGATTGTATCCGCTGTGGTTTCAATTCCAAATCCCGGGAACGAAGCAAGATGCTGATAGAATGGTCCGTTGTCCCAGAAGTTCGCTTCGCTGCATCCGATACAACCGTGACCGGATTGAATTGGATAACTTACACCGTTATTCCATTTTATTACTCCGCAAGAATTGTAGGTAACAGGACCGCGGCATCCCATTTTATATAAACAATATCCGCGTTTTGCATTTTCATCGTCGAAAGTTTCTACGAACAATCCCGCATCATAATTTGGACGGCGGTAGCAAGTATCGTGAACGCGTCTTGAATAAAACGCTTTTGGTCTTCCCAAACCGTCAAGTTGAGGAATGCGGTCAAAAGCTAAGAGATGAACGATTACGCCAGCCATTACTTCACCAATCGGCGGGCAGCCGGGAACGTTGATGATTGGTTTTCCGCTGATTATTTTATGCACCGGTGTTGCGCTTGTAGGATTTGGGTTTGCAGATTGAATACAACCGTTAGAAGCGCAGCTTCCCCAAGCGACAATTGCTTTAGCATTTTCTGCCGCTTCTTTAACAATGTCTTCAGCGGTTCTTCCGCCGATACAGCAATAAACTCCGTCAGCGCCTGTGGGGATTGAGCCTTCAACCAGCATAAGGTATTCGCCTTTATTATTTTTC
>MNVA01000189.1 GCA_001871325.1 Ignavibacteria bacterium CG1_02_37_35
TTTGGTTTATTTTGATAACGCCGCAACGACACAGAAGCCGTTATGCGTTATCGAAAAAGAAGAAGAGTATTACAAAACTTTGAATTCAAATATTCACCGCGGCGTTCATACGCTTAGCCAAAAGGCTACGACAGCTTATGAGCAAGTGCGCGAAAAAGTTTTACGATTTATCAATGCATCAAGCTTATCGGAAATAATTTTTACAAAAGGAACGACCGATTCGATCAATCTTGTTGCCGCTTCTTTCGGAAAGAAATTTATAAAAGAAGGAGATGAAATTATCATCTCTCATCTTGAACATCATTCTAATATTGTACCGTGGCAATTGCTTTGCGAAGAGAAAAAAGCCGTGTTGAAAGTGATTCCGATAAATGATAAAGGCGAAATCATTTTTGAAGCATTTGAAAAATTGATCTCCGAAAAAACGAAATTTATTTCGGTGGTTTATGTTTCCAACTCGTTAGGGACCGTCAATCCGGTAAAAGAAATTATTCAACTAGCGCACAGCAAAAACATTCCTGTCTTGATTGATGCCGCACAAGCAATTCAGCATTTTAAAATTGATGTGCAGGAACTTGACTGCGATTTTCTCGCCTTCTCCGGGCACAAACTTTACGCGCCGACCGGAGTTGGAATTCTTTACGGCAAAGAAAAATATTTAGAGGAAATGCCTCCCTATCAAGGCGGCGGCGATATGATTTCTTCAGTTACGTTTGAAAAAACCACATACAATTCCCTGCCCTACAAGTTTGAAGCCGGAACGCCAAATATTGCCGGCGTTATCGGTATGGGAACAGCGATAGATTATTTGAATGAGACCGGAATGGATTTAATTTCATCATACGAAAAGGATCTCTTCGAATATGCAAATGCAAAGTTATCTTCTGTCGAAAAATTAACACCGATCGGCACGGCAGAAAACAAACTCAGCGTTTTTTCATTTGCGCTTGAAGGTATTCATCCGCATGACATTGGAACCATTTTGGATTTTGACGGCATCGCAATTAGAACGGGACACCATTGCACGCAGCCGGTGATGCAACGATTTGGAATTCCGGCAACGGCTAGGATTTCACTTTCCTTTTACAACACGAAAGAAGAAATTGATTTTACTGCCGATGCGTTAAAAAAAGTATTTGAGGTGTTTGGCTAATGGATAATGAATTACGCGAGCTGTATCAGCAAGTTATTTTAGACCATAATAAAAGTCCGAGAAATTTTAAGAAACTTGAAGATGCAAATCACCATGCGGAAGGACACAATCCTTTGTGCGGCGATCATTTGGACGTTTATTTACAGCTTGAAAACGATGTAGTAAAAGATATTTCATTTATCGGGAACGGTTGCGCAATCTCAAAATCTTCTGCCTCTTTAATGACGGCGATCATCAAAGGAAAAACAAAGGACGAAGCCGAAGAACTATTTGGAAAGTTTCATGACCTCGTGACCGGCAAATTGAAAAATACTAACGAAATTGAAGCGTTGGGAAAACTTGCGGTTTTTCAGGGAGTTCAGGAATTCCCGGCGCGCGTAAAATGCGCAAGTCTCGCATGGCATACGTTGCACAACGCACTTAACAATAAAGAAGAAAAAATTTCAACTGAGTAAAAATGGAAGTAGCAACACAAAAATCAGAATTAGTTGAGATGCAGGAAAAAGTCATCCGTGCTTTAAAGACCTGCTACGATCCCGAAATTCCCGTTGATATTTGGGAACTCGGACTCATCTACGAATTGAACTTCGATCTTGAAAAGAATTTGCAGGTAAACATGACCCTTACTTCACCGATGTGTCCGGTGGCAGAATCGCTACCGCCTGAAGTTCAGCAGAAGTTACAAGCCGTTCCGGGAATTGGAAAAGTTAGAGTTGAGATCGTCTGGAATCCGCCATGGGATAAAGATATGATGAGTGATGTTGCCAAAGTAGAATTAGGATTTTATTAAAGAAGCTTCTCAGTCATAATCTTTTTCTTAATTCATTTAATTCCGATTAAGATTATAAATACGATTAAGATTAAGAAAATTTTATAAAAAAAGGATACAAAATATGTTCACAATAACAAGACCACCTATGTACGATGAAACTGCTGTTCAGCCAATGCGTGATGAGTTGACTGCGGTTGGATTTGAAGAATTGCGCTCTAAAGAAGCAGTTGAAAATACTCTTCAAGTAAATGACGATAAGACTGTTTTGGTAGTAATTAATTCTGTTTGCGGATGCGCCGCCGGAGGCGCAAGACCTGGGGTTTCTGCTGCGCTTCAACATTTGGTTATTCCAGATAAACTTACAACTGTGTTTGCGGGGCAGGACAGAGATGCAGTTGATAAAGTTCGCGAATTACTTGTTGGTGAAACTCCATCTTCACCAAGTGCTGCAATTTTCAAAAACGGAAAAGTTCTTTTCTTTCTTCCGCGATTTGAAATTGAAGGCTATTCACCGGAACAAATTGCAAAAAAATTAACCAGCGCGTTTGATGAATTCTGTAACCGCCAAGGACCTTCCGTTTCAAAAGAGCAGTATGAAGCTGTGCAATATGCTAAAACGTGCGGATCAAAAATTCCGTTGAATCAAAACAACTAATCGTCAACAATGAAATTCAATTCACAAGAAGAATATGGTTTGCGCTGTCTGCTGCGAATAGCTTACAGCAAATCCCCAAACGGACTGACAATTCCCGAAATAAGTAACGCGGAAAAACTTACGCAGGCAAACGCCGCAAAAATTTTACGCCTTCTGCGCATCGGAGGATTTATTGAAAGCGCCAGAGGTCAAGCCGGTGGATACAAACTATCTCGCCCGCCTGAACAGATTATTGTTGCAGACGTGCTTAACGCGCTTGGCGGAAAATTGTTTGAAGCTTCTTTTTGCAGTGACTATTCCGGAGTTGATATTGTTTGTACACATACTATTGATTGCTCCATCCGCTCGCTCTGGAGGGCGGTTCAAACCGCTATTGACGGGGTTGTTACCAAAACTACATTAAAAGATTTAATGGCGAAAGAAGCATCCGTCGGAGAATTTGTAACTAATCTTCTTGAAGAATCTCCTTACTTCAAAATTTCATAACCTCCAAAACCTAAGTTAAATCTGATTTAAGAACAAAGATCAATCCCGCATAGCGCATATGCGTCAACTTAAGGGAATCAAATTCTAATTAAATATAGGCTAATTGTTTGATTTCTAGTTTAATTTAGCATTATTATTATGTCATGCCTACGGCATTTTGTTCTGTCTTTTCTTCATGTTTCTATAAATATTTCATCCCTCCGGGATGAGAAAAACAAATCCCGATAGGGATTAAATATTTATAGAGATATAGTTAAAAACGGTAAATAAAATCCCTTTAGGGATGATATATAATTGTTTAATTTATTCTAAAATCGAAACAACTGAGCTTAATTTCAATTGAAAATATAATTTCAATTGAAAACATAGTTGTTAAGTTGACGCCTATGCGCCTAAGCGGGACGATGTTCGCTTTAATCCCCTTCTTATTAAAATAATCTACGTTGCAAAGAAGGTTAGCGCTCTTCGGTTAAAAAAAATTTTGCTCATTTAAACTTTTTTCTTGACAAACCGATCACATTATCGTATATTTACGATGAACGATTTAGGAAATTATATGGCAACAGCAAAAACACAAGACTTTACCGATGACGAAATCTTTTTGGCGGATATTGCCAAAGCGCTTTCGCATCCCGCAAGAATTAAAATAATGAAATTACTTTCCGAGATGAATGCATGCATGTGCGGAGAATTGGTAAATCTTCTTCCGCTAGCGCAGGCTACGGTTTCCCAACATCTAAAAGAATTAAAGCGAGTTGGATTGATCCAGGGTGATATTGACGGACCGAAAGTCTGTTACTGCGTCAATGTCGAAATGCTTTTCAAAGTAACAAAAGATTTTCAAAACTATTTTAACAATCTCAATAAAGGAGAAAAAATATCATGCAAAACGAAAAAGAAATAAAAGAAATGGTAAAAGAGAAATATGGGCAAATTGCGAAAGATAATAGTGGTTGCGGTTGCAGTTGTGGGTGCGGTACCACTGAGAATGCTGTTGATTTCTCGATTATGAAAGACGATTACTCAAAAGTGAATGGTTATGTAAAAGAAGCTGATCTTAATTTAGGATGTGGTCTGCCAACAGAATACGCGGGAATTAAAGTTGGAGATACTGTTGTAGATCTTGGTTCCGGTGCCGGTAATGATGTGTTCATTGCCCGTTCAATTGTTGGTGAAACCGGAAAAGTTATCGGAATTGATATGACAAAAGAAATGATTGATAAAGCAAATACCAACAATGCAAAGCTTGGTTTCAAAAATGTTGAATTCCGTTTAGGCGACATCGAAGCAATGCCGCTTGAAGATTCCATTGCAGATGTTGTTGTGAGCAATTGCGTTTTGAATCTGGTTCCGGACAAACAAAAAGCATTTGTGGAAATTTACAGAATTTTAAAACCCGGTGGACATTTTTGCGTCTCCGATATTGTAATTAAAGGAGAATTGCCGGGGAATTTGAAAAAGTCAGCTATGATGTATGCCGGTTGTGTTTCAGGTGCAATTCAACAAGATGATTATTTGAACATCATTTCCGCCGCCGGATTTACTAATTCGGAAATTAAAAAAACAAAGGTAATAGACCTCCCGGATGAAATATTGAAAGAATATTTATCGGAAGCAGAATTAACCGGCTACCGGCAAAGCGGTGTAGGCATTTTCAGCATCACCGTAACTGCAAATAAAAACTAAAGTATTCAAATGCAGATTGCTCTGATTGACCATGGTGATCTGCATTCACTTAAATTAAAAAAGTAAAAGATGAAAAAACGAATTCTTATCCTTTGCACAGGTAATTCATGCCGCAGCCAGATGGCTGAAGGATTTCTAAAATCATTTGATAATGAGTTGGAAGTTTTTTCCGCGGGAACAAATCCATCTTCACATGTTCATCCAAAAGCGGTACGAGTGATGAGCGAAGTTGGAATTGATTTGAGCAAAAACTTCCCAAAGAAAGTTGATCAATTCTTAAATGATGCTTTTGATTTTGTAATCACCGTTTGTGATAACGCAAAAGAAACTTGCCCGTTATTTATCGGTAAAGTTGGGAAGCAGTTGCATATCGGTTTTGAAGACCCTGCAAATGCGACCGGAACGGAAGAAGAAATCCTTTCTGAGTTCAGAAGAATTAGAGATGAAATCAAAAATGACTTTTACAAATTCTACGAAGAAAATTTAAGGAGTTAAAAAATGCTAAACATTAAAGTGCTTGGTCCGGGCTGCACAAACTGTGTAACCTTAGAAAAACTCTGTAACGAAGCTGTTGCGGAGAATGGTCTTGAAGCAGAAATAGAAAAAGTAACGGATTACAAAGACATTATGAGTTACGGAATTATGAGCACACCGGGCTTGGTTATAAACGGTAAAGTTGTTCTCAGTGGCAAACTGCCAACAAAATCTACTTTATCACATTGGCTAATGAACGCACTTGCAACTCAATAGAATAAAAAATGAATGATAAAAAAGTAAAAATAAAAGTGCAGCATTTTGAAGGTTGTCCAAACTCTAAAGAAATAATAGCAAGAGTTAAAACAGCAATAACAGAATTCGGGAATAATATTGAATACGAAGAGATACTTGTTGAAACACCGGAAGAAGCTGAGCGGGTAAAATTTCGTTGCTCACCAACTGTATTGATCAACGGAATCGATTTAGAAAATATGCCGGAACCGATTGAAGCAAATCTTGCTTGCCGTTATTATAAAAATGGATTGCCTTCAATTATTCAAATAAAGGAATTCATTACAGAACAATTAAAGAAAGAGGAATATTTATGAGTTCACTTACAAAAAAACTTTCATTCCTTGATCGCTATTTAACGTTGTGGATATTTCTCGCAATGTTCATCGGGGTTTTTTCCGGTTATCTCTTTCCGGGAATTGCAAAATTTTGGGATTCACTTAAATCATCACCGGAAAGTACAACTAACATTCCTATTGCGGTAGGCTTGATTCTCATGATGTATCCTCCGCTTGCAAAAGTTAAATATGAAGAGTTGGGAGATGTATTCAAAAACGTAAAAGTCCTTTCTCTTTCGCTTATTCAAAACTGGATCATCGGACCAATCCTGATGTTCTTTCTTGCGATAATCTTTTTGCATGACTATCCTCATTATATGGCTGGTTTAATTATGATTGGACTTGCGCGTTGCATTGCAATGGTAATTGTATGGAACGAACTTGCAAAAGGCGATACAGAATATGCCGCCGGATTGGTTGCGTTCAACTCAATATTTCAAGTGCTCTTCTTTTCGGTTTACGCTTATGTCTTCTTAACAATTTTACCTCACTGGTTCGGGTTACAATCTTTTAAAGTTGATATAACAATCGGACAAATTGCGGAGAGCGTTTTTATTTATCTCGGCATTCCTTTTTTAGCCGGAATAATTACCCGCTTTTCGTTGATCAAATTGAAAAACAAAGAATGGTATCAGACAAAATTCATTCCGAAGATCAGCCCGTTAACCCTCATCGCTCTAATATTCACAATCATCGTAATGTTCTCGCTTAAGGGAGAATACATCGTAAAGATTCCTCTTGATGTTGTGCGGATTGCAATTCCGCTTCTCTTCTATTTCGTGATAATGTTTCTCGTCTCATTTTATATGGGAAGAAAAATTGGCGCAGATTACTCCAAGACGGCAACGCTTTCCTTCACGGCTGCAAGTAATAATTTTGAATTAGCGATTGCCGTAGCAGTTGCGGTGTTTGGAATAAACAGTGGTGAAGCATTTGCTGCTGTTATTGGACCTTTGGTTGAAGTGCCTGTTCTAATTGGTTTGGTCAATGTAGCGTTATGGTTTCAGAAAAAATATTTCAAAAATGTTGAAGAAGGAACTGTCAAAGCTCCTAATGTTTGTCCATAATAATTGGTATTAAAATGAATTATCTCTCAAATAAATTGAACGAAGAAAAAACCAAATTCCTAATTCCACTTTTGTTGTTGCCGGTGTGGCTTATTCTTTATTTGAATCTTGAAAACCTCACAAACTTTTTGATTTATGAAATCGTGAACCTATCTAAAGGCGCCCATCTTACAGATGCAGTTTGGTTTTTCGTTTTTGAAGTGCCGAAAGTTCTTCTACTGCTTACGCTGATTGTTTTTGGAGTTGGAATAATAAGAAGCTACTTCTCGCCGGAGAGAACACGGAAAATGCTTGGAGGTAAAAAATTATTTGCCGGAAATGTTTCGGCAAGTTTGCTTGGAATTGTAACTCCTTTCTGTTCGTGTTCTGCAATTCCTCTTTTTCTTGGATTCGTAGAAAGCGGAGTTCCGCTTGGTGTAACGTTTTCTTTTCTAATTGCGGCGCCAATGATAAATGAAGTTGCGCTCGTTCTTCTCTTCGGTTTGTTCGGATGGAAAACAGCTCTTCTTTATATGACAACCGGGTTGCTGATCGCAATGATTTCCGGTTATATAATCGGCAGATTAAAATTAGAAAGATATGTTGAACCGTGGGTATACGAAGTTAAAGCGGGGCATCTTGAAATGGAAGAAGAACAAATTTCTTTTTCCGAAAGAATCACAGCCGGTATTGATGCCGTAAAAGAAATTGTTAGTAAAGTTTGGATATATATAGTAATCGGAATTGCTGTCGGCGCCGGAATACACGGATACGTGCCGGAAAACTTTATGGCTTCATTAATGGGAAAAAGCGCTTGGTGGTCTGTACCGATTGCTGTAATGCTTGGCGTTCCAATGTATTCAAATGCTGCAGGAATAATTCCTATTGTTCAAGCGTTATTAGAAAAGGGGGCGTCGCTTGGAACCGTACTGGCGTTTATGATGAGTGTAATAGGTTTATCGTTTCCGGAAGCTATAATTCTAAAAAAAGTTCTTAAGCTGCAATTGATTTTTGTTTTTGTAGGTGTAGTAGCTGTGGGAATAATAGTTGTCGGGTATGTATTTAATCTTATCTATTAAAGGAATAGGTTATGAGTAATAGATATAAAAAAACAATAGAAAAAATTTTCTCACTCGCCGGTATCAAAATTAATGGCAGCAACTCTTGGGATATTCAAGTTCACGATGATAGATTTTACAAACGCGCAGTAACAGAAGTTGAG
>MNVA01000135.1 GCA_001871325.1 Ignavibacteria bacterium CG1_02_37_35
TTACTTTCCCATCGAAAGCTGTATAAGTAGCATAATAAATTCGCTCTCCATTTTCATTAGTGAACTCAACGAATCGTGCATCCTCAATTCCATTCATTTCCGAAGGGGAATGAGGAAAAATTATTCTCTCCGAAAGTCCTTGATCAGGGGAATATTGGATTTCATAATTTGAAAGCGCCAGAGATAAAATTCCGTTTGCGATCAATTCATTTTCTCCCCCTTTCTTTTTGAAAGGTCGTATTAAAATTTTTATGCTATTTTCAAGATCAGCAATGGTAAAATTATCTTCGAGACTGCTCATCACTTGTTTAGCAAAATCATTCAGTAAATCAAGTTCTAAAAGCTTTCGTTCAAAAAGTATTTTTTCATAAACTGGATTTGTAATATTCTCTGAAGTAGTTACATAGCGGGTCGGCGAATTAATTGTAATTCTATTTTCCTTATCAATTACACCTGATCTAAAAGTAATGGAAGAAAGATGACCCTCACCCGTAGCCCGCAAACTTAAAATGAAACGGCGGCTTCCTTCGGGCAGATCTGATTGATCCGGATGCCACACCATTGAAGGGTTAAAAAGAGCGGCAGATTCCATCGAATATTCTTGAGTAAAATAAGCTCCAATTAATAATTTCCGCTCCTCACTTAAAACCTGATCCGTTAACAGATGTTTTTTCATCTCTTCAAATCTGTTAAGAAAAAAATTACGCAGCCTTTGATGCCGCACTTCAAATTCTGTTATCACCTGCCTAAGTTCTTTTTTAACTTCTTTTTCGGAAAGAGTAAGAATTCTGCCAATGATCTTAATAATTCTTTCTTCAGACATTATAGTAAACGGTCGGTATACAACTCTTTTGTAATCAGGCGTAATTACTATCTTTGTTCTAATTGCTTTCATCTTTACTCATAAATTGTTTTTCGATCATTTAAGATACTATCTATTTATTCTTTTATCCCTGTTGAAGCCATACTTTGAATAAAATATTTCTGGAAGAACAAGTACGCCAGCACTATCGGCAGCGCAAGCATTACAGCAGATGCAAGTTTAACTCCAAGCTGAGACTCCGCCCTTCCGCCAACCGCAAATAACGTAACAAGCTGCGGCATTGTCATCAAACTTTCATCGCGGATGACAATAAGTGGCCACAGTACTTCATTCCATGAAGCCATAAAGGTTATGATGCCGATTGTTATTATCGCCGGCATCGAGTTAGGCCACAGTATTCTAAAAATTATTTGCAACTCATTACAACCATCAAGTCTTGCGGCGTCAATTAAACTATCGGGAATGGATTTAAAATATTGCCTGAACATAATAATACTTAACGCATTTATTAGATAAGGAACTATTAATGCCCAATACGTATCTATCCAGCCAAACTTTACCATGATGATGTACTGCGGGATGAGTGTTATTTGGAATGGCAGGGTCATCGTGAAAATGATTACATAAAAAATTAAATCTCTTCCTTTGAATACAAGTTTGGATAAAGCATAACCGATCATCGAACCAAAAATTAAGACGCCAATTGTAATGGAAGAGGCGACGATAATGCTGTTAATAAATGCTCCGCCGATGGGAATCTTATCAACCATTTGTGCATAACTGGTTAACGTCAAGGATGTCGGCATCAATGTTAAACTACCGATCTCATTTTCGGGTGCGATTGATGCTATCACCATCCAATAAAAGGGATATACAAATATCACTGCGCAGACGGTAAGAGCGACATAAAACAATATTGATTTAATTTTTTTCAATGGTCTTTCTCAATGAATTTTTTCTGAATCATTACAACAGCTAAAATGATGAATGCAAAAAACAAACCAAGTGTTGCCGCATATCCCATGTGGTAGTAGAAGAATCCTTGCTTGTAAATATAAAGCACTGCGGAAACTGTGCTGTTTAACGGTCCGCCGCCGGTCATAATATATGGTTCGATAAATAAGGAGAAACCTCCGATGGTAGAAAGGATCACCACCATAAAAATTGTTGGGTTGATCATCGGCAAAGTAATTTTGAAAAATTTTTGCCAATGGTTTGCACCTTCAAGATCGGCGGCTTCATAATATTGTGTTGGAACCGTTTGAAGCCCGACGAGAAAGAGGATTATATAAAGCCCAACATTCTTCCATGTAGCCATTACAGCAATTGAAGTCATCGCAATATTCGGATCAGTCAGCCATCCAATTTTACCAAATCCAATTCCAGTAAGTAATCTGTTAAATAGCCCCGTATCAAATCCGAATAACTGCTGCCACAAAATTGTAACCACAACACCGGAAACAATTACGGGAAGAAAAAATGCGCCTCTAAAAACTCCGCGCAATTTTATTTTTTGATTTAAAATTTCTGCAAGAAACAGTGCAACTATAATTTGAAGCGGAATGTGAATAATTAGAAATATTAATGTGTTTCCGATTGCTTTAAAAAAAGTCTTATCATTGAAGAGTCTTATATAATTATTAAAACCTGTGTACTCCATCGGCGAAATTATATTCCATTTATGAAATGTAAGAACAATAGAGAAAACAACAGGGAAGGCAACGAACAGTAAAAAGTGCACTATATATGGTGAAACTAATAAGTAGGGTAATATTTTTTTTCTATTTATCATTTTAGAAATAATAAGTTTACTGCATCTGAAGCATCTTTTACGGCTTGTTCAGGCGTCTTCATTCCATAAATAACACAAGCTTCATATTCTTGTGAAATTAAATCAAACACTTCTTTCAGCACAGGCGAAGCATCCGTTCCTCTGACAAACTTTGATTGGTCTGCAAATATTTTCATCTTCGGATTACGGTTGAAATACCCGCTAAAATATTCATCGGTGTTAATGTTTTTTCTTCTCGGAAGCTGATTGGTTAATTCCAAAAGTTTGAGGTCGCCATCGCGATCAATCAGTGTTTTTACATATTCCCATGCAGCTTGCGGATTTTTACACGTTTTGAATATCACAATATTTTTCGGATCTCCATAAGTATAAACCGGACCTTTGTGATCATCTGGCACGGGTATACAGCTAAAATTATATTCAAATCCTTTTGGTTTGAACTTATCTGCATGAGATATTTCCCAGGGACCCGTAAACCTTGTCGCGATTATTTCGGATAGAAAAACATCCTGTCTTGCAGAAAGCTGCTCCTTTGAGAAGTAATTTTTTTTGTACAGCGTCTGAAGAAATTTGAAAACTCCGACACCATATTCATTATTGAAAACAGCTTTATCCCCTTTTACTAACGGCGCACCGCCTGAAGCGGCAAGATACAATGGATAGAAATCAAAAAATCTTTGCCACCAGGTTACAAGCACTTCAGAATATCCGAACCATCTGTCAACATAACCATCGCCATTAACATCTTTTTGAAATTTTGCAGAAAATCTAAAAAAATCAGAATACGATTTAGGTGGAACTGATGAGCCTAAATCAGCAATCATTTTTTCATTGTAAATTAGCATGATCGGATTAATCTTCCACGGGATCTGATAAATATGTCCATCGAGCGATCTAATTTCCTCAATCACTTCGCTGTCACATCTTTCGTTAAGAAAATCCATAAAACCTTTGAGTGTATCAAGCGCTACCAAAACTTTTGCTTGCGCATAAGATTCAACATCACCCTGCCACATGTTGGAATAAATATCCGGAGTAGTTTTGCCAACCACCGCTGCAAGAATAATTTCTTCACTCGATCTTCCTTCGGGAACCGGTTGATATTTTACCGAAACATTTCGGTTGTTTTTATTCCACTTTTCCGTTTCTATTTTTGCGAATTGAATTTCATAACTATTATTGGAACACCAATAGATCAACTTCGTGTCGGAACTTTCATTACCCGAATTACATGACGACAACGTCAGCCAAATCAGAATAAGCAGAGCAATATTTATAAAAAATCTATTCATTAATATCTATTCCCAATTAGACCAATCATTATCAATTGAAGGAAATGCCGGTCTCGGAATTAGATTGCCTCTTTTAGCAATATACATATCAATTGCTTTTTTATCATTTTCGTTTGAAACTTTTATTTTATCAAGGGCATTTTGGTTTATAACAATGTTATATTTTTTCTTCAGCTCAAGAACTTTGTGCAATATTTTTTTTGAAAGTTCTTCGCTCATAATTTCAGATTGAGATTTTTTCTTTTCATTTAACAAACTTTGTTCTTCAGAATTTAAGGTGATGGAATTAGCCAATTCATTTCTGTATGCGCTATAAGAAATTTTATCTTTCCACCAGTTAGATTGTTTTATTACCCATTCGGATTTGTTATAACCGCTTTGGTAGGCTTTGGCAGTTAATAATTTATCTCTCACCATAAGCCAAACTAAATCTTCTAAAGATTTTGAAAATCCGACTAAATCATTTTTATTGAATTTGATATATTGTTCACGGTTCCTATACCAGATGATAAATTCATCTAAAGACAAGTTACGACTCTTACACTCAACTAATTTTAGACCGGTGTACTTCTCGCCTCTTTTCAATCCAAGATTAGCTAATGCAACATCAAGTTTGTCATCCAATTCCCATTCGGAATATTTTTCGGGCGACAGAATAAATTTCCCGAGATACGATCGAAGCACATTAAACACATTACGTTTTATAATTGGATTCTCTACGGAAAATAATTCCTTCACATACTGATCCGACAGAATATCCATTTTACTCTTAGTGATTGCACTAATTGATTCGGATTTAAGTTTGTTATATTCCGCTTCACCGGTGATCATGTTTTTAATAATGTTATCAATTTTAATTATATACCAGCCGTCATCAGTATGAATAGGATCGGAAATTCTTCCGGCTTTCAATGTATCCACTATTTGAGCAAACTGCGGATTTTTCATATAAATATTGTACAGACTGCTCGTAAGCTGTCTATCATCAATCAGAACAGAGTCAATTAGCTGGGCTGTGAATAGAGAGTCAAATGAAATTCCGTTTTTTAACTGCTTTAAATAATTATCCACATCCATCGGGTTCCGGGCGTATAACCATCTCAGTTGATATTCAGTCTGTTTCGTCTCAATTACTTTATTAATCTCAGTATCGTTTATCTTTATCTTAGGCACAATCTCCTTCTCGAACATTTCTTCAGCCGCTAAATCGTATTCGATATCCGCAAATAATTCTTTCGTTGATTCTTTTTCCATGACCCCTTTTTCATATCCTTCAAGGGTAAGCAGCTTTTCATTTATCATATAATTAAGATGTGTCAGTTTAGAATTCTTTTTTCTTTTTGGGAAAGCCGGTCCAAACTCATAACTGTACACGAACTCCTCAACTGTAATTTTTATTGATCCAACTTGAGCAACTACCTCATTTCTAATTTTTGAATTTTCCTCTCCTTCAAAAAATAAATTTTGAGAATAGCTGTTGCTTATACAAAACAGCGATAATATGAGCAAGATTATCTTCAAGTGCTACTTTAAATGGTGATTCGACATTTCTACAAATTTAACTATTAGAATTTAATCCCTACAGAAAAACTGTGTACATTTTTTAACTTTCCAAAATCTCTATAGGCATAGTCAAAGTTTACAATTGCAGAACTTAAAAGCATTTTGGAATTTACACCGGCGCCAATTGAAAATCCGCCTTCAGCATCTTTAAGAAAAAGTGAAT
>MNVA01000137.1 GCA_001871325.1 Ignavibacteria bacterium CG1_02_37_35
ACAGAGTACAGTGTTGAAGAACGTCTCTTCCAATTAAAGCTATCAGCCCTTGAGCACCGAGAGCCGCACCTGAGGCGGGTCAGAAGGATGCTTCACACATTCATCCATGCATTTCCATTCATCCTCTCTTTTCAGAATAGCTCTTCGGATAAAAATAATATTCTGCCAATCCGCCGCCGCGAATTACACAAATGTGAATGATAACGTACTAATTATTTACTAGGCACCTCTAAAAACTAAAACCAAAATAAAAGTCATGCCACGAAGACACAAAGACACGAAGTTTCACAAAGATTTCTTAGTGTTTCTTTGTGCCTTTGTGCCTTTGTGGCGATTTTTCAGAGTATCATTTGAGTTTTTAGAGGTTCCCTACTGAACTTTGCTTACCGCAGTACTCCATGCGCCTTGACCAACGCTGTTTATTGCGCGCACCCGGTAAAAGATTCTTACGCCTTTCGGCACATCGTCATCAACAAAGAAAGTTTTTGTCGTTGTTTTAAAGAGCTTCATTTCAGGGACGGTATCCGTCTTCGATGCATCCGGAGCTGCTCCCTTCTGCCATTCATAAATATCGGCATCCGGGTCAACCTGTGTTGAAACAACGAACCCCACTCCGTCGCTGTCATCTTCAAGCGTAGGAATTAAAGTTTTAGTAGGCGCAGGTTTTCGTGTTATAGGTTTGCGGAGTTTTATCCCGTACTCATTCAGTTTTTCCGCAATGTTCTTTTCTAAACCGACAGCCAATGCTTCTATACTATCGGCATACCTTTCAGTTGCATTGCTTAAGGTATGGGCTTCACTTTGCTTTACTGCAATCTGTTCTTTCAGATCTTCAATCTCCCTTTCTTTTGCAGTAAGTTCATCAATTTTTTGCTGAACCAAATCCGGTGTTTCCGTTTGGTTTTGCCATAGAGCGCTGTTCTTCGTCATGCCGTTTTTTAACGACTTAAGACGATTTGTACACGTGGATAGGTACTGGATCATAACTATTCTCCTTTAGGGTTATTTGATAAATTATGCAGTAAATACTGCATTTTTAGACGAGATTCGCATTATTTATTTCGAAATTCACGTTTTTCAATTCACAAATCATACTTTTTAAATTGTAAAACCCATTATTAGTTTCTTCAAACGCATTAAAAGTTTCTTTTACCGCTGTTTTAATTTCTTTACAAGATGTTTTAATTTCTTCAAACGCATTAAAAGTTACTCAACTGCCGTTTGAAGTTTCTTAAAATGCAATCTTAGTTTCTTTAAATGGTTGCAAAGATTCCTTTCTCACATCCCAAGTTTCTTTAAATGAAATTCAAACTTCATAAATAGCATTCTTTGGATTACAAAAGTATAAAAAATAAAAAGTTTACCCTGTAAAATATAAACTGAAAGGCGTGGCAATATTCTGAAAATATTTATTTAGGGCTCCTCTAAAAACTAATTTTTTAAATAATAGAACACGGGTATATACCGCTAATCCGGATTTTCACAGAAAATTTTTTATGCGAAGCATCCTTCGGATAGGTCTAATCTGTGAAATCTGTGGCAAAGATTTTCTTCAATTGCGGGCGCAATCGTCGGCGCCTTTTTAAACACTCCATCAATCTGCTCTCCATATTGATATTTCACAATAACGTATCCCGCTGACCTGACAATGCTCAGGAAGAAAACACTCAGCACAATCACCGCTTAAAGTCTTTGCTTTCTTTATACTGCATCGCTTTTCTGCTGGTCGCTTCAACGCTCTCTTCAATCCATAGTTTTTTCTGCCACTCTGTATAATCAAAATGTTCCTGTTGAACCAGGGAAATAAATTTTTCCGCCTGTACTTCACCCAATTCTTTTACCAATGCTTTATAGCCGTTAATTTTAATAATAGCGTTAGTTTCCATCTCTTACCTCTCTCTTAATGAAATCAAAAGGATTGACAACTTTTATTGTATCATTATTTGTCATCTTTTTTATTACCAGGTCATCGGTGGTTATAAAATAGTCGCATTTCGCATAAATCGCACACGCTATATGAAGCGCATCTTTACTTTTAATAGTCAAGCGGGCAATGTCCTTAGCAAAGGTAAGAATTTCTGCATTCTCATAGACATATACTTCAGCGATATCTTTCCAAAGACTTATCGCTTCCCTTCTTATTTCAAACGGATTTGCTGAATTTTCAAAATCTAATATATAAGACCAAACAATCTTATGTTCCCCTGCTTTTACCCTTTCTTGTATAAAAAGTTTTGCTTCGGTCTCAATCTTAATCTTTATCGCCCTTTGGTCGTCAAAAGGTCTATTATAAGAGCAATTGTCTAAATATAATTTCATCGGTTATGTTTTTACAATGAATGGCTGAACTGCTTCATCTTCACGAGACCTTTGTTTTGTCTTTCATTTTTCTTTTCCCTCTTCTTACCAAAGGGCGGTTCTAAAATTCAAAAAAGACTTTACCACAAAGACGCGAAGCCGCAAAATGTTTATTATTATTTGTTTTCTTCGTGCCTTTGTGTCTTAGTGGCGAAAAAAACTTAATTTTTAGAACCGCCCATAAGATTATCCAATCCGTGTTCCAACATTTCATCTGGCGCTTTGAAAATTGCATTACAAATTCAATCGTCCCAATGTCCCACAATCTCATCAATCCCGGATCGTGAATAGAAAATAGCGCTAACCGTTCTCTCTACTGCCTATTGCTTACTGCTTACTGCCTATTGCTTACTGCCTACTGCCTACTGCCTACTGCCTTCTGCCCATTGCCTACTGCCTTCTGCCCATTGCCTACTGCCTTCTGACTTCTGCCTTCTGCCCATTGCCTACTGCTTACTGCCTACTGCTTACTGCCTTCTGCCTTCTGCCTACTGCCTCTTTCCTTCATCCCAATCGCGTGTGTATCAAAACCAATCTCTTTTATTTGTGAATGATCTGGAATATTTCTTCCGTTAAACAAATATGCAGTTTTTCTCGTACTAATAACTGGCAATACCAAGGTAAAATAGTTGTCAGTCGCCGCGGTGGAGGTTTTGTGATTAATTGTATAAGCTATATGTCAATCGAAAATACTTTAGATAGTCCTTCTCTTATTTGTTCCATTTTATTATTTTGAACTAAACCAATTTGTTTAACAAACCTTTGTTCGGAAATTGATCTAACCTGGAAACAATCTGCGGAAGAATCTTTTGTAAGGTTGTTAAGCTCATCCGGTTTTATCTTTACCATCCATGGTGCTATTTTATAGCTGTCTTTCCATTCAGTTATGGGCACAATTACTTTAAGCGGTAACCTGCCGAGGGTATCGTCGTTAACAATTACCGCAGGTCGTGTTTTTTGAATTTCAGCGCCTATTGTGGGATCAAGGTTAATAAGCCAAATTTCACCTTGTTTCATAAAAATTCTCAAAGTCAATACCGGTAAAAGCTGTCAATTCACTATTTTTTCTATACTCTTCCTCTAATTCTGCAACTGCTCCGGTCATTTTTTCTCTTAATTCTTTTTCCCGGATGGCTTTTATAGTTCTTTCAACTATCAACATTTTTTCCTCAACCGGCAGTCTCTCAATTTCCAACAAAATTGATTTTGTTTCCATTTAACTCTCCGTAAAAGTTTTACATTATAACATTTTGTTTTTTATGTCACGCCTGTAAGCCACTGGTGGTATTTTTTTTACTTTTAACTTTATACTTTCAACTTTTTACTTGCAGCTTGCTGCGCTATGAGATTCTATTGTTTGTTTTGTACTCTTGTTACAAATATTCAATCCGTATGGGATTATTCCTATAACCCGCCTCTGGCGGGTTAAATCTTTGTAACCCAAATTCCCCAACAACTAATATTCCCTTGGGGAATAAATATTTTTCTTGTTTTGAGGTTCCAATCCACTTTTAACCATTGCAAGCCTTGGCATGCTTTATACTTTTTCACCCGCCTCAGGCGTGGCCACTTTGAACTTGCGGCTTGCCGCACTATTGCAGTATACATCTCAAAACCTCATAATTGATTCACAGGCAAATTAGTATAAATGCCTAAAAGAATAAAGACAATAAATAGTTGTTAGTTCTAAGTAGATATTTAGTTATTATTCACTCACCTTACGCAGTTTTGGCTAAAGCCGATTGTTTGTTGGGTTATTTAATCCACGACTTTGCCAAAGGCATCCCTTTGGGAAAAAGTCGTAGCTATTGAAAATTAAAAATTTAAACTGAATAGCCACTATCTTTAGATAGTGGAAGAAAATCTCTCATTTCTATTTTGGGACTTTAGTCCCATTTGCGTAAGATGATTTATTCATTCTACAGTGAACATCAATGTTGAGTTATAAATCCTCATGTCAGGTGAAATTATCGGAGTAATTATTTCATTAAATAAATCTGTCGCCGATACACAATATTTTCTTTTCAAAACTCATAATTTGTGTCACCTAATTGTAACTTTGCCCGGCATTTAGTAAAGGTATCTTCTTCTCATCAACATCAAAACCGATGACTGAGAATCCTTTGCGGGTAAAGGTTAGTCCTAACGGCAAGCCCACGTAACCAAGTCCAATGATGCCGATCTTGGCGGTGCGGGATGATATTTTTTTTAACAATTCTTGTTTATGGTTCGTGGTGGAGTTGTGTAATCGTGTAGTTGTTTAGTTGTTGATCCGCCTTCGGCGGAGTTTAATTGTGTATGGTTTTAAGGAAAAAGAGAATAAATTAAAAATTCTAAACCTGTCCGCCTTTGGAGGATTAAAAATTAAAATTAAGAGTCATTTACTCGCTTTGCTGCTTATTGCCCCGAGTATTTTCATTAGTTCAAATGACTCTTGTATTAAAGATTTTAGTTCGCTATCAGGAGTTTTAATTTCACGAATAATTCTTAACTTCACCCGGTGTAATAAATTTTCACAGGATCAAACTAAATATAATGAACAATAGTACCGGGTAAATATTGAAACTTCCATTTCCTATTACGCCGGGCAGCGTAACGCTGCTAAGCGTAACGTGTAATAAACCTCTTGAAAAAAGGATCGGCAATAAAATAACGCCCTTCTGTTTTTTCTACAATTCCGGACTCAATCAATCCTGCAAGCGCTTTTTGAGTGGTTGACGCTGCTGTAAGGCGAAATTGTTTTGTGTAACCCGAAGAAAACAAATTCTCACCGCTTATTACAAGCGCTTTTAACAACTTTTTTTGATATGACGATTGTTTGTCGTAAAGTTCGTAATAATAATCACTTTTCAAATCAACAATTTTTTCGGCGCATTTAATAACAAGCTCTTTATCTATTTTTTGCGTTGAATTTATCACATACTGCCAAATTTCAGCAGCTAACAATTGAATGTAATAAGGAATGTTGCCTGCTTGTTCGATAATCAAAAGGGAAAGCGGCTGCCCTATTTGGATACCGGAAGAAGCAAACCGGCTTATCAGGAAATCAATTGTTTCTTCCTGCGGCAGAGGACCAATTTGCATCAACATAGCTGCATTATAAAATGCCCGTCCTTTATTGTTAAACATGTCGTTCAGCAAATGTGTACGGCTGCCTAAAAATAGATAGTTTACATTTTGGTGATGTTGTATTTTACTGCGGAACAATTTTTCAAAATTTTCACCGTTTAACTTATTTATTTCCTGGAATTCATCAAGCACAATAATAAAGCGTTTTCCCGGGGAAGCGAGATGTTCCGGCAGATCAAGAATTTCTCCAAGCGTTTTTTCATTTATTTTATTTTCGGTAAAATCTATCGAGAATTCAGGATTGCCTGCCTGGTCAAAAACTAACTTAGGTCGGATGCCTTTAACAAAGCTAGAAACGGCTTTAATTGCTAGCTGAAGATTGCTCTGCCCGGCAATTAGCGCTTTTGAATATGATTCAATAAACGATTCACGGGAATAAACCGGCATAAAATCGAAATATATACAGGTATAATTCTCATTTTCCAATTCGTCAAGGGCACGCAGAACAAGCGAAGTTTTTCCGAACCTTCGAGGAGCGAACAATACAAGATTGTTCCCGCCGGAAAGAGTAGAAACTATTCTCCTACATTCATCATGCCTGTTAAAAAAATAAGGGGACCTTACTATAGTACCGTAACTGAAAGGGTTCATACTTTATTTAAAAAAGAATTAAGAACATTTGCAATGTAATTAAATTTTTCTTCTGTATTTCCCGGGTAAGTGCCAAGGAAAAAAGTATTGTTCATAATATAATCTGAATTATTTAAGTGTTCCGCTATTCTATAATTCCTATCCTTAAGAGCGGGCTGACGAACCAAATTACCGGCAAAAAGATTCCTGGTTTCAATTAAATTTTCATTTAAATATTTAGTTAGCTCATCTCTCTTAAACGGTGAAGTCTCTTTTATTGTAACGATATAGCTGAACCAAGCAGGGTCGCTGTTGGGGGTAGCTTCCGGTAAAATAAAGTAATCTTCATACTTAGAGAAAATTCGATTTAATTCGTGAAAATTCGCATTCCTTTTCTCACAAAATTCCGGAAGCTTATCCATCGGCATCCAGAAACCGTTATGATAAAATGCCTTTAACTGTTTGTCGTGTGCAAGATTTTGCAAAGGTTCTTTTTCAAAAACCGTTGCGTCATTTTCTAAATAATTAAATATTTCTGGTTCAAGAACAAAAAATCCTGCATTCACCCATGTCCCATCACCAGCCGGTTTTTCTTGAAAGCTTTTAACAAAGTCATCGTCATTAATTTTTAATGCCCCAAATCTTCCGGTAGGCTGCGCTGCCGTCACGGTGGCAATTTGTTTTGTAGATTGATGATGCTCTATTAGCTCATTAATATTAACATCAGAGACACCGTCACCGTAGGTTAACATAAAAGTCTCATTGTTCACATAATCTTTAACTTTCAGCAGTCGTCCTCCAGTCATCGAAAGATCTCCCGTATCAACAAGAGTAATTTTCCAGGGCTCTGCATTGTTTTTATGAATTTCCATCGAGTTGGTCGATAAATCAAAAGTAATATCTGACTGATGCAGATAATAATTTGCAAAATATTCTTTCACTATATATCCTTTATAACCCAAACAAACAATAAATTCATTGAACCCAAAATGAGAATAAATTTTCATGATATGCCAGAGAATTGGTTTTCCACCAATCTCCACCATCGGTTTTGGCTTAATTGAAGTTTCTTCGCTAAGGCGTGTTCCAAGCCCGCCGGCTAAAATTACTACTTTCAATTTATCTCCGAGTATTTAAATAATTTATAATCCTGATAATCCCTATTTCAGTTCTACCTTTAACGGATCAACTATTTTATCATTTTAAGCTAAGCTTTAAAGATATTCTCTTTTGTAATCCCATTCTTTTCAAACACATTACGCGTATCAACAATAAGTTTCGCGTTTTCAGCAATAAATTTATAATCAAAATTCGTATGGTCGGTACTCAAAAGGATTATATCGTACTTCGTCAAAGATTCCTTAGTTATCTCAACTGACGACATATCGAAGTTGAAATGCCTTGTTGGGAGAAGTTTGGGCACATAAGGATCGCTGTAATCAACTTCAGCTCCCTTAGACTTCAAAATATCAATTAATTTTAATGTCGGCGACTCCCGCATACCATCGATATCCTTTTTATAAGAAGCGCCTAAGATTAAGGTCGTTGAGGCGTTGATAGGTTTATGGTTTAGGTTTAGAACCTCCGCAACCCGCTGGACAACATAATAGGGCTGGAATGTATTTATTTCACCTGCAAGTTCTATAAACTTGGTGCTAATATCGTATTCACGCGCTTTCCATGTTAAGTAGAATGGGTCTATCGGAATGCAGTGCCCACCAAGTCCGGGTCCCGGATAAAAGGCATTAAATCCGAATGGTTTGGTTTTAGCGGCTTCAATTACTTCCCAAATGTCAATGTCCATTCTGTCAAAAACCATCTTCAGTTCATTCACTAATGCAATGTTAACAGTACGATAAATATTTTCAAGAAACTTAGTAGCTTCAGCAGCTCTTGCAGAAGAAACTGGTACAGTCTTTACAATTACTTGGTCATAGACTGCACATGCAACCTCCAAGCAATCAGCAGTCACCCCTCCAACAACTTTCGGGATAGTAGCCGTATTGTACTGCCCATTATTGGGGTCTTCTCTTTCAGGGCTGAAGGCTAAGAAGAAGTCCTTTCCTACTTTTAACCCCTCTCCGACTTTCACATCGGCTTTCTCTCTCCCCTTACCCTGCGCTTCCTCTCTCCCCTTTATAAGGGGAGAGCCGGAGAGGGGTCTTTCCTCAAAGAGTGGCAGGAGTACTTCTTCCGTTGTTCCGGGATAAGTCGAAGACTCGAGGACTACTAGTTGTCCTTCTCTTAGGCACTTAGAGAATCGCTATCGCTAACATGTTAACGATAATTAAATATCGAATATTGAACAAGGAATAATGAATTTCGAAGTGAATGCAATCCGTATTTTAACTTCATCATTCGAAATTCCTTGTTCGATATTCATTATTCATTTTTTCCTTTAGCTTTTTTCACAAGCAAGGGTCTTGGGAAAAACGT
>MNVA01000090.1 GCA_001871325.1 Ignavibacteria bacterium CG1_02_37_35
GGAAAAATGCGCGGAACATTTTTATAATATTCATCAAAATCATTTCCGAATTTTTCTCTGAGAAAGCCTTCTTCTTCTTTAATAATTTCATAATATTGATAAATGAAAAACGCCAACGCAATAATTTGGAGATATGGAAAGAGAGCAAAGGACATAATTCCCAATCCGAAATAAATTAAAATATTTCCAACGTAAAGCGGATTGCGAACGTGTGCATACGGACCGTTTATAACTAAATATGTTCCGCCGACTTTACCGGTTGTGCGCGTTTCGCTTCCCGCCCAACTAACAGCCCAAAGTCTTATTAGTTCGCCGCAAACTGCAATCAATAAGCCAAGCGGTAAACTCCACACGTTTGATTGCTGATACGCTATCATTAAAATTACAAATGGTATTGGGGTGTAACTTCTGTATTTAAATAGTTTATTAGTCATTTGTCATTCGTCATTTGTTAGTAATATTTTTAGAGCCAATCGATTTTATATACGCATTCAATTTTTTATGGAGTAGCTCAATTTTGTTATAATAAATTTGAAGCGCATCTATCGTAATTAAATTTCTATTTTCTGCTTTCTTCAACCAAACTTGTGTTTCTGTTAAAGAACCTCTGCTGATGTAACAAAAATGTTTGTTTTCCTGATAATGGAATCTTCCAAAACCTTCTGCGATATTAGCTGCAACCGAATCAGCAGAATTAACAATCTGTTTGCCGAGAGTACTCTTTGCAAAATAGTCCCATGCAAGAACCTCTTTCCAAACCATTTCACCAAGCTCCATTGCAAGATTAAAGACTTCCAGTTCGCTTAATTTCATTTTACAACTTCACTTCCAATGTCCACTGACTGATGACCAACGACCATTATCCTAATTTGTATAAGTTTTTTCTTTTCAATTCGGCTTGACGCCTTTTCTTTAACCTTTTTTTTGAGAACAAAGTTTCCAATCGGGAAACAACGTCGTTGAAATTGTCATACGGGAAAAAGGTTACTTTTTCTTTCTCACAAAATTTACGAAGCGAATCTTTCGCAAAAATAAAATCACAATATTGCGCGGGACAAACATCCGAACTTCCGTTCCCGATATAAACTGTAAACTCATCATCGCCGCTGTTTTCAATAACATGATTGCGTTTACAGTTTGCGCAGCTTTTACATTCTTCATCGCGGTACGGAAAAACCGGCTGAGGTTTTCCGCTTCCGTCTTCTATTAACCGGTTCGAATAGATTGGAATACCGGTAATATTTTCTCTTTCCAAAATTGTTCTGATGTAAAATTCAAAACCATCGCTAAGAATTATCATTTCAACTTGTTGTTCCTGCGCAAAAGAAACAAGTCTGAGAAATGCGCTGTCTATTTCAAAAGAACGAACAAATTTCGTTAATTCATCTATTGAGACCGGATGCAAAATTTCGAATAATGCTTTCCAACCTTCAACAGATGTAAGTTCCCTCGAACTTATTCTTTTAATGATCGCTTCGGCTTTTTGTGTATCGCCATATTGCAAAAAAATCTGTTCGCCGATATCCCGCCTGGTAATGGTGCCGTCAAAATCAACAAACATTTTATAAACACGTTTAGCCTGTTCGTGAACAATATTCATAAGAACTTTTCCGAGCTAAACTTCTGCATTACATTATTTCAACAACAACATTTTTTTAGTTGAAGTATAATCATTAGCGCGTAACTGGTAAACGTACATGCCGCTTGCAAGTGATGAAGCATCGAACTGAACAGTGTATCTGCCCATTTCCTTCTGCTCGTTTACAAGTGTTTTTACTTCTTTACCAAGCATATCATATATTTTCAATGTTACACTTCCGCTCTTTGGCAATTGGTAAGTAATGATTGTTGCCGGGTTAAAAGGATTTGGATAGTTTTGTGCGAGAGCGTAATCTTTTATTACTGCTGCGGATTTAAACGAAATTTGATTTATTGCTCTCTTTGCAATGATATTCTGATTATCAAGCAAATTGGCTAAAGAGAAAGAACAGCCCTCAGTTGCAGAGGTTACCAATCTTAAATAAACCGTTCTGTTTCCAATTCCTTCTGTTGAGACTTGATAAGAAAAGTTCTCATACGGAAGGGCGTGCTGTTTTGTGAAACTTACATTATCAAAAACACCAAGTACTTCATTGGTAGCTTCATCTACAATTTCAACACGGAATGAAACAACATCATTTACCGATAGTGAATTAACTACTTCGGCTGAATCAGTTATGCCATATTGCACACTATAGTTAAACTGCGAATTATCACTTATAGCAAAAGGGATGGTTCTTACATTGTTGTTTATATCATTTACGGAAATCACGGTAAATGAGTCGGGAAGAGTTTTAAAAGAGATATTTTCTCCATTCACATTTACATCACCAATGGTAAAGTAAAGCTCACCGCTCCCTTTTGCAACTACGCCTTCACGACCTTTGTTAATACCGGCAATATTTGCTTTAGCTATTGTGTACAAACTCTGAATATCGTTTGACTGCTTAAAGAAATAGGGTGAAGTTGTGTTAGTGAATGAAGTTACAAACATTGAACTAAAGCTACTCCCGTTGCAAAGCTGCAAGTCTTTTCCGGTAATTTGTAAATCATGGATTTGTGATAATGTATTATCAGCAAAACATCCTTGTGTTCCATCATATTGGCTCCAGGCAAGGATATATGCAGTGTTATCGTCTTTTTTATTAATAACCGGAGAACCGACATTTGAACCAAAATGCCAAAAACCACCTCCCGTTGCGTCCCTAAAGCTAAGACGATCGGCAATAACTTGTCCACCGATTACTCTGGTGCCATGCCAAACTACCCGCGCTCCACCATTGAGGTCTATAATCGATGGATTGGTATTGTACGTATTTCCTGATCCAAACGATGTTAACTGAACGGTACTAAAAGTTCTCGGTTCAATCATGTTTGTTCTGCCTGCAGTTTCAGAATATTGATATTTAATATAAGTAGAACCTTCCTGCCAGGCTATATGGACACGATTGTTGAGATACTCGTACGGCTTATTATTCGCTGAAACCGTAGGATTTATACTAGAAGCTGATGATCCACTCAAACTTCCCGTCAAACCTATCCAGTTACTCCCATCTAAATAATATCTCAAGTATTTAAGATTGCTTGTAGCAGATTCTTTATAGATAACAAACACTTCGTTATCGAATGAAGCAACTACCGGTTTGGCATTTCCGTAGTAATCATTGCTTATGGGGACATCACCAAGTACTTGTACTGTTCCTGTATTTATGTCAATCAAAATAACGCCAATACCGGCGCTTCCGCTTACCCCGGAAGAGAATTCGAAGGCAACCTTGAGGTAGTCATCACGGTAGTTCATATGCGTAACAGTGTTTACATCTATGGAAGGATTGGTAAATATCTCTGCACCGTTCTCGATTAATTTTATTTCCGGTGCCCAGGCTCCAGAGAGATTGGTAGTTAAACTTTTTGAGTACCATAAGGCGTTCATGCTGTGATAAACCATATGATATATGCCGTTTCTATCACGAACAATTTTCCGCTGCCCATTGTAAGCGCTGGCGGTACTGCTGTTTGAGAGGAAATGCCCTTTGTAGTTTGCTGTTGCAACCGCGTTATCATTTGTAAAAACAAGGGGAGTTTCCAGCTCGTTTGGATATTTAAAGTTTACGTTAGTACCTGTCCAGTTTTGGAAATAGAATGTATGCGTTCTACCATTCAAAAAGATTGGCTGAGGTGAAGTGATTTTAGCAGAGTAATTTGGGATACCTATTTGGTATTGTGGATTTTGATTCAAGAAAACACCCTTTTCAGCTGCTCCCTGTTTACCTGTTGGCTCATAAAAAGCTGTGCATGATATCCAATAATTATTTCCTGGTTGGCTACCATCATTCAGCATATACCAAGGGTCTTGAAAAGTGAAATTTCCTTTATCAGGAATAACTTCTCCCTCAAGTCTTGCTTCAATTTTTGAGTATTTAATGTTTTCGAATTTAGATTTAATATTTTTTGTTGTCGATAAAACATCAAAATTATGCCCCGTAAAGAAATTGCTTTTGTCATTATTCCAATTATTATGTTTTTGGGTTTGGTTGGAAATCAACAACCTTTCATTCAATGTTTTTACATTGTGGTTTGGTGTTAATGACAAAGAGATTCTTGTGCCGGAATTAATCTGCAGTGAGGAATTGTTATCAATCAGTAATTGCCCACCAATGTTATTGACATCACTATTTTCATTAGTAAATTTAACTGCTCTTGATGAGAGAGCAGTTGTATTAAAAGTACTTTGGTTGCTCAAGTTATAGTCTAAACAAACTGGAACAAAAATAAAACTATTTTTTTCTATTGCTCTGCAATTAGTCTGGCCAGTACCATGACCGTTGGTATAAGAGATTGGAATTTTTTGTGCATAAGAAGAATCGGGAAATCCGTATTCAATAACTGAGGCCGCCATGTCATCACCAACAACCACATTAACAGAGTAGTTTAAATCAACACCAGAAGAATATGGAATAAATCTTGTTCCACCTGGTCCATATATCTGATTCAATGTGTTGTAAGCAATGATACCTGAGCCTCTCGTATCTTCAAGCTCAACCTCAGGGAATAGAATAGCATTATGAAAATGTAACCCGTCATCTCTTGAACCTGTAAAGTAGCGCCAAACCGCATAATTTCTTAGACCTTCAGTGATGTTAGTATTATAAAAATTTGATAATACAAAATCGATATCATCCAAAGTTGGTGATGCATTTGTAATATCTCCTTTTCTACTCCAGATTTTTTGTATAACATCATTGTCGTTTAGCCATTCAGCAAAAAATTTTGGAAAAACGAAATTTGCATAAATATATTTATCATCAGTATTTTCTGAAGGACCATAATAATTTACTCGTATTTCAGGGTGATTCAATGGATTATATATGTTGTATGAAGGATTAAAGAATCTCATCTCGTCATGCACTTCTGGAAATACGAGGGTTTGTATCCACGTTGCGGTAGATTCATAAAACCAATTTTCAGCAATTGACAATCCATCCTTATATGTATATGCGAATTGACACGCATGGTTAAATTCATGTGCAATAGTAGCCTTTAGATTGCTTTCTATGTCTAGGTTAGTATTTATCTGAATATATGATGATGACCATTCATTTGAACCGGAATATTCTGGTTCGGGGTCTGCCTCCCCTTTTGCACCACTAATCGATTTAATATAAATATCATATCTGTTATCTCCACCTCTTCCTCCATCGATAGGTGGATTTCTCCAACCAAGTTGAGTGCATTCAAAATCCCAGCTATATTCAGCATAAGTTTTAACAGAGCATGCATATGCCTGGGTAACAGCCTCCATTCCTTCTTGTGTATAATGGACAATAAAATGTAACGATTCTTCTAAGCTTTCGGTTCCAGCATAAGTAGGGCGATCATTTGATGTAGTTAAAGTTCTAAAAGAAACAGGATTAGTTGAGAATTTAAACGTCCCGCATTCACCATCAGTTTGCAATTGAGCCATTGATGTTTTGAATAAGAAAGTAATCATAAACAAAACCAATAAAAAAATCCCTTTCATTACAGTTCTCCTTTTTTTGTTTTAAATAATTAACCATGTTTATTTTATCTTTTGCCAAGTAATATTAGCGCTTGCCATTCATAAGAATTTAGTGGTTTTTCACCCACCGCAACTAATGTTCTGTTCTTTACAGCCAAGCTGTAGTAGGCTGCATTACTGGTTTTTAATGCCGAATATCCACCATATGTTTGTCCATCGAAATGTCCGACTTTCCCGTCCTCTCCAGCCACATAAATATCGTTGTAATCCAACCCCCGCAGTCTATACATATATTCAATTATATTATTGACGAGATATCTTGGTTTTAACTCTTCGTTTTTACTGTTTTGGATATTGATCTCTCCCCAGCCGGCATTTAAGTAATATGTTCTATCGCTTCTCTTGCTCCAAACACTATTAATAGTGCCAACATATTTCCCGTTTAATTGAGTATAAGGTGAACCTTCAAATATTTTTGTTGCCTTGTTCAGTTGTATTTTTATTAAAGTTGTTTTTCCTGTCATATATCCAGAAACCCAGACAACTGCTCCATCCGGACTACCCCAAACATCAGTTAAATCTACATCTGTTTCACTTTCAATCTTTTGCCAATTCTTCCCATCGTAGTGGACAATAGTTCCTTTTCTTCCAACAAAATAAAGATCATTAATACTAGTTCCCCATATTTTTGTTACCCCACCATCGTTCTGGTTCAAAATACCCATATCCCAAAGATGGTACAATTTCCAGCCATTAGTTTGTGGTAAATAAGGTAAACCACTTGAGAAAATAATTTCGCCTGTGGGGAGTGCAAAAACTCCCTCTAAAGGTGCAACCGTTTGATTACCATTATATAAAACCGAAATCTTATTTACTTCCCACTTAGTTCCGTTCCAATGGATGACATTATATGCTATGGGGTCTGGATTGCCAAGAGAATCATTCATATAAATTTCACCAACTGCCCAAATATTGTTTTCATCTATTATAGCAACATCGTTAAGCACGCTGCTGCTGTGTTCACCAAACTCAAACGTTTGCCATGTAAAGTTGTGGCTGGTAGTTGGTAGGGTTGTTACTTTTAGTTCTTTTGCAGTTTGCAATGTATCAAGGATAATTCCTTTTACCGTGTATGTCGTGTTTGGGGTAAGGCTGTCAATAAACAAAACAGTATCCGTTGCGGCAAGAAAACCATGGAAGAATTCTTTTTCGTTTATCTTAACGGAGATAGGAAGAAAAGTAGTATCGTTTAATTTCTTAACTTTTATCCATGCTTCGGTACAAGAAACGCCGTCAACGCTCAACTCGAGAGAAGGGGGAGTAATTATTATTGGCGGTTTATCTATTTCCGTCGGGGATTTTTTGCAGCCAAGGTTAAGAAGCACAAGACTTACAAATACAAAAGAGAGGATGTAATCTTTCATCATAGTTCTCTTTCAGAAGGTATGTTTAATTTTAAAGCGATACCGTCGAGAATCGGAGCAGTTTGTGTTTGCGCCTCGATTT
>MNVA01000192.1 GCA_001871325.1 Ignavibacteria bacterium CG1_02_37_35
AACAATACGCAAACATTGCAAAGCAAAAATTTCAAACACTTTCTTTCTCTCAAGATTATTATAAAGAACCAATGCTCAAATATTTTCAACGGTTAGATGAAATTTCAGATACACTTGGAACTATTGCAGAGAAAGAATTAAACACCCAAACGCTTACCACGGAAGAAATGAAATTCCTTAAATGCGCGGTAACGCTTAATCAGTGGCCTGCTTGCGGAGAACCGATGTACAACGGCTGGATTTTTTCTCTTTTTTATGGAACCTCTTTAGAAGATGAATCTGTCGTTGCTGATGTTCATACTGCCCCGACTGATGAAGTTGGAAATCCTGTTGGCTGGGTAAAACATGTTGGTACGGGAATGATGAATCTTGGTGTGTGGGTTACAAATAATGAAGAAGTTCAATCGACAGCGTATGTTGGTCCAACATTAAGTTATTACGAATATACTTCAACAAACTTTTTACGGTTGACCGATGAAGAGTGGCAAGATTCATATCTAAATGCCGCCCTCCGTCCTTCGTTTGTAAATGTTTACCTGGCGGATTCAACCGGTAACACAAAAGGCAGCGGACAAATGCTGTTCACATCAATTGAAAAAAATGATAACCCGGTTTCCGGTATGAATTATTTGGTTGCGCAGAATTATCCAAATCCGTTTAATCCTTCAACCATAATCAGTTTTACTATTCCCGATGCACTGGCGAAACAAAATGTTTCGTTAAAAATCTACAGCATTAACGGAGAATTGATAAAAACCTTTTTCGAGAAAGAACTCCCCGCAGGAAATTATGTAACTCGCTGGGAAGGAACGAACGAAACCGGAACCGCTGTTCCAAGCGGAGTTTACTTGTATAAAGTAACTGCCGGAAATAATTTTGTTACCGGCAAAATGAGTTTAGTAAAGTAATAATTTCTTAAAACCTCCAAGGTTTTTAAAACCTTGGAGGTTTGGATAAGTGACGTTCTGTTCAATATTTGTAATACTAAAAATAGTGAGGCAATACCATGAAAAATTTAGCGCTGGTTTTTACTATGTTCACTTTGTCTTTTTTGGCATGTCCAACATTTTCGCAGTCCAATACATTTAGTGTTGAAGCTTACAAACAATTTCTTGAAACACATCAAAATATGGATGGCGGGGAGCTTATGCAGATGCATGATGCCGGAACATTTCTTAATCATATCCCGGCACAAACACAAAACGTACTTTACATGGACAGCATTGCGATTAAGTATGAATTAACTGATTATGAAAAATCGTTAATTGAGAAAAATGGTTTTATGGTAACGGAAAGGTTAAAAACCACAACGCTCGGCGATGCGTTAAGAGATATTTTCTACAAAGATTTACCGCTTTTTATTTCAACCGATGCAATTCTTCATTCGCTTCATTTTTCTTACGATAAAATTTTGAAGGATGTTGAATTAGGCTATATCATTCCAAAGCTGACCGATATTCTTGACAAGCTCCAGAAACAAATTCCAGCACTTAAAACACAATATGCGACTCAACCGGAAATGACAAAATCGATAGAAGATGTTGATCTGTACATAGGATTGACAAACCTCTTATTAACAGATAAATCGGATTTTACTTTCAGTAAAAATGTTTCCAAAGCTGATTCATTAATTGAGATGATAAAATCATTAGGGATGGAAGACGTTGATTTATTTTCGGAACATTGCAGGAAGTATGATTTCAGTCAGCTAAAGGTGCGCGGGCATTATACCGATGAGATGCAACCTAAACTTGGAAAATATTTTCAGGCGATGATGTGGCTTGGGAGAACGGAATTTTATTTGATACCTCCACGCGCAGATACTTCGTCTGGTTGTTCTCAAACAAAATACGATATTCAAAGACAAATAATTGATGCGCTCCTTCTTTCAAAATTGATGAACTTCGCCGGCGTTCAATCTTCGTTTGATGAGATTGATGGTATCATTGAATTTTTTGTCGGGAAATCCGATAACGTTACCTTAAACAATCTCGTTTACCTTCAGGATAAATTACAAATAACCGATCCAAGTGAACTGCTTGATTTAAGCAGAGTAAACGATTTTCAAAATGAATTAAAGAAAAATGAATTTGCTTACCAAAGAATTTTATCTCAAGTGTTGGTAAATAATGGCGTTGATTCAATCGTTCCGGCTTCTTCTTTTCTATTACTCGGTCAGCGTTTCATTATTGATTCTTATGTGTTTTCACAAGTTGTGTATGATCGCATAAACTATAAGGGTGAGTTTATTAGAAGAATGCTTCCCAATTCTCTCGATGTTCTTTTTGCTTTGGGAAATAACGCCTCGGCGCAGCTTCTTCAAAATGAACTTGAGCAATATCACTATTCGACCAATCTCGCTTCGCTCCGTTATTTAACCGATGCTTACTCCGATGAGTTCTGGAACAGTTCGATGTACAACAGTTGGTTGAATGCTATCAGAACAATAAATCCACCGAAAGAACGGGAACAACTCCCGGCATTTATGAAGACAGCCGCATACTGGCAATCGAAAATGAATACGCAACTTGCTTCGTGGGCGCAGCTCCGGCATGACAATCTTCTTTATGCTAAACAATCTTATACCGGAGTGCCGTTCTGTTCATATCCATTTGTTTATGTTGAACCGTTTCTCTCTTTTTATAAGGACTTAAACAGCTATGCATCAATTGCACTGCAAAAATTTCAATCAATTTCTTTTGGTAATGCATTTTACAAGGAATCTATCATCTATTATTTTAAAGATTTACTCGCCATTTCGGATACACTTGGAATAATTGCCAAAAAAGAATTGAATAAAGAAATGTTGTCCGATGCCGAGAAACATTTTCTTCAAACAACCCTTTCACTAGCTCTTGAAACTCCTTATGTGCAAAGAGAATTTGATGGATGGTTCCCTAGATTGTTTTATTGGACAGGAATAAAACAATTTGATCTTGATGAGATAAATCATTTTGTAGTTGCAGACGTTCACACAGCCCCTTCAGAGACAAAGGTAAAACATGTTGGAACCGGTCCTTTCAACCTTGGCGTTTGGATTGCCAATAATAACGAGAATCAACCAACGGCATTTGTTGGTCCTGCTTTAAGTTATTATGAATACACATCAACAAATTTTTTGCGGTTAACCGATGAAGAATGGAATGCGCAATACCTAAGCACTTCTCCGCGTCCCTCGTTTGTAAATAGTTATTTAGCTGATTCATCCGGCAACACAAAAGGAAACGGCGCAATGCTTTTCACTTCAATTGAAAGAAATGATAATCCAAACTCCAGTATGAATTATTTAACCGCGCAGAATTATCCAAATCCATTTAACCCATCAACAATAATTAGTTTTACCATTCCCGAAGCGATGGCAAGACAAAATGTTTCTCTTAAGATTTACAGCATCAACGGAGAATTGATAAAAACATTTTTCGAAAAAGAACTTCCCGCCGGAAATTATGTTACCCGATGGGATGGAATGAATGAAACCGGAACAGCGGTTCCAAGCGGTGTTTATTTGTATAAGCTAACTGCTGGAAGCAGTTTTGTTACCGGCAAAATGAGTTTGGTGAAATAGTTTCATGAAACCTCCGGAGTTTTGAAAACCCCGGAGGTTGGCTTCTCTCTTCTGATTTCTTACTGCTAAAAAAGTGTTTTTCTTTTTATTACCACCGTAACACAATAATTCTTAATTTTGTAGTAACAAAATAAATTTTCAGAGGAGAAAAAATGGATTACAGAATTGAAACCGACAGCATGGGCGAAATTAAAGTTCCGCAAGATAAATATTACGGAGCTCAAACAGCACGCTCAATCAAGAATTTCAAAATTGGCGGAGAACGGATGCCCGATGAGTTGATCCGTGCATTCGGCATCTTGAAAAAAGCTGCCGCGCTCGTTAATAAAGATTTAGGAATTCTTTCTGCCGATAAAGCCGATCTCATCGTTAAAGCCGCAGATGAAGTGATTGATGGAAAACTCCACGATCACTTCCCGCTTGTTATTTGGCAGACCGGAAGCGGCACGCAAACCAATATGAATGTGAACGAAGTAATTTCTAACCGCGCAATCGAACTTGCCGGCGGAGTAATGGGAAGTAAAAAACCAATCCATCCGAATGACGATGTGAACAAAGCTCAATCGTCTAACGATACTTTTCCTACGGCAATGAACATCGCCACCATCGAGCAAATTCACAGACATCTTATCCCCGGAATAACAAAACTCCGCGATGCTTTTGCTGTGAAAATGGATGAGTTTAAAGACATTATTAAAATAGGTAGGACTCATTTAATGGACGCAACTCCTCTTACTCTGGGACAAGAATTTAGCGGTTATGTGCAAATGCTTACTAACAGTCTTGAAAGAATTCAATGTGGACTTCCAAGATTATATGAACTTGCACTCGGTGGAACGGCTGTTGGAACGGGCTTAAATACACACCCCCAATTTGCCGTTAAATCAGCAGAAAAAATTGCAGAACTTACAGGCAAACCATTTATCACCGGGAGAAATAAATTTGAGGGATTAGCCACCCACTGTGCGCTTGTTGAATTTAGCGGAGTCTTAAAAACCATTGCTTCTTCATTGATGAAAATTGCAAACGATATCCGCTGGCTTGGTTCCGGTCCACGCTGCGGTTTGGGAGAATTAAATTTACCGGAGAATGAACCGGGTAGTTCAATTATGCCGGGAAAAGTTAATCCCACTCAAGCCGAAGCAATGACAATGGTCTGCGCGCAAGTATTCGGAAATGATGTTACGATAAACTTCGGTGGAGCTATGGGAAATTTTGAACTCAATGTTTTCAAGCCTGTCATCATTTTTAATGTGCTTCAATCAATTAGATTACTTGGAGATGCAAGTGTTAGTTTTACCGATAATTGTGTCGTTGGAATTCAAGCGAATGAAGAGAATATAAAAAATCACTTGATTAATTCATTGATGTTGGTAACCGCGCTTAACCCGCATATCGGTTATGACAATGCAGCAAAGGTTGCAAAGAAAGCTCTTAAAGGAAAGAAAACCTTAAAAGAAGCAGCTGTTGAACTTGGTTTATTAACAGCAGAACAGTTTGATGAGTTTGTTCGTCCGGAGAAAATGATCGGACCAAAAGCGTAATCATCGTAGATATTGTATCTTGAGTTTACGTAAACTCAATGGGACGCGGATCGGTTATGATTTTGTTAAGATCAATTAAGATTATCATAGGCGATCTTAAAAAATCCGCGTCCCATTTTCAAATAAAGCAATTAGAGACTCAAATGGAAAAAGCTGTTATCGCTCAAAAAAGTCCGTACGGAATAAAAATGGAACCCGGCAAATACGCCTGGTGCGCGTGCGGCAAATCCGCTAAGCAGCCGTTTTGCGACGGCACTCATAAAGGAAGTGAATTTAAGCCGGTCATCGTTGATATTACTCAACCGAAAGAAGTTTGGTGGTGCGGCTGTAAACACACAAAGACTGCGCCGTTCTGCGACGGAAGTCATAAAAGTTTATAAATGAATTAATGAATAACTGGAACGGATTTGTTTCGCTGCTTTTTTCGGCAACAGAATTTCTATTGCTCATCGTTGTTCTTTTTCATCTAAAGAAGAAGAAGGAAAATTTTCTTGCGGCAGTGATCATTTTTCTTTTAATGGGATATCAATTTCTTGAATCGCTGATATGTTATTTTAATGTCAGCAGTTCATTCGTTGCTTTTTTAGCCTTTGCCGATATTACGTTGCTGCCTCCGACAGGGTTAATTTTTGCGTGGACGCTTTGGGGCAACACCGTGAAAAAGAATTATCTCGTTTATTTACCGGCTTTGTTTTTTCTGATTTATTATTCGCTTACCATTGATAAATTTACCGTAAACACATGCACAGTTTTTTATGCTTCCTATTCATACCCGTTGGGTGAGTCTTACGGATTTTTTTACTACACACCAATCGTAATAACAATTTTTTATTTAAGAGAAAAAGTGAAAGACAACCCGGGAATCCTTAAATCGAAGTTAAGCGGGATTCTTGTTTTCGCT
>MNVA01000113.1 GCA_001871325.1 Ignavibacteria bacterium CG1_02_37_35
CAACAGCAAAAAGTAAAGACGAAATTATTATTTCCGGCGACAAAGCAAAATTAAATGCAAGTTCAGTGAATGAACCGAAGTTCAAGGTTGAGATTGAAACAAACTGCAAAAGTGACGCGAGCGCTAATCCAATCGCGCCTCCAATAAGCGCGATCAACAAGGATTCTCCTAAAAAAGCCGCTAAGATACTTCTTCTTCTAAAACCCAACGCGCGAAGCGTTCCTATTTCAACGGTTCTGTTTGCTACGGAAGCGTACATGGTTATCATCGCTCCGATAGTTGCGCCGAGACTAAAAATTACCGTAACAAAAATTCCAAGTATCCTGATAAATCCCGCCATCAACTCCGATTGCTTTGCGAAAAATTTAGTTTCGATCTCCGGTTCGTATTGTTGCAGCCGTTTATCGGTATCGAATGCAATTTTGAATGAAGCGTAGTCTGAAGGATTTGCCAATTTTAAAGTCATTGTTGAGACAGCGTTGCCGCGTGCAAAAGCATCTAACAGTTGTAAAGCGTCGCCCCAAATTTCAGAATCAAATCCGCTTCCATCGGTTGTAAATTTTCCAACCACGATCCAATAATCTCCGGCGAATTTTATTTTCCCACCGATCTGGCATCCGTTAAATTTACTTGCGATTGATTCGCCAACAATCAATTCGCGGCTTCCCTGAACAAAATTTCTTCCTTCAATTATTTTTATGTCCGGACGAAGCTGCTGTACTTGTTCCGATACGCCACGAACACTAATATTACTCATACCTCCGCTTTGTTTTTCCAGATTAATAATCACAACCGGTTCATAAGAAATTATTTGTTTCCCATCGGAAGATTTTGCGATGTTCGGCAATGAGGAAATGATACTTTGAATGTCCCCCGGAATAATGCTTGAGATTTCTCCGTTCGCAGATTTCCGTGCAACAAGCACATTGTCCTCGGAACCGGTTGCCGTTAAAGTTTTTTGAATTCCGTAAGCCATCATTAAAACTGCGGCAAAAACGAAAACAACTAATGCGATGCCGGTAACAGTAATTCCGGTTGTAAGTTTTCTTGCAGTAAAATTTCTTAAACTGTATTTCAAGGGTATTTTCATTAGCAAAACCTTTGTTAGTTAGTTGTAAGTAGTCAGTTGTTGGTTGACCATTTCCTAATCTTAATCGTAATCTTGTTCATAATCTTTTTCCATCATCCATTATCCATCAACCATCATCCATCAACCGTCATCCATTATCCATCATCCGTTATCCATCAACCATCTTTCATCCTACAAACCGGAAGCCTTCAACAATTTTCATTTTTAATGCGCGCTGAATTGGAGAAAGCGATGATAATATTCCGATTGATAAAGCCGCTGCTACTGCAAGTACAATGGTGATCGGTTCAATTTCAAAAACCGGGAAAAATCCTTTTGGAATAACTTGCTCTAACCCTTGAATGAGTGGAAACGTTAGCGTTAATCCCAGCGCACCGCCGATGATTGAGATTACGAGTGATTCACCCATAATTAATCCAACTAAATGTGAACCGGAAAATCCGATGGTTTTCATCACGGCGTATTCGCGTGTTCGTTCGCGGGCAGACATAATCATTGTATTTCCAAGTACGAGTAAAATTATTCCTATGATCACAAAAGACAAAATATTCATCGCCGTAATGATAGCGCTTGTTGAAGCCAAAAAACTTTGTGCGAATGCCCGTTCCGATTCTGTCTTCGTTTCCGCATTTGAATTCTTAAAAAGATCGTCAATTTGTTTAGAAATATTTCCTGATTGCGATGGATCTTTTATTTTGACAATATACCAGCCAACTTCGCCGGCGCGTTCGGGAGATTCTTTTTTCATTCTTTCATTTACATAATTCCAATGGAACAACATTTGTGTCGCGTCGGTCGTTTTATCGCGTGGTTTATAAATCCCTCGGATTACAAATTCCCACCTGCCGGGGAAAATATCGCCTTCAATCGGCATAACATCACCGATTTTTAATTTGTACTGCTTGGCAATATCTTCGCCGATCACACAAGAGTTTTGCTCGCGTTTAAAAGTTTCCAATTCCTTTTTTGATAAAAGAAATTCGGGATAGACATCGAACATTGTTTCGGCATCGCAGGCAAAGCGGGCGAAGAATTGATTTTTATCAATATAAACACCCTGAAACCAGGCAGCAAATGTTACTTGAGCTACTCCAGGAATTTGCTGAATTTTATCACGGTACGTAAATGGTAAAGGAAAAATAAACGAAACCGCTTGACGCGTGACTAACCGGTTTGCGGCAGTTGCCTCAACACCGACATACCAGGCCGTAACAACCGTTCGCAATACGCCGAATGCAATTACTGCAATGGCAATTCCGAGTATGGTTAAAAAAGCACGGAGCTTATGACGGAAAGCATTTTTGAAAATGAGTTTAAAAATTTTCATAACGGTTCCTAAATTAAATCGCCTTTATCGAGGTGACGAATTTTACTTGCTTTTTCCGCAGCGTGCGGATCGTGAGTTACCATTAATATTGTTTTTTTGAATTCTTTATTTAATCTATCAAGCAGAACAAGAATTTCGGCGGCGGAATTTTTGTCGAGATCACCGGTCGGCTCATCGGCAACAAGAATAAGCGGATCGGTTACTATAGCTCTTGCAATTGCAACACGTTGTTCCTGACCGCCGGAAAGCTGCTTGGGATAGTGAAACATTCTATCAGTTAGACCAACCACGTTTAAAGCGGCTTCTACGTGTTCTTTTTTCTCTGCTTTGGATAAATGCGTCAACATCAACGGAAGTTCAATATTTTCATAAGCAGTTAAAACGGGGATGAGATTGTAAAACTGAAAAACGAAACCGATGTTACTTGCCCGCCATTTTGCAAGCGAAGATTCATTCAACAATGTAATATCTGTATCTTTTATAAAGATATTTCCACTTGTCGGTTTATCAATTCCCGCAATTAAATTTAGCAGAGTTGTTTTGCCGGAACCGGATGGTCCCATCAAACAAAAAAATTCTCCTTCTTCGATATCAAGGGTTATATCATTTAACACTGGAATTGCAAAACTATCTCTTGTATAAGATTTTGAAATATTTTTTACTTGAATAATCGCCGGCATAGTGTCTCCGTTTTATTTTTACAAATATTGAATCCCCAAGGGATTCCTTTTAGGGTGCTTTTATTTTTTCTACAAATATAAAATCCCTATTTATCTGCCACTAGGCAGACGGGATTTTTTTAACAACCCGCCTTGGCGGGTTGAATCTTTGTAACAGAAAATATCGAAAAGAACTCCATTCCCATCGGGAATTTATCTTTCTAATCAATTATTATCCTTTTCCATCAACCATCAAACGTTATCCATCAACCATCAAACGTTATCCATCAACCATCAAACGTTATCCATCATCCATCAAACTTTATCCATCAACCATCATTTTTTAACGTTTACTTTTGTTCCGTCTTTAATTTCTTTTGAAGGATTGTCGATAACTTTTTCGCCATCAACTAAGCCGGAAAGAATTTCCACATAAGCTCCAAGTTTTTCCCCGAGAGTAACTTTTGCTTGCACTGCTTTTTCATCGCTGATTTTATAAACAAAATAGACATTCTCTTTTTGTACCAATGCTGTAGCGGGAATAACCAACTTCGGTTTCTTGTTCAACATTTCTTCGCTTACCGGTTCATTGAGAAAAAGAACTTTTGCGCGCATTTCGGGAAGAACTTTTTTGTCGTAATTCTTGAATCCAACTTTAACCATTACGGTAGCTTTTGCTCTATCTGCCGTAGGGACAATTTTAGCGACGAAGCCGGGATAACGAAAATCGGGATACGCTTCGAGTGAAATTTCACAATCTTGATTTGGTTTTATCCTTTCGATATTCGATTCGGAAACATCAGCTTCAACTTGAAGAGAAGACATATCAGCCATAGTTACAACCGCAGCTTTTGAAGAAGCGCTTGCGGCAAACGGCGCTACAATTTCTCCGACGTCCGCATTTTTTGTTAACACCGTTCCGTCAAACGGAGCGCGGATAAGCATATTTTCCATCGCAACTTCTGCCCCAAGCACTTGCGCTTTTGCTAATTCAATTGATGCAGAAGTCCGGTTGAACCTTGCTTCTGCGGCGTCAAGTTCAGATTGTGCAGCCGAACCGGAAGCAAAAAGTTTTTTGGTTCGCTTGAAACTATTTTCCGCATCGTTTAAGTCGGCTTCATTTAATTTTAAATTTGCTTTTGCCTGCTCAAGCTGCGCTTTGATATCGCTGTCGTCAAGCCTTGCAATCACTTGATTTTTTTTAACAGCATCGCCTTCAACTACTCCTAAATATTGCAGTCTTCCCGATCCTTTTGATGCAACAGCGGCTTTTCTTTGTGCAACGATATAACCGCTCGCTGTGAGAACGGCATTTGATTGAGATGAAGAAACTTTAGAGGCGGTAACCACGGAGACCTCAAAGGTGGAAGCGAAAACGTAATTCCATAAAAAGAAAAGCAAGAAGCAAGCAGCTACACTTCCTGCCATCCAGATGAACAGGCTTTTTTTAGCTGAAAATCCGTTAGAGGAAGAAGGAGAAGAACGGTTTATTTTTAACGAAGTAAGGTCTGCATTTTTATTTTCCATTTATCACCAAATACTTTTAGAAATAAGTTCCGGCAGCTAAAATAAGAAGCGGTTACCATTTTAGGAAGAACAAAAAGAAAAAAACTTGCTGGATATGTAGCCCGGGAAAGTCTTTTAGGTCAAGCTTTTCTCCCGCGTGAGACTATTTCACTTTATCCAGACCATTGTATTTGAAGTTCTTTTTCTTTAAGTTTCTTCAAACAGAATTGTCGAAAATATTTTTTTACTGCTAACTAAGATCTTATGTTCCCTTAAATTATTATTACAGGCTTTTGTGAAAAAGAAATCTTCAAAATCATCTAACGCTTCTACTAAGTCGGGGAAAAAAGAAGTGAAAAATCCTTCCGGAACCATCGAATACAAACAAGTTGAAAAAAAACCGGGAATAAGCGATCAGACTTACCGTAGCATTATCAACAGCATTGATGAAGCCATTTATATTCAAGATAAAGACGGAACTTTCCTTGATGTGAATGACGGCGCTGTAAAAATGTACGGCTACACGCGCGAAGAACTGATCGGAAAAAATCCTCTTCTTGTTTCTGCTGAAGGGAAAAATGATCTACCGAAAGTCGTCGAACAAGTTAAAGTTGCCTTTGGAGGTATTCCCCAGGAGCTTGAGTTTTGGGGGAAAAGAAAAAACGGAGAAATCTTTCCCAAAAATGTTCGTCTTTATAAAGGAGAATATTTTGGAAAAGATGTGGTTATTGCTGTTGCACAGGATATCACCGAACGGAAAAAAGCTGAAGCTGCTTTAAAAGAATCGGAAGGGGAGTATCGTCAATTAGTTGAGAACTCTCCCATCGGTATTTACCGCACTACACCGGACGGGCGCATCCTTGAGGCTAACCAGGCGCTTTCAAATATGTTGGGGTATAAAACTTTTGAGGAGTACTCCTCCCGTAATCTTGAAATAGAACCCGATGCAACTTATAACCGGCAAGGTTTTAAGGAAAAACTTGAACGGGAAAATAAAATTATCGGGCTTGAAGCTGAATGGCTTAAAAAGGATGGAACTCCTCTTTTTGTACGCGAAAACGTACAAGCTGTTCGTGATGCCAATGGCGCTATTATCTATTACGAAGGAACGGTTGAAGATATTACCGAACGCAAGCACGCTGCGGATAAATTAAAAGAAAGTGAAAACCGATACAGGCTGTTAGTAAACAATTCTCCTGATGCAATTGGCGTTCACTCTGAAGGGAAAATAGTTTTTGTAAATAATGCAGCCGTAAAATTATTTGGAGGAAACAAGAAAGAAGATCTAATCGGAATCCCCATACTCAATGTTGTTCACCCGGATTCCCGGGCTGTCGTTCTCCAACGCTTACAGCAGATGCAGAACGGTAACGTTGTCCCTCTCAATGAAGAAAAATTTCTTCGATTAGACGGAACTCCCGTTGATGTTGAAGTAACTGCGATGCCGCTTACCTTAGGCAATAAACAAGCCTTCCAGGTAGTAATACGCGATATCACAGAACGGAAACTTGCCGGACAAAAACTGAAAGCAAGCGAAGAGCAGCATAAATCTCTCTCTTCTATGTTTCGGCTTGTATCTGATAATTCAGAAGATTTACTCTGGGCAAAAGACCTTGATAACAAATATATTTTTACGAATAAGGCGATGTGCGACAAACTGCTTCTTGCAAATGATACCGATGAACCGATCGGGAAAGACGATCTCTTCTTTGCAAGACGCGAGAGAGAAGCTCATCCCGAAAATCCCGAATGGCATACCTTTGGAGAAATTTGCGCAAATACCGATGAAGTAATCCACAAAGAAAAAACAGCAAAACAATTTGATGAATACGGAAATGTAAAAGGGAAATTCCTCTTCCTCGATGTGCGCAAAGCTCCCATCTGGGATAATAATGGAAAGATGATCGGGGTTGTAGGAACAGCGCGTGACGTAACAAATGAAAAAGCATTAGAAAATGAAACCGCAATTGCATCTGAAAAACTGAAAGCAAGCGAAGAACTTTTTCGTAATCTTATTGAGAATATTACCGATGTCTTTTATATTTCAGATGAAAAAGGAAGAATGAAATATTGCAGCCCAAATTTCTTTAAGTTTACCGGGTTTTCTCCGCAGGAAATTTTGGGACACATTTATATACGCGTTGTTGCCCCTGCTGATCGAAAACAAGTTGTTGAACATTATACTAACGCAACTAAGAGCGGCGTACTTGATACGAACTTTGAATTGAGAGTTCAAAGAAAAGACGGCTCGATTTTTTGGGCTGAACAAAATACCCGCATCATTCGTGATGAAAAGGGAAATGTGGTTGAATATAGAAACATTGCGCGCGATGTTACAAAACGAAAACAAGCGGAGGAAGCTCTAAAGAAAAGCGAGGAATGGTTCAGAAATCTTTTTGAAAAAGCGAGCGATGGGATATTTCATCTCTCCCTCAGCGGTAAGATTGTCTCGGTAAACAAGTCATTCGCCTTGATGCATGGATACACGGTTGAGGAATTGCAAAAAATGAATTTGAACGACCTTGATACGCCGGAAACCTCTCAACAATTTCCAGAGCGGATGCGCAGACTTCTGGAAGGCGAAAGTTTAACTTTTGAAGTAGAGCATTATCATAAAGATGGTCATACGTTTCCACTTGAAGTTACAGCAAGTTTGATTACTGTTGGGGATGAAAAATTTATTATGGCATTTCACCGCGATATCACCGAACGAAAAAAATCAGCAGACGCCTTGCGTGTAAGCGAAGAACGCTTCCGGCTTATCTCCAGCCTCTCTGCCGACTATCTATTCTCTACAAAAATAATTGATGACGGAAACGCCGAACTTAATTGGGTAATGGGTGCGTTTGAAAAAATTACAGGTTATACGCTCGAAGAATATAAAG
>MNVA01000082.1 GCA_001871325.1 Ignavibacteria bacterium CG1_02_37_35
TGTGTAAATAAGATCATGGAATGGTGTCGACCATTCCCTACAACACAAAAATATTTTTCGGAATCTAGGCAACGACCATCGTACTTTCCTAATTCCTAATTCCTAATTCCTAATTATTTTTTAGCTTCTTGCGGTCGCAGCACAATTATTCCCGTATGCTTTTTTACTTTCGCTAAATATCCGCCGAGCGGTAGTTCGGAAATTTGTACTTTCGCTCCAACTAACGGCGCGTGCATAAAGTGAATTCTTCCGTCATCCATTTTTAACGCAACGCCAACGTGTCCAATATCCAAGCCTTCCAAATTAGTTGTAATCGCAATCAAGTCGCCATTATGAATTTGCGATTCAATTGCATCAACTTTTTCTTTTGGAATATAGAAATAAGTTCTTGCGTTGATCGCTTTTTCTTGTTTAGCAACGATGGTAATATACTTTTCATTTTCTTTTAACTGGCGGTAAGATTCCGGATGCTTAGTCATATAACCGACTTTAAACTTAATCGGTTCGCCACCGAAAGATTTTGTAACATCTTCCACAATATTTTTCTTCGTGTTGTTATAAATCCAGTCGGAAAAATAATGGAGACGCGATGGATACTCTCCCATTTTGCCATCGCGGTAACGAACGAACTCCAACTCTTTTGTGTAATCTTCAAAAGAGGTTTTCCCCTTTTTAATACATCGCGAAAAGACAACACAATTTTCTAAAAACGTTGTGCAATCCAATCCTGTTAAATGAACAACGAGCGTTTCCTTCTCACCTTTTTCGAGAGTGAATGCTTCATAATTCAATCCAAGAAAACTTTTCCCGATCGCGGTGATAACATCGCCAATCGGTTTTGAAGAAAGACTATCGCTAACCGCCAAATCAAATTTTGATTTGCAGATTTGTTTATCTTCTTCCGTAGCGATCTGTGCGTGTGTAAAAACAAAAGCAAATAATAAAAGTATGAACGTTTTCATATCGGGAATTCCTCTGCGGGCTGTTGATTATAAGTTAAATTGGGATCCGGTCTGAAAGCCAAATTGCTTTCGAAGCGGGTAAATTCTTTTAAGAATGTTAATTTCACTTCACCTGTCGGACCATTTCTCTGTTTTGCTATAATTATTTCTGCAAGTCCTTCAGTATCAGCATAATCTTTGCTATCCTGCTGTGCATACCGTTCCGGGCGGTGGATAAACATTACCACGTCGGCATCTTGTTCGATAGAGCCCGACTCACGCAAATCAGAAAGTTGTGGACGCTTATCGGTTCTCGATTCGACCGCACGGTTTAGCTGTGATAATGCTAGTACCGGAATCTTTAATTCTTTTGCCAGTGCTTTTAGAGAACGGGATATGTGTGCAATTTCTCTTTCACGACTTTCAGATCGTGCAGGTCCTTGAACAAGCTGCAAATAATCTATAACAATCATTCCAACTTTTTTCTCGGAAACTAATCTTCTTGCCTTCGCGCGAATTTCCAAAATAGTTTGTGCAGGCGTATCATCAATATAAATCGGTGCGCTCATCAACTTAGCCGAAGCTCTCCGCAATTTATCTCCTTCTTCTTTAGAAGAGAATTTCCCGGTACGTAATCTTTGCGCGTCAATTTTTCCTTCTGCACAAAGCAAACGAATGATAAGCTGAACAGTCGCCATTTCTAAACTGAAAAAAACTACCGGGACTTTATGATCTATTGCAGCATTTCGCGCAAGCGAAAGGGCGAAGGCTGTTTTGCCCATGGAGGGCCTGGCAGCAATAATAATTAAATCGGATTTCTGGAATCCTCCCAACATATCGTCCATATCCATAAATCCGGTGGGGACAGCGATGTTCTTAAAATCTTTTGAATGAATCGCATCAATATATTCAAGCGCATCTCGTACGGCTTGATCCATATCCTGGTAAGATTTTTTTAGATGCTCTTCGGTGATTTCAAATATTTTTCGTTCTGCGGAATCTAAAATATTAAAAGCGTCTTCCGTTCCGTCGTATGCTTCCCTGGCAATGTCATGCGATGTTGTGATAAGTTTTCTGAGGATAGATTTTTCTAAAATTATTTTTGCATGGTATTCAATATTTGCCGCCGAGGAAATATTCTGCGACAGTTTGCTGAGATAAACACCTCCGCCGATTTGTTCAGCTGTTCCGCGTTTTTTCAATTCTTGATACAGGGTTACCGTATCAATCGGTTCATCAGCGTTGAACAGATCAATCATCGCTTCAAAAATTAACCGGTGTTCTTTTAAATAAAAACTTGTGGGATTAAGCAGTTCGATCGCTTTAGGCACAGCCTCCTTTTCAATCAACATGGCACCGAGAACAGCCATCTCAATTTCAGGCGCTGCCGGCGGTTTTACATCGGCAGGAATTCTTTGAAGTAGTTCGCTATTTTGAGCAATTTTTTTTGGCATAAACTTTTTTGATTCTTACTAAAGGATTAACGCTAATTATAAAAATTCTTTCTTGAAAGATAAAAAAATATTTCACGCATCCATCCCGTCATATAATTTTCTGAAGAATTGAACATCTGCCCAGCAGTCTTTTTTCCAATTTGGGTTTCGCAATAATGCTGCCGGATGATAGGTAACGACTGCCTTTATATCGCCGATTTGATGCACTTTGTTTCGCATCGCCCCGAGTGATTCTTTTCGTTTGAGAAGACTAACGGCGGCTGTAGTGCCAAGGCAAAGAATAAGTTTTGGTTGAATGATCTCAATCTGTTTGTAAAGATATGGAATACATGTTTCAATCTCTATTGCGTTAGGTGTTCTGTTCCCGGGGGGTCTGCATTTCACAATATTAGCTATATAAACTTCCTCACGCTTAAATGATATCGCCTCCAAAATTTTGGTGAGCAATTGCCCGGCTCTGCCTACAAAAGGAATTCCCTGCGCATCCTCATCCGCCCCCGGACCCTCGCCAACAAGCATTACTTTCGCGTTTGGATTGCCGACCCCATATACAAATTTATTGCGCGTTTTCCCTAACGGACATTCAGTACACTCACAAATTTCATTATAAAATTGTGCAAGTTTTTCCCGGTTAGCAGTGCTGCGTTCAAAATTTTGTCCCGATTTTAGCTCACTCACTTTGGCAGGAGCAGGAACTCTCTTGACGACTGGATCGGCTGTCTCTTTCTTTTCATCCGGCGGCGGTGAGGTAATTAGCTTTGAACGAAAAAGCTCATCACCGTACAATTCTTTTTGTACTCGTAATGATTCAATAATTTTTTGTTTAGCCGATGCCATTTCTTTTACAACTCTAAATTTTCTCTTTGTGAAAAAATGATGAAAAAAAAGGCGGAAGAGAAAAGAACTCTCGCTTCCGCCAAGAACCATAAAAATTTACCGATTCTACCCGGGGAAAATATACCACAAAAGGTATGTTCAGTTGTAGACCTATTTCCGCTTATTTTTTAAAATCGAATTCAATTTCCCCATCAAGAAGCTGGTGTAAAGCTTCGACATGCGGTTTATATCTTTTTTCAAACTTTAACGATAAGCTGAGTTGTGCGGGGTTATCGAAATCTTCGCTGTCATCGTCGGCGCCAATATTGGTAGCAGGAACAGAAGCCAGTGCTGCGTTAAATTCAATTTTGCGGTCATCGTTAATTAAACGGGCTTTTTTTCCGGCAACAACTATTCCTTCATAAACATTAGCAACGCGTTTATCAATTTCTCGTAAATCTATTGGGCTTACGCTCATTAATTCATCTCCTTGTTTGTTATTTTTTCTATCACTTCTTTTAATTCCAAAATAGCGGTATTTAAATTATTGTTGACTATAAAATAGTCAAATTTATCCTTAAGACTCAATTCCATTTTTGCCCGCTCAATTCTTTTCTGAAAATCCTCTTCGCTTTCAGTCTTGCGTTCCCGAAGCCGTTTTTCCAATATCTCCAAACTTGGCGGAAGGAGAAAGATCATTATTGCTTGTGGGAAAACCTTTTTAATTGATAGCGCCCCTTTTACTTCGAGTTCTAAAAGAATGGAATTTCCTTCAGAGATCACTTTCTCAACAAAAAACTTTGGCGTTCCGTAATAATAATCGTAAACTTTTTCCCATTCTACAAATTGGTGATCGCTAATTTTTTGCTGAAAAGCCGCTTCATCAATAAAAAAATAATCAACTCCATCTTTTTCGTTAGCTCTTTTCCCTCGGGTAGTAGCAGAAATTGAATAGACAACATCGGGCAGTTTTTTTAAAATTGACCTGATTATAGTCGTTTTCCCGGTTCCGCTCGGGGCTGTAATTACGAAGATCTTCCCGTTTTTTTTCACTACTCAATATTCTGAATTTGTTCGCGAATTTTTTCAACCTCTTCTCTAATAGAAACAGAATGATGCGTTATTTCAGCCGAGAGTGACTTTGAGGCAATAGTGTTAGCCTCGCGATGCATCTCCTGGCAAATAAAATTCAGTTTTCTTCCCGGTTCATCTCCCGCGGCAAGTATTTCAGAAAAATATTTTAAATGACTTTTTAACCGAACACACTCTTCGGTGATGTCTGATTTTTCACTAAGCAGTGCAAGTTCAAACTCCAGACGGTCTGAATAATTTTGAATATCTTTAATTATCTGCTGAACCCGTTCCTGTAGTTTTTGAAAATACTCATTGACAGATGCTCGATGAATCTTTTCAATTTCGGAGAGTGTAGAAGAAATAATCTTCGCCCGTTCATTTAAATCCTTTAGAAGAGTTTTCCCCTCAGCTTTTCTCATTTCAATTAACTGATCGGCTGCATCTTTAATACAATTTTTCAATACCTCAAAATGCTCATCTGTAAAATCGAGAAAATCAGGAGAAAAAAGTTCTTTAAAATTGAGAAAATGGGCAAGTTGTATTTTCTCTTTTATTTTCAATGATTTTTTAATCTGTCTCAGCATTTGAGCTGTTTCAAACAATTTGGCCTCATTCAAAAGCGCATCTTGCCCGGTGCCAAATTTTACTAAAATTGAAAGACTTACTTTCCCGCGCTTTATTTTTGAGCGAATAAGTTCTTTAATCTCAAATTCTTTTGCAAAAAGGCTCCCTGGAAGTTTTGCTGAAACTTCTAGAAATCTATTGTTTACACTCTTTAATTCAACCTCAAAAGAAAAGCCGTTAACGGCAGCTACGGATTTGCCGTACCCTGTCATACTTAAAATCATAATTCATACCTTGGATAAACTGAACATCGCAAAAACAATTCGCCATGGATGATCAAAAAAAAAGATGGAATTTGTTCATTGGGATTTGTTCATTGTTTTTTCAATTAGTGGGTACAAAAATAAAGAAAAACGGAGAGGTAACCAAGCTATTAAAACGCTTCCCCGATGCCAAAATGAAATTCCATTAAATCGAAGAATTTTCGCTTAAAAATCGGCACATCCGAGTAAGGATCGTAAGTTTTGAAGCCGAAATCTATCCTGAATGGCGCTATCATAGTGTAATATCTAAATCCAAAACCTGAGGCTATGGCAATTTCGGAAGTCCGTGCTTTTTTTACATTACTCCACGAATTTCCAAAATCAACAAATGTTGCAACTCCAAATGATTCGGTAAGTTTATATCTGTATTCCATTGAGCCTTCAAATAAAAAACTTCCCCCTTCAAGAATTACAATTTCTTCCAGGTTGGTTGCTTCATTTAACACAGGGACCGCAAGTTTCGGAGAAAGTTCTCGAGCCCGCCATCCCCGGATTGAGTTGCTGCCGCCGGCAAAGAACTTCTTTGTTGTAGGAACATCGAGTTCACTTCCGCGATACGCCCGCAAATAGCCGGTCTTTAATTTAAACCCGAGGATCGCCGATTCTTTCCTATTCGTTGCTAAATATTTTGCAAAAGTAATTTGTGTTTTGTAGTAAAGAGGAGTAGTGTAAGCCTTATCTGATAAGCGTGAGATAAAATAGGGAATTGAATTTGCTTCTTCCAAGCCGATTGATAAATTGTATCCATTCGCCGGGAAAAGTGGATTTGATGCTTTTATTGACCGCATATCCAGACCGAGGATTGATAACGTCTGACTTCTTGTTAATTCCCGGTCGGTAAGAAAGAAAATTTCATCAGCAATTTCAACGTTATAATAAGAGGATAGAAAATTGATAAAAGTATACGCGGGCAATTCAAATTCAAAACTAAGTTTTCCGCCGTAATTTCTTTTGTTTGATACAACATCTTTCCGCATGGTAAAATAACCTTCAAGAATTCCAAAAATCGGTTTATTAAAAACATACGGTTGTTCAATTTTTACCTTTGAATCAAAAAAACCGGAGAGCGATGTGTCTCGCAACGAAAAAGCTTTTACCACTCTCGGAAAGTTAACTTTGAATAGGTCCTGAACGCCGAAGGAACTTGTTACGGTTAATTTTCTTGCGCGTCCCAGGAAATTTTTACGCATATACGTTCCCCCCATACCAAGGTTAAAAGTGTTTTGCTGATTATTCATCAGTAATTCAGGGGCAAGTTCGTTCATTTTACCGATATTGCCGAGAACTTTTAGAGGGACAAAGTTTCCTGAAGTATCTTCGGTAACAGGAATAACCTGCACATAACTGAAAAGTCCGGTTCGATATAAACGAATTTGACTTTGCCTAATTTTTTCAGAATTATAAAATTCATCTTGCTTTATGCCCACAAGATCCCTTAACAATTCAGTTTCAACAAAATCACTTCCTTCTCCTTTTTTTTCAATTTGTACCTCACTTATTTTATAACGTGAACCTGTCTCGAAATAAAGATCAACATTTGCCAGGTTTTTAGTTGTATCCATTTCAATAGAAGAAGTATCAAAAGCAGCGAGCATATAGCCGGAGTTATTTAAGTTTTCAATTACCGCATCTCTGTTGTTTTTTAAAAAAAGTTGGGAGAATTGCTCATTTTTTGAAACAGTAAAACCTTTTAATACGTCTTCGCTTATCTCCTTCGGCAAAGCTTCTAAACCGAACAAATTAATTTCCGAAAATGTTGATGGCTGCCGTTCGTTAATTTGAAAGGATACGATGGCTTCTTTTTGCGTTGTATCAATCGCGAAGCTGTAGGAAAAATCTGCTTTGAAAAAACCGTTTACTTTATAAAAATCTTCTAACGCAGTAATATCATCCTGAAGTGAGAGACTGTCAAAATAAGCCGGTTCTTTTCCAATACTGCTGCTAATTGAATTGAGTAATTGCCAGAACCAGCCGGGCGTTTCTTTTGATGAAATTACATCTTTGAGCATTGATGAGGAGTAGGAAGAATTACCGGCAAAGTAAATTGAAGTGAGCTCAATCTTTTTTGCTTCTTGAGCAGATGTAACTGAAAGAGAAATAAAAATTACAATTAAAAAAAATGTTTTTATCAAAGCAGGTGACGGCATTTATTCTATTGAAATATCTTTTTGTATAACCACTAACTCCGGGCGGTCTAGTTTAAACAGGTTTAGGTAGAAATCTTTTACCTTCCGCTCTTCGCAATTTTTTGAGATGAAGAGGGCAGCCGGTTTATTGGGGCTGATAATGAGATGAGCATAATAAATTTGCTTCCCCGGGAAATCAACAAGGTAAGCAAAAATTTCACCGCCGCTTGAACCCAAATAAAAACTTCCCGAGTTATAGTAAAATAAATCGTAAGAAGAAGAAGAATCCATTCTCTGGGTTTTACAAATGCTTTCTGTTGTTGACATCTCAGGCAGGAAAACCTCGTCTTTCTTTATCAACGAATCAACTGTTAACAGTTGAATTTTTAAACCCCATTTATCGGTTTTCGACGGCTTGGTCTCTTTTACAACCAATATTTCTTTGTTTGAATCAGCATCAAATTGACTGTATAAAGCAACTTCCGTTTGAGGATCAAAGTTTTTCTTAAGATGAGTAAGTAGTTTTTGATTATCACTGAGATAATCTTCAATCGGAATGGAAGGATTTTTCGAGTCTCGGTCGCAGCCAATAAACATGAACAAGAACAGAAAAAAGATTCCAACAAATATTTTTTTATTTAATGATAACAACTTCAGTTCCTTTCGTTACAACGTTATAAAGTTCGTCAACACTTTCGTTACTCACGGCAATTGAGCCGTCAGTCCAATTAAAGACGAAGGGTAAATTCTTAAAGAGAAAATTTAATTCGCCGATTCCATGAATCCCAACATTTCCGCCGAGTTGTGTTCCTGTATTAATGCAAGTTCCATAATTGTTATCAAACCTAAGCTTTTCATACTCATCTTGAGTAATACTTCCATTAATAAAACCGGTTTCTACATCCTGAAGATTTGGATATGTTAATTTAAAAAGTTTTCCGTATTTGTGTTTAGTGAGTACCTCACAAATTCTGTATGTGCCTATCGGAGTAGCATTGTCATTTGCACTGCGTTTGGAAAGCGGGTTTCTTCCAAAAACCGCCCGGTATTTTTTAACTAAGATTGTATCGGAATAAAGAGCTAACTCAAAAGTGGTTCTATTAATAACTATTCTGGGATTCTCAACTTTTGTTATACCCTTTAACGCCATCTCTTGCTGTAACGGTTTTTCTTTTACATTTAGTAATACTCCGTACAATACACATCCGGTTAAAAAGAGGAACAATCCTCCTGTAAACAATAACACATTTTTAACCATTTACTTTTCTCTTTTTGCGAAATCTTCAATGGAAATTTAGAGAATTTTGAGGAAAGATTTTAGCCGAATCACAATAAATCGAATTGAGCCCGGATAAAAAAATTCCCGCTCGAGGCGGGAATTACTATTTACTCAAAAGTTGTAAAGACGGGGCATGCCCCGTCTCTACTTTTAATCCGCTTTTTTACTTTAGAAGCATCATCTTCTTAGTAGAAGTATAATCGTTTGCCCTTAACTGGTAAACATACATGCCGCTTGCGAGCGATGAAGCATCGAATTGAACAGTGTATCTACCCATTTCTTTATTTTCATTTACAAGTGTTTTTACTTCGTTACCGAGAATGTCGAATATTTTTAACGTAACACTTCCGCTTTTCGGTAACTGATAATTTATTGTTGTTACCGGGTTAAACGGATTAGGATAATTGTCAAGCAACGCATATTTGTCAGGTATTCCTATTTTATCCAATACTTCTTGTTTATTTAACGCTTCCTCTGACGAATCAAAATACGGAAGTGTGAAGAGACTTTTAATTTCTTTTCCGTATGTCTTTCCATAAGTTTCAATCGCCTGATGAACAAGCGAGAGTTCCATTGGAGTTGATAATTCAATTTTATTCAAAACTTCATTAAAAATTGTTATAGCCTCATTAATATTGCCTTCATTGTACAAGGCGATGTAAACATTATTGAGTTTTGCTCTTGTTGCAAGTTGAGTGTTCGGCTTTTCAGTTATAAGTGTATTGTTTACCTCTTTTGCATTCTTAAAGTCTCCGTTTTTGAGATACAAATAAGAAAGAAGCAATTTATGATCTTTTGATGCTTTCTCAGGGAGCGCATTGAAAAATTTTATGATATCATCTGCTGTTTCTTTATTGTAACAATTATAAAGCTCAACATATGCTGCTTGTTTATCGGGATTATTAGCAATGTAAGAAATGAAGTAGTCTTTCGCTTCACTGTATTTATTCTGCAGCCGTAATTCTATTCCATATAAAAACGATTCAATCTCTTCAGTTGAAGGTTTGCTGATCCCTTCTTCTTTGGTCGGACTTTCGTTATTACTTGCTATTACCTTTGCCATTCCTGCCCAGGGATCAACATAAAGATAAGGGTTATAATAAAACTGGGATGAAGAACCAACCTGGAATAAAGAAGTATTTGGAGGATTACTGCCCCACCAATTATTACAAGCAAAAAGACGACTTTCATACTCTGGATAATAGGTACCCACTTTTGCGTTATAACTATTGCCTGATATACTATTCCAATTATAATAATCGATTGGTGCAGGTATTCCAAATGTGGGATAACTCAAACGGTACACCATCAATCCTGTGTTGCAATTTCTAATACGGTTATTCTTCCGAATATAGTAAGATGAATATGAGGATGGAGATGAACTCCAGATTGCTCCGATGCCCCAATCCCAATGATAAATATCATTTCGGGCAGCATACCCGCCTGAACCACCTCCAAATAAAATTCCTACACCATTTCTGTTGGCGTTAGTCTTGGTAATAACATTATCGTTGCAGGTTGCTGTTGAGCCACCCTCAATTCTAATTCCGTGACCAATACTGTTAGTAGTTATAGTATTATTTAGAATTGAGCCTGATGAGTTATAAAAATATATCCCATCATAAGTAGTATCAATATTGCAATATTGGATGGTTATGTTTGAAGTATTGGCAGCTTCTACTTTCGTTCCATACTTAACATTTGCATATTTTAAAGTTGAACCGGAAGCGCCTGCACCGCTGAGTGTAATAGTTCCCCAACTATTAGGACTGTTACCGGACAGAGATGTAAACGTAATTTTGTTAGTGCTTGTGCCAACTGCGGTGAGGGTGCCGTTAATAACAAGGGAAGCATTGTTGGAAAAAAATACATTTGTGCCAGCAGTAATAGTAAGCGTGACTCCGCTATTGACGGTCACTGAACCAATAATGGAAATAACATCTGACCATGTTGTGTTCTGCGCAATTGTACCTGTCCGACCAATCCCGCGTTGAGCGAAACAATTTTGAATTGCAGCAATGTGGGAGCCAGCATAGACAGACAAGTCCTCTGCAAGGATCGCCTCACTGTACGATAAAAAAGTTGCATTCGTTGTAACCCGATACAAACCACCATAAACAAGCCAATCAGTCACAGAAGCACCAATACTTCCAGTGTTGTGCAAATCCCATAATGCTGCAGACCAAAAACTTCCTCCATCATGTGGTTCAGCATTTGCAAGACCAGTATTCGGATCCTTTGGCAGTTGAGAATAATGTGAATAAGGTGAAGGATTGTTCATATCTCGCGCATAGGATGGCGCAGCGTAATCGCATATGATGGATCGTGAGGTATAGGAACCCGGGAAGTAGTCGGCGTTGCCTTCTTCAATTGCACCCGATTCGGTGTACCAATAGTACAGATTGGCAATTGAGTTACTCATTGCATGGGTATATTCGTGGTATATAATCTTATCTTCTTTAGCAAAGTCATAAACTCCTTCAGCGGGGGTTCCATCTCCAAAATACAGTTGACCGTTTGATGGATCAAACCAGGCATTATCTGGTCCCGGGTAAGTATTTTCGTGTACCGTGGCGGTTATTTGTCCGACTCCATCAAACCCTAATCCGGCCAGATAATTCCCGCGATAGCAGTCAATATGGTAATAAACATTTGCTTCATCAAAATGAGTATCTGCCGAAGAATAATTGAAAGAGTTGTTTGATGAATATGCTCGGCTACTTACATTATTTAAAATATTTGCATAATTGCCACGTAAATAACCTGTTCCGTCTAACCTTGACAAAGTAACATTTGTTACTGAAGAAATTCCCGGATGGGTGGGATATACATTCCCGGAACCGTTAACATTATGGATGTTGTTATATCTTTGTATAATTTGTCCACTCACGGCATCAATGTAGAAAACCCATGCTCCATACGGTTCTTCTGCTGGAATCAATAACTTCCATGAAAGTACAAACAAACTACTATCAGGATAAATTATTAAAGCAGCAATAGTATCTCCTCTTATAACAACATTATTTCCCAAATTATTCATGGCAATAGCAAACGCTTGCTGAGCGGTAATGGCGGATTTGGTAGAAATATCTATTTGGGGATAATATGTCCCATTCGCCATGTCAACACTGCCGTCGGGTAAAATATGTACCAGATACTCCGCCATTTCAATAGGAATTCCATTGTAGGTCTGCTGAAATTTTACATGTTTGATATCCCGATGAGTCCGGGTTTGAATAAATTTGAGATCAGATAGATTCGGCTTCATCTTCATAAGCTTAATGTTTTCCTTCAAAAACGTTTTAGCGATATCTTCAGCATTTCCGCTGTAGTGTTTCGTTTTGCCCGAATAAAGAGAAGCAGGTGTACCGGTTTTTTCATCCCAACGAATAATCCATTTTTGTCCATTTTGATTTTTAAAACTGCTCCACGCAGCGAGTTGCGTTGAGTCTTGTGCAAAGCTTGATATAAAGCCCAAGCTTAAGGCTATCAGGGAAAATAAAATCTTTTTCATTTTTAATTTCTTCCATTTTTTAATTGAAAATTTCAGTTGTTTATTATATCTTTGAATCAACAAACAAAAAAATGCGTGCGCAGCAATGTTCTTGCAATGCATGCTTACTCGTTGCGAGTGAAAATTTGTTTGTCTTGTCCTTATAAAATGGGACGATTGAACGGGGTGATGTGTCAGCATCACCCCGTATTATTTGCGAACATTCATAAAAGTATCACCTCCTTCATTTTCTTTTCCAATTAGGATTGCCCACACTGATATTACCAAGTTCGAGCGTCCTTAGATCTGTACCATCAAAATTGACTATATATATTCCACCCAGAGATATCCCACCGGAAACAAACATAATCCGCTTGCCACTGGGTAACCATTGTGGAGAATAGATTATATATCCACTCGATGGATCGACCAACTTAGAACTATTTGAACCATCAGCGTTGGAAGTGAAGAGTGAATTGTTCACATCACTTGGCCCTCTTGCAAAAACAATCCTTTTCCCATCGGGGGAAAAACAAAGTAACCGCTTAGAAATATCCTGGGTAATTGTAATTCTTTCTACATTGCTACCGTCAATATTCATAGAGTAAATGTCAGCGTTAGGTTCTCCCGAACCATCTCTAGTGCTTCTGAAATATATTTTTTCCCCATCGGGGGACCATACTGGGAAACTATTGCTACAGATTGGATATCCCTTTGTACTATCACCTTGGGATAGTGGATCTCCATACGTCAGTTGATTCATTTCACCGGTTATTAAGTCAACAAGATATATATCCCATGTCATCAAGCCCCAACCACAGTGTGCGCACCATGCAAAGACTATTTTCTTTCCATCCGGTGACCAGTTTGGCCAGTCTCCGGGTTGATAAAAGGTATAGGTTGGATTATCATGAAATTCTTTCACCGCTCGGATATTTGAACCATCGGAGTTCATTATGAACATTGCATTTCCTAAAGATGTTCGAAGACTATCTGAAACAAAGACGATTTGTTTCCCATCCGGGGACCAGCGCGGCATTCCTTGTCCATAAGCGCCAGATGTTAACTGCGTCAATTCTGTTCCATCTGGATTAACCACGTACAGATGGTCTCGTCCTAAACTGTCTGTTGAACTAAAGACAATCTTGCCTCCCTCAACGGTATAGTTAATAACCGTATCTTTTTGAGTCATAGCACACTCAAATTCATCGGCTAATATTCGGGGTTGTGTGTTTTCTGTTTCCTCTATTCTAACCTTATAATTTACACCTTCAACTGATAAGCTGGCATTGCTCGGCAATTTTCTACTCGAAGAATATGTATCTTTAAATCCGAATAAAATAGTATTAATGTTTCCAACTCCAAATAACATCTTTTTTATTTCGCTCTTGTTCCCGGTCATCAATTGGTAAAGGTAAACTCCGGGAGGAACTTTTCTTCCGATTTCGTTCGTGCCGTCCCAAACAATTCCGCGTACTCCGGCTGCCTGTATTCCTACTTTAAATTCTTTAACTCTCTGACCGAGAATATTGTAAATCCTAACAGAGATATTTGATTGTTCGTTGAGCTTGTATGAAATAGAAGTAGATGAAGAAAAAGGATTTGGATAATTTTGTGCTAACTCGAATTGATTCGGAAGATTATCGAGTGACCTTACGGATGTAATTATGTCTATTTTGTAATTGCCCAATGTGTCGGTTAGTGCAGAGTATTTCTTTATAGTATCAATCTCATCAATGAACGTGATGGAAGCATATTGGACAGGGATTGTTCCGGCCGTGGAAACATTTCCTTTAACAATAAATGTTTGGCTGTATGCCTCACTTATGAATAGCAGAATTAAGAGGCAGAATAACTTTAATGCAAATTGGAAAACAACAGATGATAAACGTGTAAATTTTTTCATGACAATTTTCCGGTAAAGATTAAAGGAGAAAGGGGAAAAACTCCAAGTAAATGGTAACAAGCTACAAGTGCCGCAAAGCGGAAGTAATAAGGGGAAGAAGAAGAAATTATTTTGTTCAGTTCTAAAAAAGTGTTTCACATATACCTCCAAAGAATATGATAGTAATTAAGCGAACCCTATTACAAAAGAGTAAAACTTAATCGTTCACACAATAAAAACGCATAACAAAATAAAAACTGATTTTTTCTACGGCAAGAATATAAAATAAAAAACGAGAAAGTCAAGAGGGGAATGAAAATATTTTCATTTTTTTAATGCACTTATGCACTGCTGTCCAAAATAAATTCATTAACGAGAAAAAGGCGGGAATTAACTCAAGGTTCTGAGATAATCTTTAAACTTCCATTATTTCTTTTTCTTTGTGTTTAAGAATATCATCGATCATCGTTACGTGTTCGTTTGTAAATTTCTGTGTTTTGTCTTCGGCTTCTTTTAATTGATCTTCGGTAATCTTTTTATCTTTTTCAGCGCGCTTTAAATGATCATTCCCTTCGCGTCTAACATTGCGGATGGCAATTTTACAATCTTCCCCGAATTTTTTAACCAACTTTACTAAATCTTTCCTTCTTTCTTCCGTTAAAAGAGGGATAGGAATTTTTAAATTCGTTCCATCACTAACCGGATTGAGTCCTAAATCAGCGCTGAGAATTGCTTTATCAACAGCCTGCACGAGTGATTTTTCCCAAGGTGTAACTGATAGGGTGTGACTGTCTAAGAGGGTAACATTTGCGACCTGCCTGATAGGAGTAAGCGTTCCATAATAATCAACTTTAACATTATCTAACAAAGCGGTAGTAGCTTTCCCGGTTCTGATTCTGGATAATTCATTACGCAACGCATCAATGGATTTATCCATTTTTGATTTTGTTTCTTTAATTATTTGTTCCATAAAAACCTCAAAAAATTTCTAAGTGATAATAAAAAAATAAGAAAATCTTTTTATTCTTTCACTACTGTTCCAACATTTTCTCCTTTAATTAATGCAGTCAGATTTCCCGGTTTATCCATATTAAAAACGACAAGCGGAAGTTTGTTTTCCTGGCATAAACTAATTGCCGTCATATCCATTACCCGGAGATTTTTCTTCAAGATATCGATATAAGAAATCGAATCGAACTTTAAAGCGGCAGGTACTTTTTCCGGGTCGGCATCAAAAACTCCATCTACACGCGTCCCTTTAATAATCACATCGGCTTCAATTTCGACAGCACGAAGAGATGCTGCTGTATCAGTGCTAAAATAAGGATGCCCTGTACCGGCACCAAAAATTACAACGCGTCCTTTTTCTAAATGATGCATTGCTCTTCTACGAATGTATGGTTCAGCTATTTCATCCATTTTGATTGAACTCATTAGCCGGGAATAGGTTCCTTTTTTTTCAATTGAATTTTGAAGAGCCAATGAATTAATCACCGTTGCAAGCATTCCCATTTGATCACCGGTAACTCTTCCAATGCCCTGGTCGCTGGCGTTAAGCCCTCGGAAAATATTCCCGCCGCCGATTACCACGCCAATTTGAACTCCGAGTTTATGAATGGCAATAATTTCGTCGGCAAAAAAATCAAGCACCTCCGGATCAATGCCAAAGCCTTTTTTGCCCATAAGTGATTCCCCGCTTAACTTGAGAAGAATTCTTTTGTATTTGAGAGTCTGCATATTATTTCCTATTAAACATAAAAAAAGGTCTTACAAAATGAAGACCTTTTAGAACGAGTTATTTATTTTCATCACTTAGGTGATACCGTAGAAATGACTTTATCTTCACTTCCGTTCCTGCTTTAACAGCAGTTTCTTTTACAAGATCACCGACCGTTTTTGAGTTATCCTTAATAAAAGCTTGTTCATTAAGACAATTTTCTTGAAAAAACTTATTAATTCTCCCGGCAGCGATTTTTTCTAGAATTTGTTCCGGTTTCCCTTCTTTTCGTCCAAGTTCTTTATAGATTTCAATTTCTTTGTCAACAATCACCTGCTCAACTTCTTCACGATAGACAGAAAGAGGCTTCATAGCGGCAGCCTGCATAGCAATATCTTTTGCAATACCGGAGATGAGATCAAATTTATCTTCGGCAATATTTTCAAAAGTAATTACCACACCTAATTTTGCTCCAGGATGAACATATCCAGCAACATAACCATTTTCAGCCTTAGCAATTCCGATACGGGAAATAACAACTTTTTCCCCGATCTTCCCAACAATCTCGTCCAATTTAGTTTGAAGAGAAGCTTCTTTTGAAAATAATTCATCAACTGAAACTGGTTTATTAAGCTGGGTTTTTTCAAGAACAAAATTTGTAAAGGCAATAAAATCATCCGATTTAGCGACAAAATCTGTTTCACAATTCACCTCAACAATAAAACCGGTCTTTTTATCTTCAGAAATTGAAGTAAGTACAACCCCTTCATTAGCGGCTTTATCAGCGCGTTTAGCGGCTACAGCGGCGCCTTTTTTTCTTAAAATATCAATAGCTTTATCTATGTTACCGTCTGCTTCGGTTAAAGCTTTTTTACAATCCATCATTCCTGCGCCGGTCTTCAGGCGCAATTCATTTACATCTTTAGCAGTAATTGCCATATTCATAATCCTTTTCTCCACTTCCTGAAAACAAGGCAGGAAATTAATTATTTAGATTCTTCTTTATTTTCTAATTCTTTTTCTTTTGTCACTCTTTCTGTTGAGGCGCTGGCTTCAGACTTTACCTCTTGACCTTTTGCTTCTCCTTCGATACAAGCATCAGCTAATAATTTTGTGATCAGCTCAATTGTTTTAACTGCATCATCATTTGCGGGAATAACAAAATCTATCGGGTCAGGGTCGCAATTTGTATCAACAACAGCATAAACAGGAATATTAAGTCTTCTTGCTTCCTGAACGGCAATTGATTCTTTTTTTACATCAACAACAAAGAGAGCGTTAGGCAGTTTGTTCATGTTCTCAATGCCTTCCAAAACTTTTTTCAGTTTATCTTTTTCGCGTGAAAGGAACAATCTTTCCTTCTTGGTAATTTTTTCAAACGTACCATCAATTTCCTGCTTTTCGATAGCGTGAAGCCGCTTAATACTTTTTCTTATTGTAGAAAAATTAGTCAACATACCACCAAGCCAGCGTTCAGTAACCCAATATTGGTCGCTGCGACGGGCTTCAGTTTCAATAATGTTTTTAGCTTGTTTCTTCGTTCCTACAAAAAGAACTTTTTTCCCTTCGGAAGTAAGGTTGAATATTTTTTCTGCTGCTGATTGTAAAAAAAGTTGAGATTTTTTTAGGTCTATAATGTGAATCCCGTTTTTTTCCATAAAAATATATGGTTTCATTTTAGGATTCCAACGACGGGTCAAGTGTCCGAAATGGGCGCCTGCTTCAATAAGCGTAGTGATGTCTACTTTGTTCATAGAATATGCTCCTGTTTTACTTCTACTCTCTTCTTCTCTACCTTTAATCATCCCGATTAATTGGGAGGACACAGGAGGTAAATCTGAAAGTATGAATGATTAAATAAATACTTAAAAAAATTATCTTTTAGAAAATTGAAATCTTTTTCTTGCCTTTGGTTGACCATATTTTTTCCGTTCGACCATTCTTGGGTCTCTCGTCATAAATCCAGCTTCTTTTAATTTGGGGCGAAACTCGGGGTCGAGAGATTCGAGTGATCTTGCAATACCTAAACGAATTGCTTGCGCTTGCCCTGTTATACCTCCGCCCGCTACTCTTGTTGAAACGTCATATTTCCCCTGAGTATCGGTAACGATAAAAGGTCCAAGAATATCTTCGCGGCTTACCGCTTCAGGGAAAGCTTGTTCAAACGCTTTACCGTTAACCGTAATGATTCCGGTTCCGCTTCTTAAGATAACACGAGCTACAGCTGTTTTTCTTCTTCCAACAAAAATTTGATCTGCCATTTCTTCTCCGTTAAAAACTTAATACTTCTGGTTTTTGAGCTGTATGTGGATGATCTGTTCCACGGTACACTTTTAATTTTTTGAAAATCTGTCTTCCTAATCTTGTTTTCGGAAGCATTCCTCTAACGGCAGTTTCAATAACCCATTCAGGTTTTTTAACTGTCATTTCTTTATAAGCTCTTTCTTTTAAACCGCCGGGATAACCGCTGTAATGATAGTAGGTTTTCATTTCTTGCCTTTTAACAGCAATTTTCACTTTGTCTGCATTAATAACCACAACAAAATCACCTGTATCCATATTGGGGGTAAAGGTTGCTTTGTTTTTTCCGCGGATAACGCGTGCAACATTTGAAGCTAATCTTCCTAACGTCTGATCCTTAGCATCAACAACATACCACTTTTGATTGGCATCTTCAGGTTTAATAAATCTGGTCAATTTTTCTTGTTTCACGTAACATTCCTCTGAATATTCGAATTCATTTTAATAAAGGCTTTAAAAATAAACTTCCAAGACTAAAAAGTCAATTATTTTGAACCGTAATTTTACGAATAAAAATCGGGATTTGCTAAAAAATTGAGTTGCCAAATTCAAAAGATTGCACAATTCCCCAAAAAGATGGCAAAAAGCGATAAAAAGGCTCTTTCCCTTTAACAATGAGTTTAATAATAAAATCTTCTTTTGTGTCGGTTTTAATGTAAATAATCAGTGAATATGTTCCTTCGAGCTCTTCCGGGTCGTTAAAATAATATTCGCTTCTGGAGGTTTTCATTTTTTGGGAGAAATGTGCAGGATTAAACAAATACTTTTCAGCAACATCTAAATGAACATAAGGGGGCGGGTTAAATATTTGTGGGTCGGCAAAAAAAGTAACTCCGTCCAATTTTTTCTTCACGTTTTGATCAATGTATTTCCAACCACCCGGAAACTTCAATTTTACATTTAGTGAAGTTTCAGAATAATCTTGTGTAAGAGTAGAAGTATCGGCGTTTGCAAATGGAGAAAGAAGCGCCGCTGAAGTTTGAGAACTCTCAGATATGCTGCTTTTCTCAATAGGTTTGTCTGTTGACATTGTTTCAGAATTTAAGTTGGGTAAAACAGCCGCATTGCTTTCTAACATAAACTGTAGTTTAGGTGCAAAAGATTTCTGTACGCTATTGCTTGAAGAAAAAACACCAATTCTTAAAGCAATTGCCAAACAAACGAGCAAAAAGTGAAACCCGAATGAAAGCCCAAAACCCAAGAGAAAATTATCTTCTCCGGGTGTATTCTCAATTATTTTTTCCACATCAATTCATTTCTTTTCTTAACGCTCCAAAAATAGTAATTTTAACCTTGACTTTCGTTCACATTTTAAGGAACTGTTTTAATGCGATTTTTAATTACCGGCGGCGCCGGATTCCTTGGGATAAATTTAGTCCGCTATTTATTGATTCACAACCACGATGTAACGTCGCTTGATCTTGTTGATTTCAATTATGAAGATGTTCAAACCAAGGTAAAAATTATGAAAGGCGATATCCGTAATAAACTTACCGTTGAAGCAGCGGTTACAAATGTTGATATTGTTGTCCATACTGCGGCAGCTCTTCCACTCTATTCCGAACAAGATATTTTTTCAACTGATATTGACGGGACAAAAAATTTACTCGAAGCTTCTGCTAAATCCGGAGTAAAAAGATTTATTCATATTTCATCCACGGCAGTTTACGGAATTCCCGATCATCATCCTTTATTTGAAAATGATAAACTTGATGGTGTTGGTCCCTACGGAAAAGCAAAAATTCTTGCCGAAGAAGAATGTTTAAAATTTAGAAACCAAGGAATGTGCGTTCCAATTCTCCGTCCAAAATCTTTTATCGGTCCGGAAAGGCTTGGAGTATTTGATCTGCTCTACGATTGGGCAAAAGACGGCAGAGGATTCCCAATGATCGGAAGCGGCGACAATCGTTATCAGCTTCTTGATGTGGAAGATTTGTGCGAAGCAATTCATCTTTGTTCTACTCTTGATGAAAAAATTGCAAATGACACTTTTAATATTGGCGCGAAAGACTTCACCACGATGAAGGAAGATTACCAAGCTGTTTTAGATTTCGCCAGATTTGGTAAAAAGATTATCGGTCTGCCGGAAAAGCCAATCATTCTAATTCTTAGATTTTTAGAAGCGTTAAAATTATCTCCGCTTTATAAATGGGTGTATGAAACTGCTTCCAAGGATTCTTTTGTTTCAATTGAAAAAGCAGAAAAGATTCTCGGATACAAACCGAAATTCTCCAATAAAGACGCACTTCTCCGCAACTTCAAATGGTATTTGGATAATGTTGACAAGATTCAAGCTGCAAGCGGGATCTCACATCGTGTGCGATGGAAGCAAGGCATTCTTCGTATCGCGAAATTATTTTTTTAGGAATCTATGGGCGAAACGAAAATCACTTTTAGATCGTGGGGTAAAAACGATTTTGAGCAAGTCATTAAAATTTTGCATGAGTCGTGGGACAAAGCTTACGCTTCCTTCATTCCAAAAGAAGATTTGACGTTTTACCTCAATCAAACTTACAATACGGAAAAATTAGATAAACTGTTCAAAAATGTAAACGCATTTTGTTTCGCAGCTGAAGTTGAGGGGAAAGCCGTCGGATGGTTAAAACTATCAATTAATAAAGAAGAGAATAGATTTTATCTTTCTTCAATTTATGTTCTGCCGGAATTTCAAAAATTAAAAATCGGGCGGCAGTTGATGGATATTGCTTTTGCAACTGCCAAAGAAAAAGGATTTTCCGAAATTTGGATCGGCGTAATGGATAAGAACACCAACGCACTTGGATGGTACGAAAAAATCGGATTCATTTTTGAAGAAGAACTTCCTTTTAGGATGGGAAACACCGAAGTTCAGCATCTAATCGGTAGAAAAAAGCTTTTATAAAATCTTCTTTTTTTGCCTTATCTTTGCAAACAAAAATTATAAACTCACGAGGAAAATAAATGAAAAAGAAAAACGATTATTTAAAAAAGACAATTCAGCACTTTGACATGAAACAACACAACGTTGTTCCGCTTGTTGACGCGATGGAAAGCATGGCTTTTCAATCGAGAAACCTTTACCGCGCATCAAAGATTTATGATATGATGTTGAATGATAAAGATTGCACCGTTATTCTAACGCTTGCCGGAAGTTTATTCAGCGCAGGTTTGAAGAAAATTGTGTACGATATGATTATGAACAACATGGTTGACGCCATCGTTTCTACCGGCGCAAATATGGTTGATCAGGATTTTTTTGAAGCGCTTGGCTTTAAACATTATCTCGGCACTCCGGCGAGTGATGATAACGAACTCCGCGATTTAATGATAGATAGAATTTATGACACCTACATTGATGAAGAAGAACTCCGCATCTGCGATGAGACAACCGGAAAGATTTTAGATAGTTTAGAGCCCCGTCCTTATTCATCACGCGAATTGCTTTATGAATTCGGAAAATATTTAGAGAACAACGGCGGACCTAAAGTTGATGATTCCGTTATCTACGCAGCATATAAAAAGAATGTTCCGATTTTTGTTCCGGCTTTTTCGGATTGCTCTGCCGGATTCGGATTTGTTATGCACCAGACAAAAAATCCTGACAAACATGTTTCGCTTGATTCCGCAAAAGATTTTCTTGAGCTTACAAAAATTAAATTGGCGAGCAAAGATACCGGCATTTTTATGATCGGCGGAGGCGTTCCAAAAAACTTTACACAAGACATTGTTGTTGCTGCTGATCTTCTTCAAGAAGATGCGCCGATGCACAAATACGCAGTTCAAATCACGGTTGCTGATGAACGAGACGGTGGACTTTCCGGTTCCACTCTTAAAGAAGCAAGCTCATGGGGAAAAGTTGAAACGACTTACGAGCAGATGGTGTTTGCAGAAGCTACACTTGCAATGCCACTTATTGCCGGTTACGGATACCACAAAAAGAATTGGGAAAAGAGAAGCGGTAAAGAGTTCACTAAACTTTTTGCTGTTGAAACTGCAACGGTTTAAAATTAGTGTTTTCACAAAATTAGTAATTGAATAGCCACGACCTTCAGGTCGTGGCTAAATCAACCCGATAACTTGGGCTTTAGCCACATTTGGGTTAAAACCCATAGTTTTGTTTGTAATTTATTCCACGACTTAAAAGTCGTGGCTATTTTTGACCCCATTGTTTCAATTGATTTTTTTATATTTGACCAACTTTTTAAGTGAATTATATGGAACGTGTAAAAAAACAGATCTCATTGACCAAGAACCTTTACAAAAGGGTTGAAAAAATTGCTGAAGAGAAGAAAGAATCTTTTTCCGATGTTGTAAGTAAAGCGTTAGATATTTACACAAGAGAAAACAAGAAGCTCTCAGCAAGACAAAATATGATAAAACTGATAGGGATAGTGGAAAGCGGTGTTAGTAACGGTTCCACTAACCACGACCAAGAACTTTATGCTTGAAAAAGTCTTTATTGACACAAGTGCTTTTATTGCCCTCAACGATAAAAGCGACCAATATTTTCAAAAGGCATCAAAGTATCTTCTTTCAGAAATTAATAATCTCTCTCTTACTTTTTATACTTCAAATCTTGTAATTGCCGAGACCTACACAAGGCTGCTTTACAAAACACATTTCCGTGCGGCGCAACAATTTCTTGAAACGATCGCTATTATTGATATTGATGTCCTTTATTCTGATAATGAACTCGAACAATCGGCGAAATATTTTTTGACAAAATACGCAAACCTAAAAATTTCTTATACCGATGCAGTAAGTTTTGCAATAATGACGAAGAAAAATATCCTCTCTGCTTTTTCATTTGACAAACATTTTGAAATAGCCGGCTTCCAACTGAAACCGGTTGAATAAGAGAAACGGTAAAGAGTTTCCAAAACTTTTTGCTGTTAAAACTGCAACGGTTTAAAATTTGTTCATTAAAACCTTCGAGGTTTTGAAAACCTCGAAGGTTTGGTTTTTGTTTTAATTCAAACTATGTTATTGAGGAGAGTGCAGAAGATTAAATCAACTCATAATAATTCTACTTCATCTTCCTAATTCTTACTTCACAATCTTTCTTATCTTTCAAAAGTTTAACTATCTCATTCACATCTGTATTTCCGGTGTGATATGGATAAAGAATTTTTGGATTAAACATTTTAACCGCATCTGCAACCATTGCGGGGGTCATCGTATAGGGTAAATTCATCGGGAGAAAAGCGATATCAATTCCTTTAAGATTTTTCATCTCCGGAATATTTTCAGTATCACCGGCTATATAAACTTTTACATTTCCAAACGTAAGCACATACCCGTTCCCAATTCCTTTAGGATGGAAAGCTTCTCCGTTTTCTCTTTTGTTGACGACGTTATAAGCCGGAACCGATAAAATCTTTATTCCTTTAAATGAAGCCATGTCACCGTTCTTTAAAACAGAGCCGCCCGCCACTGTTGGAAGTGACGACTCGTTGCAGAATAATTTTGTACCATTTTTTTTTATCTCATCAATTGCTTTAGAATCAAGATGATCATAATGCTCGTGAGTAATTAAAATCAAATCAGCTTTTGGTAATTTGGAATAATCGGCAGACTTGCTCACCGGATCAACATGAATTACCATATTCTTGAATTCAAAAATTAATGAAGCATGATTTACAAAAGTAATTTTAAGATCACCGGCGGATGTTTTTATCACATCGGTTTGAAAATTATTTTCTGCTATTAAACTATAGACCGCGAATAGAAAAACGATTAATGTGAATATACTTCTCATTTGAGTTCTCCTTCATATTATATTTAAACTGGAACTTCGTGCGAAAGACAATGCAGCGTTCCCAAGCCCCATACGAGATCAACTGCGTTAATGCCAATAACTTTTCGCTCCGGGAAAAGTTCGGCAAGAATTCCTAAAGCTGTTCTATCTTTTTCATCATTAAAAGTGGGAACCAGCACTACTTCGTTAGCGATGTAAAAATTTGCGTAGCTTGCCGGAAGTTTCATCCCGTCAAACATCAAAGGAGAAGGCATAGGAAGTGAGATCACTTCCAACTTGTCTCCAGTGGCGATGGTTTCATTTTGTAATCGCTCGGCGTTTTCATTCAGAAGCGAATAATTTTCATCATTCGGATTTTCTTCGCGACAAAGGACAACGGTTTTTTCATTTACAAAACGGCATAGGTCATCAACGTGTCCGTGCGTATCGTCTCCGGCAATTCCTTTTCTCAGCCAGATAATTTTTTCAATTCCCAAATATTTATTGAACACGGCTTTGTAATCAGACTTTGTAAATCCCGGATTACGTATTTGCGTTTTTTCATCAAGCAAACATTCTTCAGTGGTTAAAAGTGTTCCACATCCGTTTGAGTCAATAGCGCCGCCCTCAAGGACAACATGTCGTTCGTTATAATTAGCAATCGTTAAAGGAAGATTTAATGTTTTAGAAATTTGTTCGGGAATCTTTTTGTCAAGTTTCCAATTATCGTACTTTGCCCAGCCGTTAAAAAGAAAGTGAACCGCTTCTGTTTTGTTTTTTCTTTTAACAAATGCGGGAGAAGAATCGCGCATCCAGCCTCTATCGGTCTTCTTAATTATAAATTGAATATTCAAAGAATCAATGTAATTTTTCCAGAAGACTCTTTCAGCGTTTTTTTTATGAGCAGCATCCTGAACGACAATCCAAATTTTTTCATTTCGTGAAAGATGCCGTACAATTTCTCCGTACACCCATTGAATCGGTGTAAACTTTCCAGGCCAATCTTCTTTGTTTGCTGGCCATGCTATTAATGTTGAGTTGTGTTGTTCCCACTCTGCGGGGAGTCGAAGCGCTTTGTTATTCTTCATCTATGTGCTTATTCCATATTTTTTTCTGAACAAAAATTACGGAAAATTTAGGAAAGATTCAGACGCCAAGGCGGATATCAAAGGTTTTTATCTTCATTACAACTCCAAATTTTTCTACATTTCAAACGACAAAAAAAGTCAACAAATTTTAACTGTGCGGATACTTTCGCGTTTGGTTCTCTCCTTCAAGGAAA
>MNVA01000023.1:0-4552 GCA_001871325.1 Ignavibacteria bacterium CG1_02_37_35
TTATTAACGCAAAAAATGCAGCTAATTAAATAGGAAAATAGTGGAAGAAGAGAATAAAAGGAAAATATGAATTGTTCATCAAAATTTGATTATTAAGTCACCTTACGCAGAATTTGTAATACGAAGCGGTAGCTTCGTAAAAAACAAGCATTTTATCGAAGCTTCGCTTCGATTTACAATATAATTTCTCACTTTTGCGTAACGTGAGTTATTAAAATATAAGAGTCTAAAAAAAATAAAATATAGTTTACTTGCTAGTATAGACATGGTTATCTATAGTATAACCTCAGTTCACTATATGAGAAATAGAGAGTATTTTCTCATATAAATTAAATTATTTTCTATTTAATAAAATTGGAGAATTCATAATGAAGAATTTCGAAGCTTTTTTATTGGTGATATTATTAATGTTCTCTTTTGGAGGATGTTCTGCATACTATAGTGTAGCTACTTTTCCATCAGCGGACGAGTTGTTTGTTACTACTGGAGATGGCAATATTCAGAAACCTTATACTCCTATTGGCCAGATAATCTATTCAAAAACCGGTGCAAGAATACCGATCCCCATACTTTCAGCGATTCCTATTGAGGATATCGACCCGGATGTCGAATTGAGGACAAAAATATATGATAAAGTTAAGGCTATGGGGGGGGATGGTATGATAAACCTAAGTCTTAATTGGCAACCCCCTACTCCATTCCCTTTATCTTTACTATTTGGAAATGGTGGTACGATTACAGTTTATGGCACAGTAATAAAAAGATAGTTTAACTTCAGATAATCTTGTTCTTATACTAGCAAGAAATATTTTGAAGGAACTAAAAAAGTTAGGACAATTCAATGATTAGTTTATCTTTTAATAAAACAAAATCACTACTAATGATTATTGTATTCTTGTCAATTTTAAAGGGTCAAAAGGATAATCAAATAGCTCTTACCTATACTGACATAAGACAAAATCCTAATTACTCTATTGATTTAGATTTGTTTAAGAATATCTTAACTGATAAATTTATTGAAAATGGGATATATATAAATTCAGCAAATTCCTTTAACGAGCAAATTCAAGTTGAAATTGTAATTAGTTATTTCAGTTTCTATGAAAGTATGGGCGGAGCTTTAATTGGTAAAAGTATGGTCGGTGTTAAACTGAGAAATTCTTTTATAGCCCCCATGTTAGAAGAATGGTCAACTGGTTCTGATATTATATTTAAAGGAGGAAGTTTATCGGATTACGGTGATAAAGATGATTTTGACCAATCTTGGGGAAAAGAAGTTATTGTTCAAACATCAGATAAAATAATAAAAAAAGCTAAACCGTTATTAGAAAGACTTTTTTTACTAAAAGAGACAAACTCGATTTCTCCACCAAGCAAACCAGAACAGCTCTTGTCAAAAACTAACACTGAAGGTTCTTTTGACTACAATATTGATATTAATTCAAATATACCAATATCAAGCGAAAAAAGACCCGACGCAATTGCTGTAGTCATCGGCAATAAAGACTATGCAAATAAAGATGTACCGTCTGTTGATTTTGGCATTGAAGACGCTACTATTTTTAAAAAGTATATTATTCAGACTTTGGGTTTTGATGAAAAAAATGTATTTTTTGTAAAGAATGCTTCACAATCAGATTTTAATTCAATTTTTGGGAATGAGAAAAACCCCAAAGGCAAGTTGTTTAATTATGTCAGAGATGGTAAATCAGACATCTTCATATATTACAGCGGCCACGGCGCACCAGATCCCGAAAGTAAGCAAGGTTACTTCGTTCCTGTTGATTGTGACCCATCCACAGTGGCTCTTAATGGATATTCACTCAACACGCTTTACGGAAATTTATCAAAGATAAAATACAAGTCGCTAACTGTAGTAATAGATGCCTGTTTTAGCGGTTCTTCGGATAAAGGTATGCTTATAAAGAATGTCTCCCCGGTATTTATAACCGTAGAAAACCCAATACAGATGAAAGGAAACACTGTAATATTTAGTTCGGCAGGCGGAGAACAAGTATCAAGCTGGTATCCTGAGAAGAGGCATTCATTATATACATATTATTTTTTAAAAGCGATACAAGGTGAAGCGGACGCAAACAAGGACAAACAATTAACTGTCGGTGAGATGAAGTTATACCTCGATGAAAATGTACCGTATATGGCGAGACGTTTAAACAACCGTGAACAAACTCCTCAAGTAATTGGTGATGAGAATAGGGTCATAGTGAAGTATTGAATAATTTTGAGAAGGTAAACTAATGAAATGCAAAAATGTTCTATTTACAATAACTTTCGTATTTATTTCATCCGGTTATTTTTATGCTCAAGATGGCGTATGGGTTGAAGCATCAGGAAAATATTTAGGCGCTAATGTTACTCCCGATGAGGGGCGTCGAAAAGCAACAGACCAAGCTGAGAATAATGCAATTGAGCAAGTTGTCGGCATTCACGTTCAAGAAGAAATTTACAGCAGCAAAACGGAAACATCGCTTGGAGATAATCCCAGTGAACTTGAAGAAGTCTTCTCAAAACTGACAAGGTCATCAACGCTTGGCAAAATAATTAAAAAAGAAATAGTTGTTAACACAATTACAATTGAAAATGATATACCTGTTTACAAAGTGACTATAAAAGCACTTGTAGTAGAAGAAAAACAACAGCCGGATCCCTCCTTTGAAGCAAAAATAATAATACCGACAGAATTATTTTATGACAGAGGGGATATAAATAAGAACGATCTGTTAACATTTAAATTATGGTCAAGTAAGAATGCTTACCTATATTTGTTCACATTATCAAATGATGAAGCGAAACTGCTTATTCCAAGTGAGTTAATACCAAATAATTTTTATTCGACCTCAAATGAAATTCAGGAATTTGAGAAAACCCTTGATAAAATACAATTCCGTGTTGGTCTTCCCTCAAATAAAAACATTAATAAAGAAGCACTTTTTCTTGTTGCATTAAAGGATAAAGTAGATTTTATTTCCGAAAATTATGGTATTGATAAATTCGATGTGATCCCGACATACAAAACTGCTGTTACCGATATTATGAATTGGCTTATTAAAATTCCTAGAGATCGACGAACTGAAGTATTCAGCTCATACGAAATAAGAAAATTCAAGAATTGAAAAAATAGATATTGATTACTTGAAATCATGTTAAAAAATGTCAGTAGTTTTAAAAACACCGTAAAAAAAGTATTTTGGGAATGATGACTATATCAAAATCATTTTTGTTCGTTTTTAGAAAATCAACTCTTTCGAAAATCATTTTCGTCTCCTTGTTTGGGTTTTTGATTGCTTTAATTTTACATTTTTCTCACGTGATTGATAAAACCGAATTTGCTCTCCTGGATTATCGCTTTTCAAATTATTCACATAGCGAAAGAATTGATACGAATATTGTGTTAATTGAAATTGACCAGGCGTCATTAGATTATTTTGAAAAACAAAAAGTTGGCTGGCCCTTCCCAAGAGAGTTTTATGCGGTTGTGTTAGATTATCTATATAAGTGTCAGGCTAAGGCTGTTGTTTTTGATATTGATTTTTCATCGTCGGAAATTGACCGTATCGATGTTTCCTCTTTAAATTCAGAGGATAAGTTCGCTGATGCTATCAAAAGATCACAAAACGTATTTCTCGTTTCTTTGTTAAAATCATATGCTTTGAGTAAAACAAATCCAACTTTTCTACAAAACTATTTCCCTCAAATTGATAAAACGAAATTTAACAATACTCAAAACTTTGATGGGATATTTCCATTAAAGAGTTTTCAGGAAGGAGCTAAGGGAATAGGTTTTGCAGATGTTTTTCCCGATCAAGACGGAATTATTCGCAGGACACCTGTTTTAGTAAATATGAACAATAGTTTAATGCCATCACTATCATTTGCTGTATACAAATCGTTACACAACTTAAATGAGCAAGAATTTCTTTCTTTTAGTAAGGGAATTCCGGATGGAAATAAAAACGAATATCTAATAAACTGGTACGGTAATAAAAAAGAAGCGAGTACGTTCAAGTACTATTCTTTTCATAGAATTTTAAGTTCTGCTTATCAAAACGATCAAACATCAAATTTATTGACTCCACATAACGTAATTAAAGATAAAATTGTTTTTATAGGCGGAACGGCTCAGGGGCTTATGGATTATAAACCAACCCCAACTAGCGGCAGCGAACAAATGCCCGGGATGGAGATTCATGCGACAATACTTAGTAACTTATTACAAAAAGATTATGTGACTTATAATAGTGCAGCTACTACTATTTTAATTCTTCTGATAGCATCACTAATCCCTTCTATTATTTTCTTTACCGTTAAAAAAGTGGTTATAGCGGTAATTTCAATTTTATCGTTTGGAATAATCTACTTTTTTTTTTCAATAGGTTTATTTTACCAATATGGGTTCATATTGACCATAGCAGCACCGGAAGCAGCTATTTTTATTGTTCTTGTTATCTCCGGTGTTTTAAGTTATGCGCTTGAAGGTCAGCAAAAGCAAGAACTTAAAAAGATTTTCAGCCGTTACTTAAGTCCTCGTGTT
>MNVA01000023.1:4564-8293 GCA_001871325.1 Ignavibacteria bacterium CG1_02_37_35
GTTACTTAAGTCCTCGTGTTATTGAAGAACTAATTGCATCACCGGATGAAATTGAGTTTGGCGGAAAGGAAATTTTTGCAACGGTATTTTTTTCAGACATCAAAGATTTCACTTCCATCTCTGAAAAACATTCTGCAAAAGAACTCGTTTATCATCTTAATAAGTATTTCGGAATGTGTACCGGGATATTGCTAAAACATGAAGCCATGTTAGATAAATACATTGGTGATTCAATTATGGCGTTGTTTGGAGCTCCAATATCAAAAGTTGGACATTCCTTATCCGCATGTTACGCTGCCCTTGAGATCAATGAAGTTTTAGGTGAATTTAATAGAGAAAACCTTCAAAAGAGTTTGCCGGTTTTTAATACACGAATAGGGATCAATACCGGAAAGATGATCGTCGGTAATATTGGTACGGAAACTCATCTTGATTATACCGCAATCGGAGATGCGGTAAATTTGGCTTCAAGGCTTGAGGGAGTCAACAAGCTTTTTGGAACTTCAATAATAATCAGTGAATCAACTTATCAAGAAGCTAAGGATGGTATTGAAGTACGTGAGTTGGATTTTATATCTGTTAAAGGAAAAGAAACACCTGTTAATATTTATGAGCTCATCGGGAGGAAGGGAAATATCAGCCCGTTAGAAAAAAGAACACGGGATATATTTTCAGAAGGTATTCCACTTTATCGAAACAAATCTTTCCCATTGGCAGAAAAAGTTTTTAATGAAGTTTTGATAGTAAATCCTTCAGATTTAGCTGCTGCCCATTATATTGATAGATGTAAAAAACTACAAGTTAGTCCACCTCCAGATGATTGGGATGGCGTTTATAAATTTTTACAAAAATAAATTAGTCATCAGGTATTTTATGTTCCTTAAAAAAAGATTCGCTTTAGTACTACTTATTCCCTTTTTATTGTTGGCAGGTGACACAAAGTTCACCAAGCGGGAAATTAATTATGTACGCGAAGGACCGGCATCATACTATGAATTAGTCGAGATAATTCCCAAAGGCACTAAGTTAGTAATTCTTAATCAGGTTGATCAATGGTTAAAAGTTAAACTTGAAAACAATAAAACAGGATGGATTTCCAGTAACAGTCTTTCTGATAAAAATGTAAAAATTGATTATAGTAAAAAATTATCAAATCCATCGCCGGATGGCAATTCTTCTATGAGAGGAATAGCTGCGGCAATTAAGGGATTAAGACAAGAAGTAAGAATAGCAACCCCGGGCAGTATAGATGCATTGCTTGTAATTCAACCTCCGGCAATTGATAGAATTGAAAGAGAAAAGTTTCGAAGCGATATTCAAAGAGAACATTCATCTAATGCGAGTCCCTTAAACATCGAAAAATTCGGTTTGGAAATACCGGAATATGATCCTTCAATGCGAGAGTTGCAAATTGGAATTAGTGTTGGGTCTCGTCTCCTTTCCCGGGGAACTGTTGAGAATAAAGAGTTGAGTAAGTACTTCTATCAAATAGTGAGAGAGCTATTGGCTAATTCAAATTATTACGATTTGAATTTCCTCGTTTTTTTACTTGACGATGAAAAAATAGATGGATTCGCTTGTCCGGGCGGATATACATTTCTTACCAAAGGCGCTTTTGAATTGTGTGCTGATGAATCTGAATTGGCTTTTGTGCTTGGGCATGAAATTGCTCATATTCTCCTCAAACATGGGCTTAAAGAACTTTCACAACAAAAAGTGCAAATAAAAGCTGAAGATGCATTCTTAGAACTTGAGAAAGACCTTGACGAAGAAAAAGATTCAGTTGAAATGGAGTTAGAAGAACTTATCCTAAACAGTTATGAAAAAATTGTGCACGAGCGGTTATTAAAGTATGAAGTTGAAGCAGATAAAGTATCAACTCTTTTATTGGCTTCTGCCGGATATGATCCTTTTGCGGGTGTGAGAATAGATGAAAAACTTGCCAGACTTTACACAGAGGAAAGAGACATCTTTGCATATAAATATGCAGCACCAAATGACGCTGAGCTAAGATATACTACGCTTCGCGCTTTCGTACAAAATAAATTTGACAATAAAAATAGTAACGCTAAACTTCAAGGACGTTTTGGCAAATTCAAGGAGCTTGTAAAGTGAAGTGAGGTATCTCAATTATTACTAAAAATGTTTCCGTTTGTATTTAATTCTTTCTATTTTACTATTGTAAAATGGCAGTTCTACTTCCGTTTTACAATAATTAGCTCTCGTTTAATCAAGTTCAATTAATAAAAATTAAACCCCGGAGATTCGTGGGCAGATTCATTAATATTTGTTGTATTGAAAATAACTACCAGAAGTATACTCTGTTCGTTTCTGCACCTCTGTTTGAGAATTATGATCTCGATCGGAGTCCCATCACAATGCAATTTCCAAAATGTCCTAATCATAATAAAATAATAGGAGTTCCTATGAAACAGTTACTCGTTCTTTTCTCGGTTCTTTCACTATCTTTTTACTTTGGCTGTGGTGGCAATACAAGTCTGCCCAAAACAGATCAAGCAGAAATACCTGGTTGGTATTTAACCCCTCCGCAAGATCCAAATTATTTGTTTGCGGTTAATAGTGCTACCTCTCAAGATATGCAAATGGCGGTTGATAAAGCAATGACAGGAGCCCGCGCTGAAATTGGAAGACAAATGGAATTGAAACTAAGCGATATGCAGAAAAAGTTTGCAGAAGAAGTCGGGCAAAATGATAACGCAACTTTACTTAGTCAAATGACTCAGGCAACTAAGACTGTAGTTAGCACAAACTTGACCGGAAGTACGTTGAAGGATAAGAAGATTTCTAAAGACGGAAACACCTGGCGTGCTTATGTTCTTATGCAGTATCCACTCGGCTCAGCAAACCAGGCGTTGGTTGACCAAATAAAGAAAAACAACGAACTTTATACAAGATTCCGTTCTTCTCAATCATTTGAGGAACTTGATAAAGAAGTCCAAAAGATAGAAGATGCAAAAAAAGCGAAGTAACCTGCTGTTAAAAAACAGCATACTGCGCAAAAGTATCTTTTTCTTTTTATTATTTGTATTCGGTTGCCCGGAGCATTTCGGGCAATCATTCCCTTTATGGTTAATGAACCAGGGGGATATTCGATGTAGAAAAACTGCGGTCGGTTTTTCATTACGTTCATATTACCAGGATACTTCTGCTGTCTCTCTTGCAATTGCCAGAGCTGCTGAACAGTTGGTGAAACAAGAAAGAGTATCTATTGTTTCGTTAAAAAGTTTTTGGACGACAGCACGTGGCACTGAAGTTATGGACAATGCCTTTGTGGAGCAATTTGATACTACACTTGTCCCCAACATAAGGGAAAGCGCCGCAGTGCTTGATACTTACATCTCCGATGATTTTGTTGCCGTTCTTCTTTCAACTGATAATTGTAAAGAATCGTTTTCAAAGGAATTAATAAACATTTCCACTCAATCCGAACCGGACTGGGTTACAGATATTCCCCAAAATGATCACTATATCTACGCTGTAGGTTCTGCACCGGAATACTATTACAAAACCTCATCACTCTCCGAAGCAGAAAAACAAGCCTACTATGCTCTTGCAGCTTCCAAAAATGCCAAGCTTAAATCTTTGCAAAAAAGTGAAACAATCGTTGAAGAACAACGTGAAGAGGAAATTACGGTTGAATTGTACGGTGTGGAAATTCTGAAACGATGGAGGGATGACAAAGAAAAAGTCTTTTACGTTCTGGCAAGA
>MNVA01000209.1 GCA_001871325.1 Ignavibacteria bacterium CG1_02_37_35
GTAGTCTTTACCGATCCCGAAATTGCGTGGGCTGGTTTAACTGAAAACCAGGCTAAAGAAAAAAATATTATTGTTGAAGTCGCAAAATTTCCATGGGCTGCATCGGGCAGAGCAGTAACGCTTGATAGAAATGACGGTGTGACAAAATTAATAATTGAACCGGAAACAGAACGTATTCTCGGCGTTGGTATTTGCGGTCCGGGTGCCGGTGAACTTATTGCCGAAGCCACGCTTGCAATTGAAATGGGCGCCAATGCCAGAGATTTAGCGTTGACCATTCATCCGCATCCAACACTATCCGAAACGGTAATGGAGGCTGCGGAAGTATTTTTCGGAACGAGCACACATCTGTACAGACCGAAGAAGTAAAAGGTTTGCTATCATTCGATATTATAAAGTCACCTTACGCAGAATTTGTAATACGAAGCGGTAGCTTCGTAAAAAACAAGCGTTTTATCGAAGCTTCGCTTCGATTTACAATATAATTTCTCACTTTTGCGTAACGTGAGTTATAAAATCAATAGTTAGAAATTTAATGAGAATATCACAGTCTTAAAGTCTCAAAATCACTTGGTCTCAAAGTCTAATTTTGCTTTCTCAATCTCTCAAACTTGTCTATTTTCGTAAAGAAAAAAAACGAAAGTCCCCCATGAAAAAATTGTACTTGCTTTTGCCGGTTCTCCTTGTTCAAACATTTTTTGCGCAATCTATTACTCTTATTAAAGAAGAACGTTTGATGAAGCGGGTGGAATTTCTCGCTTCTCCCGAACTGCAAGGCAGACTTGCCGGAAGTGAATATTACAATGCGGCGGCAAGTTACGGAGCGGAGGAATTTGAGATAGCGGGATTAAAACCTTTTGGTGATGAGAACTATTTTCAATACTTAAATATAGAATACAACCAGATTTTACCGGGAGAGGAGTTTTCCGTTATTCGCGCCGACGGCTCGGAAAAGAAATGTGAAATTGGGAAAGATTATATTTATCGTGGCTTTTCAGGTTCAGGAAATACAACCGCGTCTGTGGTCTTTTGCGGATATGGAATATCTGACTCTCTTTATGACGATTACAAATCTGTTGATGTAAAAGGAAAAGTTGCAATGGTTTTCAAATATCAACCTAAATGGAATATTGAAAAACACGGCTGGCAAAACGGTAATCCACGAGAAAAAGCAAGAGTCGCGTTTCAGCATGGTGCGGTGGGAATTTTATTCGTCTCATTTCCAAACGACGAAAAACCACAGCTTCCAATCGGCAGCGTTATAAGCGGTTCCGGTGAACAGAATTTAAATTTTCCCGAGTTACACATTGATATTCCAGTTGCAGATGAGATATTAAACGGGACAGGGTTTTCGTTAAAAGATTTGCAGACTAAAATTGATTCAACAAAACAACCAGTTACTGTTTCCACTAAAAACAAAGTAACGATAAAAGTTAAAACTGATTATGCAAAAGAGAAACAAACGATGAACGTTGTCGGCTTACTTGAAGGGAAAGATGAGAAGTTGAAAACCGAATATATTATTATCGGCGCTCACTTAGATCACGTTGGCGGGCAAGGGGGGAAAGTCTATTTCCCCGGCGCAAATGATAATGCGTCTGGCTCAGCAGCAGTAATGGAAATTGCTCAGGCTTTTGCTGAAGGAAAAATTGAAAACAAGCGGTCAATCATTTTTGTTTTATTTACCTGCGAAGAACAAGGATTGTACGGCGCAAAATATTTAGCAAATCATTTGCCGGTAAAACAAGAACACGTTGTTGCGATGATGAATATGGATTGCGTCGGTTATGGCGACAGCATTCAAATCGGTAACGGGAAAAGCGCTCCGCAGCTTTGGCAAATTGCAAAACAGATTGACGCGAATAATGATAAAATGATGATTGATGCAACCTGGAATGGCGGCGGCGCAGATGCAAGTCCCTTTCACGAAAAAGGAATTCCCGCAATTTATTTTGTTACAACAAACAGTTATGAGCATCTCCACGAATTAACCGATAAACCGGAAACGCTGAATAAGGCACTCTATCAACAAATAACCAAACTTGCTTTTCTAACGGTTAAAGACATTGCCGAAGGGAAATATAAAAGAGAAGAGGTTCAAAAATAGGTGGAGTTCCTAACTTTGGAGTAACGCTTACAAAGTGGATGAGGTTCTTAGAAAATCACTTTTGATAACATATTAACGAAAATTAAATAGCGAATATTGAGCAAGGAATAATGAATTTTGAAGTGAAAGTGATCTGTATTTCATCCGTGGCTGTGGATCATTATTCAAAATTCCCTGAATGAGTCGGGCAGGCTTATTCTTTATTCATTTTTTCCTTTTTATCCGCCACTCTGTCGGTAATTCGGCGGACGGGCAGCATTTTCCAAGCAGCGTTGCGGGAAAAACGTAGGAATCTTACAAAGCAAAATGGGAATCTTACAAAGCAAAATGGGAACCTTACAAAGCGGAATGGGAACCTTACAAAGCGGAATGGAAACTAAACAAAACCAACTGGGAACCTTAAAAGACCAACAAAACTATTGAAAATTAGCGATTTTAGAGCATAAACGAAGATAACGCTGTTGAGAATAAATTATCAGTAATTTCTGCTTATTGAATAGGTTTGGGATTTTGAGACTTTGGAAATTTAAGAAATATGAACTCACTACCAAAAATAAGGTGTATAAAAACTTAATTTGCAAATTCCTCCCTCAGCATAAAGGATGTATAAAATTCTTGCGCCGTTTTACCAAAGTTATTCATACCTGCGTTGGAATGTGGTTTTCTTGTTTTCCCTTCACTGTCAACAATTCCTAAGGTATAAAGCGTTGCGGTTATTCCGACTTTACTACCCCTTAATTCTGAAAAATTCAATTCATCCCCCCATATTTTTAAGATCATTGCTACATAGCAGGCTGCGTAGAGAATATTTGTTTGCGGGTCGGATAATTTGTTTATCACTTCACTTCTGGAACTACTTATCTTTATTAACAAACTTTTTGAGGCTCCTAAATAAAAAGGACTTTGTTCATTATTGATCTGCTGTTCTATCCATTCGGCGGTAGTAATTTTTATTTGCGCTACACCTAATGAACTGTTGTATCCGCTCTTCGCGAAGATATAATCTAACGTTGACTCACCCGGCATTAAGTTTAACTTATGCTCCGAGTAAATAATACTTGCCAATAATCGGGGAGAGAGATCAAATAGTTTAGCATACTTATTTATATATGCCTTGTTCTCAATTAAAATTTCTTTTTGATCAGATCCCAAAACATTTACGGTAACGGCAAGGTAAAAAATGATTACACAAAGTATTCTTTTTAACATATTTATTCCTGTTAAAAGTAAAGACGGGGCATGTCGCCGAAGCGCCACAAGTTGCCCCGTCTCTACGTTTAATTCTATTTTTTTATTTAAGCAGGATCAACTTTTTAGTGTCTACAAAACTTTCAGTTTGTATTCTATAGAAGTAAATTCCGCTTGAAAGACCTGACGCATTAAATTCAACAGTATAGTTCCCCGCTGATTTTTCCTCGTTAACTAATGAGGCTACTTCATTCCCCAATACATCAAAAACTTTTAACGTTACATAGGCGTTGTTGGGAAGAGCATAGCTTATGACCGTGCTTGGATTAAATGGATTCGGGTAATTTTGTTTAAGGGAATAGGTTTTAGGCAAATCAGCTATTAATGATGCTCTTTTCCCTAGATTAGCATTTGCCGAATTTGACACCATCAAATAATCATCAACAAACAAGGGGGAAACCTTTTTTAATTTGCCCGCCGTTTCAACATCCAGGTATATTTCTTTCCCAATGTATTTATTTAGATTTACGGTAATTTCTTTGTACTCCCCGAACGTACTATCCTTTACAGAAAGCAGCATGGATGGAGGAGCTATCCAAATGTCTTCAAGAACTTTACCGGTTTTAGTTTCTTTGAGAGAGACTTTTGCCAAAGGTTCTTTTATTTCGGAAATAGCTGCGGAAGAAACAGATAATTTTGAACCGTAAACCGCACCCGCAAAGAATAATTTTTTACCTGTTGCGGTAACGGTAAAAGGTTTTGAGGAAAGAAGATTTTTACTCCCTTCGTTCTCAAAATCTATTTTCATATCCTCATTTTCATCAGGCATTCCTACCCAGGCAATTTCAAAGGCTAAAGAACCTGAAGCTTTGGGTGATATTTTGGATATATCAATAATTGCATGCCGGTTTAACCGGTAAGGCGCTTTGTTATCATCAGTCGCAGCTACTTTAGAAAGTGCAGTGATGGTGAAATCAATATTTCCGCTTGATTTTTTCCATAAAGCTTTTGTCTGATTTAATGCATTTATATTTACATTTACGCCGGTTCCGCCGGAGGTTGTAACAATTGTGGGAGCTGCCCAGGTTGTCCCATCCAGTGTAGTGCTTTTATAAACAGTATTCCCAATGTTCCATAAGGCATCCATTTTAGCGCTGTTGTTATAATCAGCAATGACAGGACTTAAACTCTCAGGTGTTGTATATGAAAACGAAGTGATATTCCCCCATGTTCCCTGGTTGCTACTTTTTTGCCTTACGTGCACCGAAACTCCTCCTTCAACAAGGTTACCATAACTTGTCCATACTACGGTGGGTTTTCCATACGCGAACGTAATTTGAGGTCTGAAATTCCTATCCCAACCTGAAAGAGGGATAGGAAAAGCTGTGGGGAAATTCCATGAACCATTAACTATTTCAGGTTGAGTGTACAATATTTGCCCCTCAACTTCCCATACAAGACTATAAATCCAACCGTTATAAGTTGCTATTGAAGGATTAAAGCTGTTTGAATTTGTACCTGTTACCGAACCAACACTACTCCAGCTATCGTCCCATGCATTATAATACTTTACTTTAATTCCCGAAGGTTCACGCCACGCAACCATCATTAGACCATCACTCCCATCAAGAACTGGACTGGCGTTAAACGCCTCTATGTCCGGGTTAAAATCGGCGACTTGAGAAATTGAGCCTAAAGTTCCGTTGTATAGATTAAGACTTCTGACTACTATGACACCCATAGAAAAGCCTGGATATTCTTCATTCCAATCGATACGCTGCCAAACAATGTTGGCGATATTTGCTGCTATTGAAATTGATGGATAACCATCAACATAACCGAGATCATCACTAATCAACGTCTCATTTGTCCAGGTAATCCCATCCGTTGAACGACAAGCCCAGATTTGATTAGAACTTACATAAACCATTGCCCATAAACCATCGGTACTTTGAACAATTTTCCGCTGGCTGTTGGAAGTTGTTGCTGTTGATGAGGTACTATACAAGTGAGCCTTGTATAGTGCCGTGTAGGTAGTGTTATCGTTGGGTGTAACATTTTGGGAATTACTGGTAACACCATTAGACCATTGATAAAAGCGATAATCTTTACCATTTACTGATTTAGTTAGGGGTGCAGAAATTTGTCCGCTGTTCTGCTCTACAATATTTGCTATTACACCTGCTGAAATAGTCCCGTCAAACTCTGTTTGGTCGTTACGGGAGACATTACATATCTTTCTCAAGTTGGCAATGTAATTTACATTACCTTCGTTATTAGCTGCAGCAATGATGTAACTAATATTATCTCCACCAACAAAATCACTGTAAGTGTTCCCAAATTGTTTGACCCATTTACTTCTATTTAGAGGAGTAAAGTTATTCCATACACGGGAATAGCCTCCATTATCAGTTTGCGGGACAGCTTCGATATTTATGGCTTGCCCATCTTCCTTAATAATTTGAAAGGGTGTGGTAACATTCTGGTTATTTACTTTTACTAAACCACCGGCAAAATTATTATTAATTTCAACTTTTCTAAGAAGACCTGTTTCGCAAGCAAACCAATATAGTAAACCTGCAGTGGCGCGTATGGCTTGTGGTAACATATGATTTCTTACATTTAATATCTGTGCGGTGTCAAACGGACCATTTATACTAGTTGGCGCTCCAAAAGCTGGAATATTAAGAGAATTCAAGTAACTGGTTTCTTCCGGTGATGGATTTCCATAAAAATTATCATTACATGGTTTATAATGAGGTCCCTGAGTTGCAAAATGATTTGCCATTTGATTTGTTGTGTACATCAAAAAATGGAGTGGATTTGAAGATTGATAAGGGTTAACAAAACCTCCGACTTGCGAGAAAGTATTATCTGCATCCCAATAAAAATTGTCTCCAAAATAATTCTCATAATAATCCTGTATCAATGCATCATCATTGCCATGTGGGTCAATATTGGCATGCGCAGGAACGCTCATATCTTCTAACAAGTGGCTCATTCGCCCTAAAATTTCCCAAACAAATGCATCTCTCCAACCACTTCCCAGTCTAACTTCTATTGGTAATTCAGGGTTTAAATTGCTATTTATCCATTGCCCGTTTGAATCATAGTAACCTACAATCCAGGCTCTACCGGTAGTATAAAGTTCACTTAATGAATTGTATTCTATCCCCAATTGGTCAAACCAACTTATTGTCTTAATACTTCCATTTGGTAAATAAAAATCAGATGAATGCCCATGATTTCCATCAGTATATTTAATTGTAAAACCTCTATTTGCGTATGCAAACTTTGATATTTTTTGATAAGCATTTTGTATAAAAAAAGTGGACGTAAGAATCGGTCCCGAACTCGGCGGGAACATATGAGAAGCAGCATTCATTGATACTAAAGTATTATCACCCTCATCTGCATACCAGAAATGTGTAACACTTGAATACCATTCATTATTATCATTCATTGCTTTGAGTAAAATTGCAAATGTTTCTCCTAGAATGCCGGTTGGTGGGGGACAATTACTAGCATACCCAAATACAATATCATCAACATCCTCACGCCATGCACCTGTTGCGATATAACGTCGCTGCCAGTTTCGATCACCAATATACCATGTTGAAGTTCCTCCTATTTTGTCCACCATTACAGGTATATCATAGCCAAGCTGGTTTTTAAGTAATTTATATGCCTCCGCTGTGATATACTGATGCATGGATTGTTTGTACGGAAAACAAATTGAGACAAAGACAACAAATAGTAAAACGATCCTTTTCATGTCATTTATTCCTTTCTTAGTTGTTTTTTGTAAATCCAATTCCAATTGTTGGGAGTACTAATGCTCCTTGCTTTTTAGGGCAACTTATACCGACTCCAATTAACCAGTAGAATTGTAAATTTTTAGATTTTAAGATGTACTCTTTTCCAAAATTAATCTGATAGTAGTTGCCATAATTTTTTTTCAACTGGTTATCATAAGGATCATAACGCAACGGCAAATTATTGTAGTACAGATATTCAAGCGTTATATTGTTAAACAACCAAAAGTCTGTAAAGTAACTAACTGTAATTCCCCAACCAGCCCCACTTCCCCCTGAGAAATGAAAACCAGCACCATAAGAAACCCACGTTATGGCATATTTAATTAAAAGAGCATATTGACTATCGATTTGATATCCTGCTCCTAAATGGGCAACTTCAGATATGCCTGCTCCAAAAGAAAAATATAATTTTCTAATACTATTACTATCATTATTGTTCAAGATGATCTTGTTGACATTTGTATCTATCCTCATCACATAATTTCCATACTCTTTGTCTAATTTGAGTGATAATGCGTCATGCTCTCTCAAATTACCGGGCATAATTTGGTTTTCCGAAAGTGGTAAGTAACCGAATTTTTTTGGCGTTATTTCGGTAATCTGTCCCTCCACCCGGAATATGAAAGCGAATATAAAGATCATCACTAATGGAATATTTATTTTCATAGAACTTCCTTTTTATTAATTTTTTAATTTACCTCTGTAAATAAGATGCACATCTTTTACAAAATCGTACGCAATAAAAACAATATCCTTTTCAAAAATATACCAGCAGGTAATACTAATATTACTTGTAAACCGGTATATATACTCAACATCAGTTCCGTTGTAATGAGCGATACCATCGTTCATACTAAGAAATAAATCTTTCTCACTTCGCCCTGCCAAGATGTCAACAAAATTCCAATAACCGATGTTATAAACACTTTTAAATTGTTGGTTTGTATAACTATAAATTGTTCTATCTATTACAAAGAGTAGTTTTCCTCCTGCATTGACTATTTTGGGATAGCGGTCTTCCGAAATGGATTTGGTTTGAATTCTTTTTAGGTTGGTTCCGTCAAATTCATAGATCATCACGGTATCAGCAGTTGCAGGATCCATTCGTATCCCTTTAATAAAATAGTTTGAACTGGTTGCTGGTGCACGTGTTATACTTATAAAACCATTTTTTATTTCTTCTGTTTCCATTACCCTCCAAGAAGAACCATTAAAATGTAAGATTACCCCTTTATATCTTATCCCCAAACTATCCGCATAACCAACTGCATAAACATTATCGGGTGAATCGCCCCAAATACATTCCAAGCCTAATGAGGGAAAACCGGAAATCGAATAAGTAAATGCTTCACCCCATGAGCCATTTGTATAATTCCATATTTTCCCCTCTCGTCCACCGATCCAAATATTATTAGCTGAACTTCCCCAGATTGAAGTTGGACTTATCGGTCTGCTTTTACCATCGTTTTTCCATGAAGTCCCATCAAAGTGGAAAATTGTTTTATTCAAATCTCCACCTGGTCCGATTGCCCATAAATCGGTTGGGGAACTTCCCCACATTCTTGTTAGTACGGTATATGGGATTTTTAGTGTATCCACCGTCCAGACATAATCTCTTCTACCGGGTTGTGTGTTGTCTATAGCTTCCGTCGGGGATTTTTTACAGCCAGGGTTAAACAATACAATAGTTACCAGTACAACAGCAAGGATATGTTTTTTCATGTAATTGTTCTTTCGAGGGTGAAGGAGGAAAAAGGGAATGAGTTTAGGGCTAAGATTACCTCTATAAATAATGGAGGATATAACTTACGGGACAAAGAACCGGAATTCTTCTTTAGGTTTCGGTAAAATAAAAGTGGACAAACAGAAAATGGACTTAGATCACTATTACAAAGAGATTTCACTGATAACCCCGTAGGTTATTACTGCAAAAAGTTAATTAAGAACACCCGGTTACAGGCAAAACTGCAACACTAAATCTGAACTCACAATAAACAAACACAAAAACAATTTTTTTCGCAATTATAATCAAAAAAAAAAACGATATATGCAAGAACTATTTTAATTATTTTTTTCTAATAACAGCGTCAACTCATCTATAAAAATCAACATCTGGCTGCAATGAGTCACTTCATCAATATAAACTTCTTCGTCTGCACAAAACTCCCTGCTCTTAACTGATAAAAATAGACTCCGCTAGGTAATGAGTTAGTTGTTAGTTGTCTTTTGTTAGTTGCATCAAAATTGAATGAATGATTTCCCGCTTGCTGTTCTTCATTTATCAATGTAGCTATTTCATTCCCAAGAACATCAAATATTTTCAATGTAACGAATGTGCCGACTGCTAATTGCCAACTGATGACTGTGCTCGGGTTAAACGGGTTGGGATAATTCTGAAAAAGTGCGAATGAGGAAATATTGTTTTTTTCGTCAACACTGTTCGGAGTGAATGGAACTGCTTTGCAATAAACAGGAGAAAGTCCGTCGTTAACATTTGAAGCAATTGAAATATAACAATCATCATACGTGCCCTGATTAGGCACAAGGTGCGGAACATAATAAACAAGAAATATTTCTTTGTCTCCCGGTTTTATTCTTATTGATGAGTCCGGAATAATTGGGACTAAAAAATTTGGATTTGAGGATTCAATATGGTTTATCATCAAATCATCGGTACCCGTATTAAGAAGTATGAAAACCGACAATTTTGATGTACCAACCGCAACAGAATCAAAATTTAAAATACTTGGCGCCACCGTTGCAGCTATAGTTTGCGGCAGGTAACCATTTTTTACAGTCGTTTTTCCGAGAACATTTCCATTTTCAGAAACAGCTTCGAGCAGCACGGAATCAGCGTTAAACACGGTTACGCGTCCGTACGCATTGCCGAATTCCGATTCGGGAAGATTTGAAGTATGTCCGCCGCTATTAAAGACAAAGACTCCAAACCGTTCCATTAAAGAAACGAATCCCATATTTTTTATATCGAGTGGTCCCGCCATCATTTCGGGAATCATGGAATTTTTTCCGTTATCAACACCGGAAGTGTGCGTATCGCCGGAAAGAAAAATTACGTTTGTAATTTTATTTTCATCAATCGCTTTTAATAAACGCAAAACATCTTTTGGGAAACCTGCCCATTTATCGGAAAGCTCGAAAGCAATATCTTTAATATTGAACATTCCATAGAGAGTAGGAATCTCTTGATACCTCGGATCTTTTTGGAGAAGCACGGCTAACTCAATTACAGAGCGCATTCCCGGGTTAAACGCCGTACCGGAAGAAATAAATTTCCAGTCGGCTTTTGAATTTTTTAATTCGTCCAACAGCCATTCCATTTGTTCATCACCAAGTATTGAGTGTGTGGAATCGGGAGAAAAATAGATCGAATCGTTTGCTGTTTTAAATGCTAAAAGATTAGGATCTCGTTGCGAACGATTATCCGTTAAAAATACTTCAACATTCCCGTACGAAAATTTTTGCCACATTCCTTTTTGAATATCGGGAAGAGAATAATGAGGGAAGAATTTATTATATGCGCTCAACATTTTTTGAGCGCCATGTAAATAAAGAAGCGATCCGTCAGTGTTATTGCCAGCCATATCATGGTCATCATACGTATAGGCGTATGGAGTTTTTCTTATCAACTGCCATGAGGGATGTGTAAAAGAATACCGCGAACGGAAACTTTCTTTTACAAGATCATCATCTAAAGAAAAAGGAGATTCGGTTGTATCTGGATAACCCCAGTCCCCTTGCTGAAGAAAGAATGCCGGATTTTCTTCTGCAATTTTTGTAAAAATTGTACCGGGCTGCCCCTGCTTTTGGCACGAACCAAAAGCAAACTTGAATTGAGATTTTTCACCTTCAACCGGAAACGTTGTAAAATATCTTTCAACAGAATCAAAGGCTACAGAATTGTTGATAAATACTTTGTAGAAATATTTTGTTATGGGTTGTAAACCGGAGATGGAAGTTAGACAGAAAAAATCGGAATCACTTTTTGCAGAAACTGAATTTGTGAAAACCGGATTTGAAAATGAACCGGATACATCCAATCCAATTTTTACTTCCGCTTCCGCATCAATGCGGACAACAAAACTTGCTGAAGATGAGGTTACTCCTCCAACAATAGGAGGATTAGCAATTTTTTGAGCTTGCAACACATCTAAACCGAATAACAAAAAGACGGAAATCAATTTTACTAAGTTCATCGAGTTCTCCTTTTCTTCACTAAAATGCACGTTCAAATTGGAGAAAAAAATGAGTAAATACAAATTAAGCTTATTTCAAAAGCGGTTCATCGAATACACAAGAGTGAAAATTGAATAAAAAGAAATTACCGGATAGATGTTGAACCTTCATTCCTAATTCGTAATTCCTAATTCCTAATTATTCTTCCCCCCATTCTAAAATGTCAATTCTAACTTCAGCTAAGCCATCATTTATCATCTCAATCTCATTCGCGGCTGCGAGAGAAAGATCAATTGCGCGGTTGTTGGTATCGGGCTTCCGGTCGTTAATTCTTACAATGACTGATTTTTTATTTTTCAAATTGGTAACACGGCAAATGGTATTAAAGGGGTAAGAAATATGGGCGGCTGTTAGATCGTTCATCTTAAAAATTTCACCGTTAGCAGTTTTTCTGCCATTAAATTCATCGGCGTAATAGGAAGCAATCCCGGTAATGGTTTCGAGTGAATTGGGTTCAACAAAGATCCTTGATCTTTTATATCGAAATGAATTTTCTTCTTTTACAATATTTTCTTTTGCATAGCGAAGCGTTGAAGTGCATGAAATAAGGAAGAAGGGAAGCGCCAGAAAAATTAATTTTTTCATTTGCTTGACGAGTAACGAATGATCTCCGCTTTTTCAATAGTGATCAATCCGCCGGATTTAGTCGCTTCAAAAAGTTCCTCCAATTTTTCTTTAAAGGATTCTATCTTTTCTAACGAATCAACTATTTCAATCACGATAGGAAGGTCTTCGGACAATCGGAGAATCTTGGCTGTGTGAATACGGCTGTCTTTTCCGAATCCCATAATTCCTTTAGTAACGGTAGCGCCCGCTAATCCCAACGCTTTAGCTTCGAGCACAATTTTTTCATAAAGCGGGATCAACCCTGATTTATCACCCTCACCGACAAATATTCTAATTAACTTTGCTTCGCCTTCAAGATGCATGATTTGCTCCTTATCTGCTAAAAATATAAGCCAAATAAACGCCAAGTATTGAGAGAAAAACACTTGCAAGAATGTACACCGACGCTAAAAGAAATTCCGAGTCAAGGAAAAGTTTAATTGTTTCAAAACTGAAAGTTGAAAATGTGGTAAACCCTCCGCAGAAGCCAATCGTTAAAAAAAGTTTTACCGGTTGACTCACTAACTCCCGCTCATCAAAATAAAAAATAATTACCCCGAGTAAGAAACTTCCAAGAATATTAATAAACAAAGTGCCGAACGGGAAAAATGAAGGGAGAAATTTATGAATATAATTTGAGAGCCAATAGCGCGATACTCCCCCAATTGCAGCTCCAAGTGAAACAAAGAGATAATTCATCGCGTAACTAAATAGGTCTAATGTATTCGATCCTTATGGCACGATCGGCGGAACCGGCTGTCCATTTTTTATTACTGAGCAAGTCGCGCAGATCAAATCCCAACGTTAACCCTTCACCCACCGACCACCGGATGCCAAGATTTAAGTAACCGTTCCCTTTTCCGTAAAATCTTGCAGCGTTGTCATTGAATGCAAAATCATATTCCAATACTGCGGAAATTCTTTTTCCAATTGTCTTTTCAGCTCCAACCATCAAATTCAAAAAATTATCTCCGTCCCTGCTTTCAAGCGAATAATTGACTGCACTGTTTACACTCAAATAGCCAAGGAATTGAAAATTCTTCGATCCGCTCACAAAAAATCCGGGAGATTTAATTCCGTAACGATTTGTCGAATCAAAAAATTCACCTTTACCTTGAGAATCAAACCCGATCGTTACTGAAGGATAAGTTAAGGATTCGCCCGAAACCCGAAACCGTAAATTAACACCGGGATATTTATACCACTTCGGAGAACCGGAACCTATAATGTTTGCGCCTCCGTAAGAAATACCGAAGGAGACATCCTGGAAAACACCGACTTCCATTCTTCCTACAACAATTCCATCCGGCAAAATATCATTTGAAACTCCAACAGAACCTTTCTCAAGCACACCGGAGGAGGGCATATCAACCAAATAACGGTATTCTTGTTTCGCATCTTCCCCGGCTGTTCCCTGTCCGTAGGTTGCAAGTGAAGAAAAAAGTAAGCTGAACGATAAGATTAAAAGACGTTTCATTATTTTCTCTCGACAATTTTTTAGAATTTCTTTGACAAATATAGTAAAAAGTTGAAAGTATAAAGTAAAAAGTTGAAAGTTGAAAGTAAACCATTTGCGGACTGCCGATTGCCATCTGCCGACTGATTAAAGCCATGCAAGATTCGGAATAATTTTAATTTCGAATTCCGTTGGAAGCAGTGAGTACTTTGATTTTACCCGAATAATCGCCACACCCGGAATATTTTTCGATTGAATAATTAATTTTCCTTTTTCATAATTATTTTCAACGATCTCAATCAGATCATTACCTTCAACAAGAGAAAATTTAGTGTCACTATTCCGGAAGGGGGCTCTGAATCCAAAGCTATTAATGGGAACCGCTTCAATCACAATCTTCGCATCGGAATGAAGATAAAGAACTCTTGATGAGATTCTATATTCAACTTCATAAATTGAAAAAATATATTGATGAGCAAGAAATGCAAACAAACTAAAAACTACAACCGCAGTAAAATATATCTCGACTTTTGACATTGTTTTATAGCCTATATTTTCTTTTCAATTTTACCACTTCACTTTTTGCTGCGTTGATTATAGAAACAATTATCTCATCCGGAACGCCGTCACGATGTGCTGATTGAAACCGTAGATCGCATTGGTCGTTAACATAATCAATAACTATAAACTTCTGCTCCGGAGTTATTACAATTTCTGTTGAAAAAAAATCTAGACCAACGGTTTTATTAATTGTCCGGGTGATCTGAAAAAGTTTTTTCAAGTTGAATTTCTCAATTTCTTCGGGGGACAAGATTTGATAAAGATGCGTCATATCATCCCACCAAACAGGAATAATTTTCCCGAAGGCATAAAACACTCTGAACCAGGCTCTCATTCCTTCCAAAATAACCGGATAAATTTTTTCCTGCAAAAGGTATTTGTCTTCGTGGTTAAATTTCCGCTCGAATAAAACATCATGCAAAGACTCGGCTCCAGTTATCACTCCAATCCCACCGCCAGTAGTGTTGCAAGGTTTGATGATGAAAGGGCGTCCTAAAATTGCCAAATTACTCAAGGAGATAAATAATTCCTCTTTTTCAGTTACCGGGGGAATAATTATTGAGTAAGGGACATTTATCCCCGCAGTCATTAATTCAAGATGCATCGTTGCTTTATCAATTGCATGTAAAACTTTTTTATAAGGATTAAAGAAATGCGTTTTGCGCTTCATCAGTAAATTTCCGAGGGTTTCAAACTGCTCTTCCACATCCCAGGCTCTGTCTAAATAGAAATGAAAATGGAGACTTTTCTCTTTGATCCTTTCTCTCACCTCTTCAATGTTATGGAACCCAATGACAAAAGTTGTCAGACCATTAGCCTGGAAAATTTCTTCAAACTTATGGGCAAATTTCCCGTCAAATTCCCACACATAGGCGAAACCGATGTCAAATTTTTCGATCATTTTTATGTATCTTTACCGTGAAAATTTTGATTCTAAAATAATTTATAACCAAGATAAAAAAAATTCCGTTTAAGATGAAGAGATACAGATTACTCTGAAGCAAAAGTAGAAAGTAGAAAATAGAAAGTGGAAAGTTAAGACTTGGTACTTTATCCTTTATCCTTTCTACTTTCTACATTGTCTGCATATTCTAAACAAAATAAATTTCTCTTAAATTTCCATAAAAAAAGAATACTCAATGCGAATAGTTTTTTTTACGCTTTTAATGCTCGGGTTTTTCGGTTGTACCACATCAATCAAAAATGAAAAGGATTCCAACGGTAGCCGGGCAGAGGAATCTTCTAAAACAGATGTAAAGCGGAAAGCCCTTGATCTTTTCCTCAACGGCGCAAATGCAGATGCAAAAGGAGATTATGCCTCTGCGATCCTTGAATACCAGGAAGCGGCACAATTAGACCCTTCCGGTGGAATTTATTACGCCATCGCCAAAGATTATTTCTTTCTCAACAAATTGTCATTCGCTCTTCAGCATATTACCAAAGCTGTGGCGTTAGACCCTGAGAACATTGAATACCTGATGCTTCAGCAAGAAATATTTTCCGCTGCAAAACAAAATGATGAAGCGGTGATCGTTTTAGGAAGAATACTTTCGCTGGATTCGACAAATATTAATGCCTATTATAAACTTGCACGCTTGTATGAACCAAACAAACCCAAACAGGCAATAGATATCTATGAAAAAGTTACAAAACTAATCGGCAATGAGTGGACGGTCTTAACCCGTGTCGCCGATTTGTATGAGCGGTTGGGAGACAATGATAAAGCGGTTGAAACGCTTGAATCTCTATCGGAGATTGATCCGGCGAATAAGGAATTGCAGAAAGTAATCGTTGATTTTTATCTCCGCACAAAGAATTATGAAAAAGCGATCATGCAAGTTGATGACGTGCTTCGTTCTTATCCCGATGATCTGGAAGCGCATGAGACTAAAGCCAGAATTTATATTCAACAAGATAGCTTGGCGAAAGCTTCGGTGGAATATCAATTTATTCTTGAACAAAAGAACGTCCCGCTGGAAACGAAGATCAGCATCGGCGCAAGTTACTTTCAGCATTCTTTTAAAGATTCAACGCTGCTTTCAATAGCAAAAAAACTTTTTATAACCATAGACCAGGACACTACGGATTGGCAGGTTAAATTACACCTTGGCGCGATTGCTACGATTGAAAAAAATGATTCTCTTGCAACTTCTTATTATAATCTTGTGATAGAATTAGCGCCCTGGCATCCCGAAGGCTGGATTCGTCTCGGAGGACTTTACTTCGATAATAAAAAATACCTTGAAACGGTAAAAGTACTTTCAACAGCAATAACTAAATTCCCCGAAGATTTTACAATTAACTTACTCCTTGGTGTTTCATTTGCCCAACTTGATAAACATGACAGCGCAAAAAAATATTTAAACAAAGCGGTTGAGCTAAACGGCAACGACATTAACGCCCTCACTTCTTATGGATACACACTGAGCCAACTAAAAGAAAATGAGAAAGCAATCTTCTTTATTAAGAAAGCGATAACACTTGATCCGGGAAATGTTGATCTGCTTGGAACGCTTGGTTTAATTTATGACGGACAAGAATCCTGGACCGAGTGCGACAGCGTTTATTCACTTGCGTTAAAAAGCAGCCCGGGCAATGCGCTGATAAATAATAACTATGCGTATTCCCTTTCCAAACGTGCGGTGAGATTGGATGAAGCGCTTGCGATGGCAAAAATTGCAATCACAGCCGAACCGAAAAATTCTTCTTATCTTGACACCATCGGATGGGTTTACTTTCAACTTGGTGAATTCGAAAACGCAAAAAAATATATTGAAGAAGCTCTCCAGCTCGGAGGAGAAAAAGCCGTAATCTTAGATCATTTCGGAGATGTTTTATTCAAACTTGGGAAAAAAGATGAAGCAATTTCAACGTGGAAAAAGGCCTTTGAACTTGATAATTCTATCGGCGGTTTGCAAATAAAAATTGAACGAGGCATGCTTTGAAATTAAAATCTCTATTGCTTACATTTGTTTTGGCTTCAATACTAATTTCGTCTTTTAACGGCTGTTCCTCTTCAACTACTTCGGAAGAAGTTGAGATCTTACCGGCTGACCGGTTAGTAAAAAAACTTGAAGCCAACCGAAGAAAAATTCGCTCGTTTGAAGGAAGCGGAACACTCACTATTAAAACACCGGACTTTAATAATTCCGCATCGTTTAAGGTGGTGATGATAAAACCTGACTCAATTTACCTGACCATTATGGGTCCGTTTGGGATTGAGCTGGCGCAAGCATTGGTTACAAAAAGAGCTTTCACTTTTTACGAGACTCTTTCAAACACAGTATACATGGGCGAAACTAATGACGATGCGCTGCGAAATATTTTACGCATTGATATTTCTTTTTCCGATTTACTGGATGCGATTATCGGCGCGGTAAATTTAACAGACAGGCTTTATAAAAATCCTGATGCATACAAAGTGCAAAATGATAAGTATGTTATAGCATACAACGATTCACTTCAAAACACAGTTTCCACTTATGCAATTGATATAAGGAATCTCGGCATCACCCAGTACACATTAAAATCTTCTAAAGGGAAAGAATTGCTGCTTGGAGAATACACGAATTTTTCACTCACCGAAAATGTTGCAACTCCTAAAAGAATTGCAATTTCCAATAAAAGCGAGAAACAATACTTTCAAATTGATTACAAAAATATTTCGGCAAATCAAAAAGATATCCGGATTGACTTTAAATTCCCTTCAGATGCAACTATAATTAGATGGTAGGTTCCAAGAAGTATTTTCTTTTTGTTCTCATTTTTTTTTCAATAGCGCTTCCGCAGCAAAAAGAAATCTCTCAAAAGAAACAAGAGTTGGATAACCTGAAAACAGAAATCCAATCGCTTGAAAAAGAGATATCAGATATTTCAAAACGAGAGAAGAAATCGTTTTCCGTAGTCGAAAAATTCAATAAGCAAAATTTTCTTCTCAACAAACTCATCAATTCATATAAAAATCAAATAGAAGAAAAGTTGGAACAGATTGATTTGCTTCAATTGCACATAGAAACACTCCGGCAAAAGACAAACGCATTAAAAGAGAATTACGCAAGGTATGCGTCCGCTATTTACAAAGGCATTTATCAAAATGAATTTATCTATCTCTTTGATGCAGCTTCACTTCAGCAAGCTTTAGCGCGGTATAAATATCTTCAACAATTTTCCAACAGCAGGAAAAAAGATTTACAGCAAATAAAAGAAAACTCGTTACAGCTTGCGGTAAACCGTACGCTGGTTGAGAATGAAAAAAGTTTGAAAGAAAATCTGCTCGGGCAAAAATCTATTGAAGAAATAAAACTTCAGAAAAAACTTGCAGACGAGAAAAACATTTTAAAGAAATTTAAGAATGATAAATCGGCAGCAGCAAAAGAATTGGCAAACAAAAAGCAGGCTGAAAAATCAATAAGAAATATGATAAGCAAATTAGTTGAGAGCGCGGCGCTTAAAGAAAGAGAACTTGCAAAAAGATTGGCGGAAAAAAGAAAACGGGAATCTCTTAAAGGAAAAACAAACGAAGAAAAGCAAGCGCCAACTTCAACAGAAGAAGAAATGAAAGACTTTCCGACCGAAGGTTTTGCAACCGAGAATTTCAAATCATTTTCTGCACTGAAAGGAAGAATGTTTTGGCCCGTTTCACGCGGGGCAGTGATTAGAAAATTCGGCGAAGATAAAAATGAAAAATTAAACACGGTAACATTGAATTACGGCATTGATATTAAAGTGTCCGGTGATTCCAAAGTAAAATCCGTTGGTGAAGGAATTGTTTCGGCAATCGAATGGCTGCCGGGTTATGGCAGCGTTGTTATTGTTACGCACAGCGAAGGTTACAGAACTGTGTATGGGCATCTTGGACAAATATCTGTTCAAGAAGGTGTTAAAGTAAGTTACGGAGAAATTCTCGGGAACGTTTCTGAAAGCATTGAAGGAAGAGTTTTACATTTTGAAATTTGGAAACGGCGCGATCATCAAAACCCGGAAGTGTGGCTGGTAAAGAAGTGAGAGTAGGATTCTTTAGGTTCTCTTTCAAGTCAGAGTTGTTGCAGAATGTATTATCTCTTTCTTTTCTGCAAGTAATAAATAATTTTCTTCCGCTTATTACTTTCCCCTATTTGGTGCGTGTGCTGGGTCCGGAGAAATTTGGTTTGGTAAGTTTTGTTACTGCATTCTCAGCTTATTTTTCGATGATCACAGATTTCGGATTTAACTTTTCAGCAACCCAACAAATATCAATTTACAGAAACGAAAAGAAGAAATTAGCTTCGATTGTCTCATCAGTTTATGCAATCAAATTTCTGCTTTTGATTTTATGCTTCATCATATTTTTCTTATTGATCTCCTTTATACCGAAGTTTTCTTTTGAAAAAGAATTATTCTTTTTTTCTTTTCTTATTGTACTTGGAGCAACATTTACTCCGATGTGGTTTTTCCAGGGATTGGAAGAAATGAAGCAGCTTGTCCTTGTCTCAACACTCTCAAAAATATTGATGATAGTTGGAATATTTCTTTTCATTCAATCGCCGGCTGATGATGCAATTTACATGCTGCTTATCGGTGCAAGTTCAATTCTTAACGCAGTTGCGCTAACAGCGATGATGAAGAAATATTATAAAGTGGCGTTTGTCATCCCGGCATTGCATGAAATGTTTTATCAATTGCGAGAGTCTTATCTGCTTTTTATCTCAAGCGTTTCAATAAGTCTTTACACAACTACAAATATTTTTTTGCTTGGATTATTATCTTCTTCCGCAGAAGTTGGATACTTTGCAGCCGCTGATAAAATACGAGCGGGAATACAATCTTTTGCAAATCCAATTAATCAAGCGCTTTATCCACGAATGGCGTTTCTCTCTAAAAACAATAAAGAACAATCGGAACAACTTCTGATGAAATTTACTTTAGTGGGAGGAGCAGCTTTATTCGCTGTCGGAATGGTGATTTTCTTTTTTGCTAAACCACTAATATTGCTGCTTGCCGGGAACGCATATTCAAAATCAGTTTATATTTTACAAATCATTGCGCTGCTTCCGTTTATAATTTATTTGAGCAATATGTTCGGCATTCAAGGGTTGTTAAACTTCGGGAAGAAAAAAGAATTCACGGCAATAATTATTTTTGGAAGTGTAATAAGCATATCCCTTTCTTTCTTTTTAGTTCCTACGCACGGGTCTTTCGGTTCGGCATTTTCTGTCTTGGCAACAGAAATATTTGTAACGCTCGGGATGATTTATTTCTATTTCACGAAAAAGAATTTGCATGAAGTATGATTATTGAAATTTCATGGCTGAAAGATTAAAGAGCTATTTACGTCGAGTTTTTTAACATGAATGTAAAATATATCGCCATATTTTCAACATAATTGTAAAAAATCCTGGCATGAGTTATATTTCTGCTAAATAAAATGGAAGTTTATGTTTGTACGACGAGATAAATTGCTTAAACAAGTTGAAGAAACTATTGCTTTAGTCCCGATTACGGTTTTAATCGGAGCAAGACAGGTTGGGAAAACTACATTCCTTAAAAATCTTACTTTACAAAAACCATCGCTTTATCTTGTTGGTCAAGACCCGGATGTAGCTTTTCTTTTTACGCAAGTAACAACTATTGAGAGTTATCTCAAAATAAATTTGCATCCTGAGTTGGATGGATTTTTACTCCTCGATGAATTTCAATTCATTGCAGATATTTCAACAACATTAAAACTTCTTGTTGATCTTCATCCCAAATTAAAAATTATTTGCAGCGGAAGTTCAAGTTTAGAAATTATCCAACACGTTGAAGAATCTCTTGCCGGAAGGGTGCACATTATTGATGTTTACTCACTTTCATTTTCAGAGTATTTACGATTCCAAAATGAAGAATTGTTTACTCTGTACAACAAGTATGATAGTTGTACTGCCGATGAGATTGTGGACTCAAAAATAAAGTACTATTTTGATGAATATCTTATCTATGGCGGGCTTCCGCGAATAGCTTTAACAAAAGGAGAGCAGCCAAAAATTCAAATGCTTGATGATATTTACAAGACTTATCTTTTACGAGATGTAAGAAGTTACGTTAAGAATGAGGATGCTGTGGGTTTTAATAAACTTCTTGTTATGCTCGCTTCACAAATAGGTAATATGATAAACGTACATGAGCTTGCCAATACTACCGGACTTGTATATAGGAAATGTGAAGACTATATTTTTTTGTTAGAACAAATGTTTATTATAAAATTAGTTCAACCTTTTTTTACCAATAAACGGAAAGTGATTTTAAAAATGAAAAAGGTATATTTTACCGATATAGGTTTAAGAAACATTATTTTTGCAAATTTTGTTAAACTTGATAGGAGAACAGATTCCGGAGCAATATTTGAAAATATTATTTTTCTTGAGCTGATGAGAAAAATACCATCCTATGCTAAAATCTATTTTTATCGCACCAAAGACGGTTCGGAAGTAGATTTTATTGTTGATGATTTAAAAAACAAATATGCTTTTGAAACAAAGTATAAGTCATTTATTAAAATGATAAATCTAAAAAGTTTGATCGGTTTGCAGAATATTGAATCACTCGCAAAATCTTTTATTATCAGTAAAAATCTAAATGCTTCGGAGGATAAAACAAGGTTCGTTCAGGGTTATTTAACTGAAAAAATTGAGTTGTTGGGATAGTAAAGTTTTATGTATGATTTTCTGATTGTCGGCGCCGGTTTTGCCGGCTCTGTTATGGCGGAAAGGTTAGCTTCACAGTACAATAAAAAAATTTTGATTGTTGAAAAGCGAAATCATGTTGGAGGAAATGCTTACGATGAGTATGATGAACACGGAATTCTTATTCACAAATATGGTCCTCATATTTTTCATACGAACAGTAAAGATGTTTTTGAGTATTTATCGCGGTTTACCGAATGGAGATTTTATGAGCATAAAGTGTTGGCAAATTATCAGGGTGAACTTTTCCCGATTCCGATTAACAGAATTACTATCAATAAATTCTTTGGCGTTAATTTAATAGATGATGAAGAAGTAAAGAATTTCTTATCTACAAAAGCCGAAAAAAGATTTCCGATTTTAAATTCTGAAGATATTATCATTAATCAAGTAGGAACGGAATTATTTGATGCGTTCTTTAAGAATTATACAAAGAAACAATGGAACCTTTATCCAAACGAATTATCACCATCGGTTTGCGGGAGAATTCCGGTTAGACTTAATGATGACTGCCGTTACTTCACTGATAAATATCAATTTATGCCGGAAGAGGGTTACACAAAAATGTTTCAGAAAATGCTTTCTCATAAAAATATTGAGAAAGCATTGAACACAGATTATAAAAAGATACTTGATACTACTAAGTTTGATAAAATAATTTACACCGGACCGATTGATGCGTTCTTTGATTATCAATTCGGGGAACTGCCTTATAGGTCTATAAAGTTTGAATGGGAACATTTGAATATCGAAAGGAAACAAAAAGCCGCCAGTATAAATTATGTTGATAATGCTGAACCGTTTACGCGCGTAACGGAATACAAATATTTAACAGGACAAAAAACATTAAAGACAACAATCTCTTATGAATACCCTCAACTAAAAGGGGAACCATATTATCCCGTACCGACAGACGAAAACCGCGCTTCATATTTGAAGTACCGCCTCAAAGCCGAACAGGAGAAAAATGTTTTCTTTTGCGGAAGATTAGCAGAGTATCAATATTATAATATGGATCAAGTGGTGGCGAATTGTCTTTATTTCTTAAAATCAAAAGCTGATACTATTTAAAAGCCAAGTTAAGTACAAGATAAGTGCAAGATAAAGCCAATATAGGAATGACTAAAAAAGCTGCCTTTTTATATGGAGTTACACTTCCATATTCTGAATTATATCATTGAAATAATAGCTTTATTCAATTATTTTATAATCTAGTTCGTTTAGATTATAATTTTAATCAATTAAACAAGAAATTAATTCAAATAAATAATAGACTAATTTAAATTAATTATAAGTTAATTCAATCAATTGATTACATTATTCAATATATTTCATTACGAATAACTTATAAAGTTCATTATTTCGTTAAAAACAGAGGTTTTTATGTTAAAATACAATCTTGAAAGGTTGTTCAAATTGCGGGGAATAAAAAATCCGGTACAATTTCTTGTGAGCAAAGGATATCATAAAGATACGGCTTACCGGATTGTTAATAATGTGGCTAAAAATCTACAGGCTTACCAAATAGAAGATTTTTGCAAATGGTTGAACTGCACTCCAAATGATCTCTATGAATGGACACCGGGGAAAAACGACGATCCGGCAAATTATCCTGCATTAATGCGGTTAAGTCCTGTTAAAATCACAGATTTTTCCCAGCTTGCTAAAGACATCCCCATCT
>MNVA01000185.1 GCA_001871325.1 Ignavibacteria bacterium CG1_02_37_35
AAGTGGAAAGTAGAAAGTAGAAAGTAGAAAGTAGAAAGTAGAAAGTAGAAAGTAGAAAGTAGAAAGAATGAGCTTGTTACTTTCCACTTGTAACTTGTAACTTTCCACTTGTAACTTTTAACTTTAAATTTTCTCACTCATCAGTTTAGCCTGCATAAAAAGAAGGAGGTAATCTCTTCCACCGGCTTTAGAATCGGTACCCGACATATTAAAGCCGCCGAATGGATGACCGCCAACTAACGCGCCGGTGCACTTTCTATTGAAATATAAATTACCGATGAGCAGTTCCTTTTTCGCTTTTTCAATTTTCTGACGGTTCGTTGTATAAACCGCACCGGTCAAACCATATTTTGTATTACTTGCAATGTTAAGAGCGTCGTCAAAATTTTTCGATTTGATTACCGCAAGCACCGGACCAAAAATTTCTTCCTGGGAAATTCTTGCCATCGGTTTTATATCAATGAAAACAGTCGGTTGAATGTAATAGCCGTTTCCGTCAGCTTTGCCGCCGCCGCAAAGAAGTTTTCCTTCTTTCTTACCAATTTCGATATAAGAAAGAATATTTTTCTCAGCAGTTGCATTGGAGACGGGACCCATTCTATAATTTTCTTCAGCAACACCGACTTCAATTTTTTCAACTTCTGCTTTTAACTTCTCAACAAACATTTTATAAACTGACTGATCAACAATAGCACGTGAACAGGCGGAACATTTCTGCCCTTGAAAACCAAAAGTGGAAGCGACTACGCCTTGCACAGCGGAATCAATATTCGTTTCGCTATCCACGATGATGGTATCTTTGCCTCCCATTTCAGCAACGACACGCTTCAGCCAAATTTGTCCAGGTTGAACTTTGGCGGCTAATTCATTAATGTGAATTCCAACTTCCATCGAACCGGTGAAAGAAATAAATCTTGTTTTAGGATGCCCGACCAAAGTATCTCCAACTTCGCTGCCGGAACCGGGTAAAAAGTTCAAGACACCTTTTGGAAGACCGGCTTCTTCCATAATTTCATAAAAAATTCTTCCCATCATCGGCGTATCGCTTGATGGTTTTAATACTACGGTATTTCCCGCAACAATGGCGGCTGAGGACATTCCGACTAAAATAGCAAAGGGGAAATTCCACGGTGGAACGGCAACGCCAACACCAAGCGGTAGGTAAACAAGTTCGTTTTTTTCTCCCGGTACCGGTGTAAGCGGCTGCTTTGCTGCATACCGAAGCATCTCGTGAGCATAGAAATCTAAGAAATCAATCGCTTCGGCTGTGTCTGCATCAGCTTCGGCGAAATTTTTACCGATTTCTAAAATCATGTACGCATTGATTTCGAAGCGTCTTCTTCTTGCAATAGTTGCAGCTTTGAATAAATAATTTGCGCGTTCGGAAGGCGAAGTATATCTCCACATTTGAAATGTTTTGTAAGCGCTTTCAACTGCGACATCAGCTAATTCCTTTGTCCCTTTATAAAAGGCTGCTATTACTTCATTTTTGTTTGAAGGATTATAAGAGTTAAAAATTTGTCCCGATTTAATTTTCTTTCCGTTGATAATAAGCTCGTAAGTCTTTCCTAGTTTCTCCCGGACGGCTTTTAAAGCTTGTATTTGTTTCGATATATTTTTAGGATTGATAAAATCTATGAGCGGTTCATTTTGAAAAGGTTTTATTCGCATAAAAAAACTCCTTTAAATAGATAAAATTTAATAGTAAAAATTACGGCTTTTGAGGTTTAGAAACAATCTTCTATCCGGCTTAATGAAGGTTATTCCTCACTATCCGATTTGATTTTAAGAACCTTCGAAAATTTGAATTGACGGAAATATTTTATAGATTTACTTTAGTTTCTGAACTTACTCTACATTATGAAACAACTATGATAGAGAAAGAAGACACAAAGGAATGATTAAAGAGATACATCCCTCTGAGAGATAACGAAAACGTTATTGCTTCCACAAGGAATGGTATCTCTCTAAATATAAACAGCTAAAAAGAGCCATTATGGATCTTATTGATTTAAAATACTTCATCCAGAAAATTGACGAATCATCAATTCAAAAATTTTTTGAAACCGGTGAACTTGATGATTCAGGGAAGAAAGCATTAACTTTTTTCCTCCGGATTTTAATGCGTCAGAAAAAAAAAATAGCCGCTTTAGTTAATGAAACACAGGAAACGATAGAACATACTTACAAAGAAGTGTGGGAAAAATCTGCCGACGGAATGCGTATCATCAATGAAGAGGGGATAGTCATTCATTGTAATAATGCCTATGCAAATTTTGTCGAACTCCCAAAATCAAAATTGGAAAACAAGATTTTTACAGTCGCTTACCAGCAAGAAAACCGGGAGAGGATTCTCTCTAAGCTCAAAGAAAGATTTAATGCCGGTTCTTTCAAAGTTAAATATGAAGCTGAATTAATTCTATGGAATGGGAAAACCAAACATTTTGAAGTCTCAAATTCTGTACTTCATACATTAGATGAACACAAATGGCTGTTAAGTATTTTCCGCGATATTTCCGAGAGGAAAGAGCAGGAACTTCAATTAAAAAGAAAAGAAATTCTTTTACAGGGAATAGCGCGAGCTACGGAAACGCTGCTAACCGGAAATGATTTTGATGAATCGGTTACAACCGTTTTAGCAATGCTCAGCAAAGGGGCTGAAGTTGATAGAGGATATATTTTTCAGAATATTTTAGAGGAAGAATCCCAAACCTCGATGATGAAAGAAGCCTATGAATGGGCTGATGAGGGTGTCCCGCATCAACTTACCGATTTGAGCATCAATCTGGTTCCCTACAGCCGGTTCGACTCGTTAGATTTATATCACCGGCTTTCTGAAGGTGAAATTATCTATCTAGATTTTGACGAAATTACAGAAGCTCAGAAAAAAGTATTTATTGATAAATCAATTCAATCTATTTTTCTCGCTCCGATTTTTGCGAAGGAACGATTCTGGGGATTTATCGGATTTGATTCATGCAGGGTGAAAAGGCCATTCAGCATAGATGATCAATCGCTGCTAAAAACCGTAGCGGCAAGTCTTTCAGGCGCCTTGCATCAAAAAATTGCCCGTGAGGAGATGCAGCAAAAAAATATTGAACTTGATCGAGCATTAGTTCAAGCGAATGTAGCTGCAAAAGCGAAAAGTGAATTTCTTGCGCTGATGAGTCACGAAATTAGAACTCCGCTTAATGCAATAATTGGAATGACCGGCTTGCTTATGGATGCAAAACTTCCGAAAGAAGAAAAAGATTTTGCCGAAACCATAAGGATGAGCGGCGAACAATTACTGGTAGTTATTAACGATATTCTCGATTTTTCAAAAATTGAATCGGGCAAATTTGAACTTGAATACCAGCCGTTTGATATCCGTGAGTGCATTGAAGATACTTTTGACCTGTTCGCTGCAAAAGCCTCCGAGAAAAATATAGACTTAATTTATTATCTCTATGACGACGTTCCTCCTTGTATTTACGGAGATATAACGCGTGTGAGGCAAATACTCACCAACTTAATCGGGAACGCAATTAAATTTACGTCTAAAGGGGAAATTTTTGTTGAAGTAGTTTTAAAGAAAACTGATAATGAATTATTTGAAATAGAATTCGCCGTTAAAGATACCGGTATCGGTATTCCGAAAGATAAAATATCAAAACTCTTCCAGGCGTTTAGTCAGGTTGATTCATCAACAACACGATTATATGGAGGCACTGGCTTAGGATTAGTAATCAGTAAACGCATCGCTGAAATGATGGGCGGGACGATGCGTGTTGAGAGTGTTGAAGGAAAAGGTTCAAACTTTATTTTTTCAGTCAAATCCAAGGTGGCTCAATCTCTTACAAAAATCTATTCGAAAGATTTTGCCTCTCAACTTAAAGGAAAGAAGGTGCTTGTTGTTGATGATAACTTTAACAATAGAAGGATTTTGGATTTACAATTAAAGAGCTGGGGAATGATCGCCACAACTGTCGAATTTCCATTGGATGCTTTAAAGATACTTGAAAAAAGTGAGCCGTTTGATCTTGCAATTCTTGATTATCAGATGCCCCAGATGGATGGTATTACCCTGACACGTGCAATCCGCGACATAGAAAAAAATACGACCTTGCCGATCGTTATCCTCACTTCGTTGGGAAGGAAGGAAGAAGAAAGTACTCTGCGTGAGTTGAACATCGCGAAATTTTTATACAAACCGGCTAAACAAACCGTTCTTTATGAAACCATTCTTTCTATCTTCGGATTGTTGCAATTTTTAGAGGTTAGAAAAGAAAAGCACCAGCCGATGGATACGACTTTAGGGGATAAATATCCTTTAAAAATCCTCTTAGCGGAAGATAATCTTGTTAATCAAAAAGTTGCTGTTAAAATATTTAGTAAACTTGGCTATCGTATTGAGGTAGCCGGTAATGGTTATGAAGTACTTGAAGCAGTTGAAAATATTGAGTACGATATTATTTTTATGGATGTGCACATGCCGGAAATGGACGGACTTGACGCATCAAAAGAATTAAATAAATTGTATGGTAGAGAAAACCGTCCGAAAATTATTGCGATGACTGCAAATGCAATGCAGGGAGACCGCGAAGAATGTATCGCCGCCGGAATGGACGATTATATGAGTAAACCTGTGAGGTTAGAAGCCCTTCAAGAACTACTCGAACGCTGGGGAAGTATACTTACTTCTCAAAAAAATTCTCTGCGCTATTTACTCGGGCATGAAAAAATAATTACTCAATACATTGATGAAAGCAAAATATCATTTTTAGATGATTTGCAATCTGAAGAAGATCTAAAGTTTTTTATTGAGATTTTAGATATTTTTTTAGCGGAAACGCCAAAGTTGATAGAATTAATTAATGAAGCTGCCAAAAATAATAATTCTCAAGACCTGATGTTTCTTGGACACAAATTAAAAGGTGGCAGCGCTACCTTAGGGCTGGAAAAAATCAGTAATATTGCATCAGACCTTGAACAGTTTGGAAAGCAGGAAACGCTTGAAGGAACTGAAGTATTGGCATCTCAGTTGGAGGAGATTTTCCTTCTCACCGTGCATGATCTAAAAATACTGAAAAAGAAATATCAAAAAATGTTTCAGATGGCTTAAAAGGAATTTATTCTTACGGAGGCACGTATTTAACTTTCTGATCCGCCGGTGTCTAATGCACTTCCTAACTTTGTTTAGGTTCCTTTAACCGGTTCCTTCTAACGGCAAATTTCAAAAATTTCCGTACCTTTACTTTGAAAAAAATTAGAAAAACAAACAAAAAATGAAAATACCTTTAGTTGTAATTGTAGGTAGACCGAATGTTGGTAAATCAACTCTTTATAACCGTTTAACCGGCGTGCGCGAAGCAATTGTTGATGACGAAAGCGGCGTAACACGGGATAGAAATTACGGTGAGGTCGAATGGAATAATAAAAAGTTTAATTTAATTGATACAGGCGGGTATGTTCCCAATTCTCCCGACCTTTTCGAAACGGCTATCCGTGAGCAAGTAGAAATTGCAATTGAAGAATCGGATGTTATACTTTTTGTAACAAACTCACGCGATGGAATTTTACCTGTTGATACGTTAATCGGGCAAATGCTGCGTCAAGCTCAGAAAAAATGTTTTCTACTGGTGAATAAAGTTGATTCGCATAACCAGGATTATTTGTTGAACGAATTTTATGCGCTTGGTCTCGGCGATCCGCTTCCCGTTTCTGCTTTGGTAGGTAGAGGTACCGGTGATTTTCTTGATCTCTTAACGAATGACTTTGTCGAACAGATTGAAGAAGATGATGACAAACGATTAAAAATTGCGATCGTCGGAAGACCGAATGTCGGAAAATCTTCTCTCACAAATGCACTTCTTGGGTACAATCGAAGCATTGTAACAGATATTCCCGGTACCACACGCGACAGTATCAATTCGGTTATTAAATATTATGGAGATGATATTGTTTTAATAGATACAGCCGGACTTCGAAAGAAGAGTAAAATATTGGAAAGTATAGAATATTTTTCTTCTATCAGAACGCTGAAGGCTATTGCCGAATCCGATGTTGCTGTCATTTTAATTGATGCGACAATCGGGCTGGAAAATCAAGATCAAAAAATATTAGATGAAGCCGTACGCCGAAGGAAAGGGATTATCATTGCTTACAACAAATGGGATTTAGTTGAGAAGGAGACGAACACTGCGCGCAAAGTCGAATTGGAACTGCGCGATAAAATTGGTTCGCTTGATTACGTTCCGATAGTTTTTATTTCGGCTTTAACAAAACAGCGTATCTATAAACTGATTGATCTTGCTAAAGAAATCGAAGCGGAAAGAAAAAAGAGAATCCCTACTGATGAACTTAATGACACACTTTTGGAAGAAATAAAAAGAACTCCTCCGCCGACAACTTCCACGGGCAGGGAAGTAAAAATAAAATTTATAAATCAAGTCGGTACAAAGTATCCCGTCTTTCTTTTCTTTTCAAACTATCCGAAAAATGTTACTGAAGCGTACAAAAGATATCTTGAAAAACTTATCCGAAAACATTTTGGCTTTTACGGAGTTCCATTCACGTTAAGTTTTAAAGAAAAATGAAACCGGAGCAAACCATTGTGGTTATTGGTGGAAATGCCGCGGGCGCTGCTGCCGCTGCAAAAGCAAAGCGCATCAATCCGAATGCTAAGGTCATTTTGTTTGAACAAAGTAAATACATCTCCACCGGTACGTGCGAACTACCTTATGTTCTTTCGGGTGAAATAGACGACCCGTTGAGCGTTGTTTTTTTTGACGAAAAAAAGTTCGAATACGAAAAAAATGTTAAAGTTTTTACCAAATATAACGTTGAAAAAATAAATGTTCACACGAAAAGTATTTTAGTTCTTTCGTTAATCGAATTAAAACCTTTTGAATTCAAATATGACAAATTAATACTTGCAACCGGCTCAAGAGTAAAGCGTGTCCCTCAATTATCTTCCGAACTTACAAACGTTTCTCCTTTAAAATCTGTCGGAGATGTAATACGGATTAAAAAATTTATAAGCGAAGCAAAG
>MNVA01000190.1 GCA_001871325.1 Ignavibacteria bacterium CG1_02_37_35
TTCCCCTCGCCGGCTTCACCTAAACCGTAACCTTTGATGGTGTGTGCAAGGATTACCGTAGGCTGTCCTTTATGCTCTGTTGCTGATTTGAAAGCTGCATAAACTTTTTCGGGATCGTGTCCGCCGCGTTTTAGTTTCCGTAATTGTTCATCGGAAAGATGGCTGACCATTTCAAGTAACTCAGGATCGGCGCCAAAGAAATCCTGACGGAAATAAGCTCCCGACTCAACTGAATATTTTTGATATTGTCCGTCAACAACATCCATCATTCGTTTTACAAGTTTGCCGTGTTTATCCTTGGCGATGATCGGTTCCCAGTCGCTTCCCCAAAGGACTTTGATAACATTCCAACCAGCGCCGCGAAAAGCAGCTTCAAGTTCTTGAACAATTTTTCCATTGCCGCGAACCGGTCCATCAAGCCGCTGTAAATTACAATTGATGATAAAAGTTAAATTATCAAGTTTTTCGCGTGAAGCTAAAGTGATCGCACCTAAAGATTCCGGTTCGTCCGTTTCGCCATCACCAAGGAAAGCGTAAACTCTTCCGGTATTTTTCTTTAATCCGCGATCTTCCAAATAGCGGTTAAAGTAAGCTTGATAAATTGCCATGATCGGTCCGAGTCCCATAGAGACTGTTGGGAATTCCCAAAAGTTAGGCATCAACCATGGATGTGGATAAGAGGAAAGTCCGCCGTTAGGTTTTAATTCTCTTCTAAAATTTTCTAATTGTTCAACGGAAAGTCTTCCTTCGAGATAAGCGCGCGCATAAATTCCGGGCGAAGCATGTCCCTGGAAGAAAATTTGGTCGCCTTCGTAATCTTCTCCTTTTCCTTTAAAGAAATGGTTGAATCCAACTTCATATAACGTTGCCGCCGAAGCGTACGTTGAAATATGCCCGCCTACACCTGCATCGCCTTTGTTTGCGCGAACGACCATCGCCATCGCATTCCAGCGGATAAGACTTTTTATTCTTCGTTCAATTTCTCTATCGCCGGGATAAGGCGGTTGTTTTTCGCGCGGAATAGAATTGATGTATGGAGTATTAGCTGTAAAAGGGAGTTCAACTCCGGCTTTTTGCGCCCGAATTTGTAATTGTTGCAGAATTTCGATCACTCTTTTGGGTCCGCCATGCTGCAGCACATAATCCAGCGAGTACATCCATTCTTGATTTTCTAATTCTTCAATTGATTTTTGATTTACTTTTTCGTCTGACATTTCCAAAGCCTTCGGGTAATAATAAAAAGAAACGCTCACTCACTTATAATAACACAACAAAAAGGAATTTTGTTCACTTAAAGTTGTCCGGGAGAGAGGATTTTTATAAAAACTACACCAATTTAAAAATTTTGGGGTATAAAAACAATTTGCTGTAAGACGCAAAAGAGGAAAATTACTGTGCCATTCGAATATCGAATAATGAACAAGCCTGCCCGGTTAAGCCGGGGAATGTTGAATGACGAAGTTTTGTCCTTCGATATTCTAAATTCCTTGTTCGATATTCATTATTCTTTGGTGATTCCGGTTTACGGATTGAATTGGTAGATATAATCAAATCCAATTAAATAGGAAGTTATACAACCCGTTAAAACACCTAAAACAGTCATTTGAAAAGATACTCCCGGATAATCCAGCCCTCCATGATAGTCCTTGATTCTAAAAACATTTACCAAAGCAATTCCTGATAGAAAACCAAGTGGTGCTCCGGTTAAAACTCCGAGTGGCATTCTACGCCATCTATCATTGTAACTTATTGTCTTTATTATATCTGTCGGCACAAGTGTCTTTATTACTACTATACTTTTGCTTTCAACAAAACTTATAGAATCTTTGGTTACTTTTACCTCATCACCTGTAAGTTTATTACCGTTTTTTAACGCGACCGAAGCCGAAGTAGTTGTACTTCCCGGGAAGTATATGTCAGTAACATCTGACAAAGCAAATCGTCTGTGTATTTTCTCCTCCAGTTTTTTAAAAGAGAGTAATGTATCATGATTAATTTCAACTCCGTTCTGTGCAATGAAAGAACTATCGTCTACTAAAGTTACCTTCGCTTCTCTATCTTTGAAATTGTTATTGAATTCCTCATAAAACTTCTCTTTTGTTCCGAAATCGGTAACGGTATAAGTTGATGAACAACCGGTGAAAAAAATAAAAATGAATGCCCCAGCGAAATAAATATTTTTCATTTATTGAATTCGTAAATGATTGGACAACCAATAAAATAACCGCCAACACCACAGGTTATAATGCCAAGAATCGCTCCTCCCAAGAAACCACTTAACTCTTGGGTCTCCCCATGATAATCGGTGGCGGTTTTACCCTGTAAATACCCAATCATACTACCAGATGCGAAACCGATCTTCATTCCAGAAAAAACACCTTTCCATCTGCTTGTATAACTGGCTGTTTTTACTTTATCTATTGGAATATTATTTATCATTATTGAACTTTTTATCTCGACAAAATTTATTGAATCATGAACAATGTTAACATTTTCAGCTTTAAGTTCATCTCCGTTTTTCAATAAAATAGACGCTTTTGAGTAATCATTCTTAGAATAAGTTATTTCTGCGATATTTGATAATGCAATCTGTAGGTAATGCTTTCCCTCTACTATGTTATATAATGTTAATGTGTCACTTATTATTATTGCACCGTCACTTGTGATAAAAGTACTATCATTTGACAGTGTAACTTTGACCTCTTTTGTTTTGAACGAATCGTTAAATTCTGCGAAGAATGTTCCTTTAGAAGAGAAATCATTTACTCGATAGGTTGTTGAACATCCGGCAAAAAGGATAAAAACAAGTGCAACTTCGATAAAAACATTTTTCATGATTTATTCTCCTTTCATTGTGCTGAAGAAGGAGAATATGGTTGATAAGTACCAGCCCCTAATTTGTAGATTTGTTTTATAGACCATCCACCAAGACCAACACCCCATTGACAATCCGGGTAACAAGGTTGTGAGTTACACTGCCAGACAATTAAATAATAACCATATGACCGTAATAACCAATCTTTCTCCCATGCTTGTTCAGAAAAATTCTGAACACCGACTTCATTTCCTGTTCCACTTGCCCAAAGCCAAACCTCGTTTAATCCGTTTCTGTTGGCATTCCCCAACATGTCAAACCAACTATTTGCATCAGCGTTGCTCCAGGCACAAGCAACATGTGTATTTCCGTCACCATTGTTTGCTGTAAGATTTAACCAATTTGAAATGTTTTTATTTGCCCCGTAATAGCTTCTAAATTCGTTCCAATAATCTTCCAACGTATAAACATAAGAAAAATAATGTCCAAAACAATTACCCGTATACTCATCGCACATTATATAAATATTATCGGCAGAATTAATTGCATTGCCATACATATTCCCATATGTCCTAGTTGGTAATATACCATAGATAAGAGATGGCCATTTGTAGCTGCTTAAAAACACTTTCTTTGGAGAAACATCTTGGGCTTTTTGTGTAATACTAGAAAGGCTCCAAGTAGCACTATGCTTTTCATAAATTTCATCAATATGATAAGAACCAAGTTCTTCAGTTGGAAGAACTTGTTGTGGACTAGATATTGCAAACATCATATTTTCACGAAGAAAGCCAGAACCAAGAGCGTTATTAATTTCAGGTTCACTTCCGACAAAAACCTTACTAAAGCCATACATCTTAGCTTTACTATAAGTGACCACATCCTGGCTAAAAGCAATACCCAAATATTTTCCGGCAACCGGGATATAACTGTTTCCAAAAGCCCAACCATAAGAATCGTGCGTTCCGCATAATTCTCTCATCGGGCTTATTATAGTGTCGGAAACTGTCGGGATTTCATGTGTGGCAAGATATTCGTCAATTTGAGCAATCTGTTCTTTAGTAAACTCTTTTTTCAACTTAAATTTTAATTTGCTTTTAGAGAGATAAACCAAAGTATCTCCATCACCCTTTTTAGCCATTGAGAGTGTTGTTGTTACTGCTTGTTTTGTTTGTTTATCGTGTGTGGGGGTAAGGGTTGGTTCGGTAACGCCGCAACCCCAAAATAGAATTGAAAAAACAGTTGCAGTAAAAAAAATAACTCGGAACAATTGATATCTCATAAGAACTCCCAGTTAAATTAATGAAATACAACACTAAATAAATTAAATGATAAAATTATAAGTTAGTCAGTCAGTTTAATCTTCTTTTCTTTTTCCGTGATTTAATAAGTCAAATTATTTTAGAACTTTTGAGGGTTAATGGAATTACACATGGTCTAAAATGGTCTTATTTTGTTTGACCAAAGCTAAAGGTATATTTTTAAAAATGCAAGTAGCTTCAAAAATTCTTTACCCTAACTTTTTAAATACTTCTCATACCAATGCTTTCTTAACGCGGCTACTTCATTCCGGTGATTTCTTAAGTAGTGCGTTCCTTGTTCCAGAATTACCAGGCGGTAGTTAATTTCTCTTTCAGAAAGTTTTTTTGCCATTTCAAGCGATTGGAGAGGAGAAATAATATCATCTCCGCCGCCGTGAATAAGCAAGTAGTTCGTTTCTTTGGCGAGTTTGTCTGCGTGATCAAGAGCACAGCGTTTACCCATCTCTGCATCAAAAAGCTCTTTTGGGAAAGCGTGCTTAAATAATTCTACCATTGCGGGGGTGTTTTTCGCCGGCATTCTTACGTCTGAAATGGCGCCTACAAAGACCGCACATTTGAAAATTGTAGTTTGTTGTAAAATGAGATAGGTCATTAATCCGCCGCGGCTCCAGCCTTCAATGCCCCATTTTGTAGTATCGGCAAAAGGAAGTTCGTCTGCTAACGGAATCAAATTTAGAACATCATTTACATCTTCACCGCCAATCCGATCTTCTCCTTCAAGACTTCCGCGGTACATCGAAGCAAAAACAACGTAACCCCAACCTGCAAGCTGTCCGAACATGCCGCGCGCTGCAAATGAATCAATCATTCCTTTTGCGCCGGCGCCGCCCCTGTTCCAAATGATGCAGGGAAATTTTTCATTTTCTTTTTGCTGCTTTGGATAAGCTAAGTAACCTTCAATTCGCAAGCCATCGGAGAGATAAATAATTTTTTCAACAACAGCTTTTTCGCGTGCATCAATTCCCCAGCCGCTTGCAATCATTTTTTCTTGCTGTGGTGTAAGAGGAATTTCCGATCGTTCAATTATCTGTGAAGTCATAAGATCAATAAAGTTTATTAAAGATTACCGGTTAATTTATGAAAAAACAAAATGTGATGAGATAAAAATCGCAATCAATGGAATTTATTTCTATAGCAGAACGCAGCCAATCTTTAAATTCCTGAGAACTTCAGCATTTTTTATGAGTTGAACGGATGTAGAAAATTCCTTTTAAATTCTTAATTTAGAATGGATCAAATTTTGAGAAATGAGATACAGATACTGTAACGCTTCCCGAACAATTTAACTGAAAGTATGATATGAAATTAAATCTTGGCTGTGGAAACGATCTAAAAGAAGGTTACATTAACCTTGATATTGTTGATTACGGCGGCAATCAACTGCACGATATAAACACGTTCCCTTATCCGTTTGAAGACAACACCTTCAACGAAGTTTTTGCTTCGCACGTTTTGGAACATCTCGATAGTTTTCATAAAACGATAACCGAACTGTACAGAATATTAAAACCAAACGGATTACTTATTGTGTATGTTCCGTTTTTTCTTAACACAAAATATTTCGGCGAGCCGGATCATAAAATTCCCTTCTCGATACGTTCGTTTGATAATTATGAATTTATCGGTAACCGCCAATTAAAGTTTTACGAGAAATGGAAACTGAATCACCGGACGAACTACGAAGGGAAAGCATCGTTTGAAGTTTTGGAAAAGAGATTTATAACTTCTCATTTCGCCCCGTTAAAGTGGTTTGATCCTATTCTAAATCTTGAGCCGGTAATGTATGAGCGGCTTTTCGCCGGAATATTCTCGCCGGAAGAAGTTTACTTTAAATTGAGAGTTGTAAAGAATTAAGTAGTTCGCAAAAATAGTTTACGCAAAATGACAAGAATATTTTTGGATTAAAGTAGAGACGTGGCATGCCCCGTCTTTACTGAACAAACCTTTGGATTTGCCTGATTATAGATTAGGTTAAAATTATTCCATATCGTAAATGAGCGGTTTTTCATTTCTTTCGCTTATTTTTGATCTCAATAGTCTATTCATTATTAAATTGGTGCGGAACAAATCATGAAAAAACAAAATCCGGTTAAAGGAAAAACTACCGATCGAAAGAAAATCTATTATGCAATCGGGGCGATAGCTCTTATCGCTGTTTATGTGATAGCTTTTATAATTCCCACCAAGACCGACCAAGCAACTGAAGAAACCGAGTATAAATTTATGAAAGAGGGAAGTTTAACTTTTACCGACAGCCTCAACCATCTGATAACAAAAATTGATCTCGAAATCTCCAGCAGCGATTATGATACACAGCTTGGATTAATGTTTAGAAGATCAATGGAGATGAACCAGGGAATGTTATTCATTTTCCCCGAAGAGGAGATTCGATCTTTTTGGATGAGGAACACTTACATTTCACTTGATATGATCTTTGTGAATTCCGATAAAAAAATTGTTACCATTCACAAGAACACAAAAACTTTATCAGATCAATCTTACGCTTCTACCGAACCGGCGCAATACGTTGTAGAAGTTTGTGCGGGATTCTCGGACAAGTATTCGATAAAAACCGGTGATAAGATAAATTGGTAACTGATTAAATACGACACGGAGATAATAATATGTTCATCGAAAATATAATAACGCTCTTTAATAGAGATCTTAACCGATTAAAATCTGAAATTGAATTATATAAGAATGAAAAAAATATTTGGCTCATAGAAAAAAATATAGCGAATTCTGCCGGTAATCTTTGTTTACATCTTATCGGAAATCTTAATTGGTTCATTGGCGCGGAGCTTGGCAAAACAAATTATGTTAGGCACAGAGAACTTGAGTTTTCCACTAAAGATATTCCCCAAACCGAATTGATAAAAAAGATTGATGAAACAATTATTGTTGTTGAAAATTCCTTACGCGGCTTAACTGATGAAGAATTAAAAAAAGAATACCCTCTTTTAGTTTTTGATAAAAAAACTTCAACAGAATATTTTTTACTTCATCTTACAACGCATTTAGCTTACCACCTGGGACAAATAAATTACCACCGGCGGTTATTGGATTTGTAACAAAATAAATTTAAAATGATAGAAAAATATTTGCCGCGGACGATAAGGATTTTAGTATTCCTATTGTTTTTGGTTTCAGGCATCGCCAAAATGTTTCCCCTTTGGGCTTTTGAAAAACAATTGGTTGATCTTGGTTTAGCAACATGGTGCAGCGCCCCTTATTTTGTAAGAATGCTTATCGCTTTGGAAATAGCGATCGGCATAACCATCCTTCAAAAACATCATCTCAAAAAAATTGTTATCCCAACCGCTATCTTTCTTCTAATTATATTCAGCATTCATCTGGCGATTGAAATGTACAGACACGGCGCTTTGAATGGGAACTGCGGATGCTTCGGGCAGTTGATCGATATGTCGCCTTTAGCGGCTTTTATCAAAAATATGATCATGTTAGGGCTGCTTATTTATTTATACCGCATTATTCCGGCGGAGGAAAAGGGCAAACAGAAATCTATCTGCCTTATTCTCATCCTTTTTTCATCTCTCTTATTCATGTTTATTCTTTTCCCATTCTCTCCTTGCCGGCAGAAGATCAATCTGGAAGAAACTGTAATCAAGGTTGATTCTGCACAAAGCAAACAACCATCTTCGACATCGTCGGAAGCTGCTGCTGATATTGGGAAAAAGACAACTCAAAATAAGTCTGTGGTGTCCGAACCAAAAAAGGTAACTTCAAGATTTGCAGGATACTCAACTTTCGGAAACAAACAGGTAAATCTTGACGAAGGGAAGAAAATTATTTGTCTTTTTGCTGCCGGATGTGACCACTGTAGAGAAGCCGCAAAAGAAATTTATTCCTTATCTAAAAAAGATAATTTCCCGGAAGTCTATATTTTATTTATGGATGAGGAGACTAATTTGATCTCCGATTTTTTTAAAGAAACCGGAGGGACATTCCCGTATCGAGTCGTTGATGTCTCGAAGTTCTGGCAGGCAATGGGGGAGAGTGGTAATACTCCCGGTGTATTCTTTTTATGGAATGGTAATATCATCAAATTCTATGAGGGAGTTGGAAATAATAAATTTAGCCCGGAAGGTCTTAAAAAGGCATCTGAATCCAGGGATAATTAAAAACTGCTAATGAACCGCAGTTCCTGTTCCTTGGTGAAAATCTTTATGGTACTTCGTAAAAGAATTTTGTTACACGAAGTCTCCCGGAGGAGAAACGAAGCGAATATACACTTTCAACTTCGATGCATTTGTGTCATTTTTAATACCTGTTATAAGAGGTTCACCTTACGCACGATATTTAACAGATGATCAAAAGGGTGCTAAATTATAACACAGAATAATATTCTCATAGGTGTCAACTTAACGACTACGTTTTTCAATTCTAATTGGTACAATTGATTTGTTATTTGAAAAAAATAAAGGTTTTATATGTCATCCCGAACGTGGACAAGCCAGAACCAATTTATCACATTAGAATGATTGAATGGCTGTATGGTTGAATGAAAAACATCCATCCATTCATTTTCATTCAGTCATTCTATCGCTTTATTTACCATGTTACTATTCTGCCCAATATTACGCGAACTTTACTGATAAGGTACTACGTTTTTCCCAAGACCCTGCTTGTGAAAAAAGCTAAAGGAAAAAATGAATAATGAATATCGAACAAGGAATTTCGAATGATGAAGTTAAAATACGGATTGCATTCACTTCGAAATTCATTATTTCTTGTTCATTATTCGTTATTCAATTATCGTTAACAT
>MNVA01000173.1 GCA_001871325.1 Ignavibacteria bacterium CG1_02_37_35
GTGACTTCATCATTCGCTATTCATTGTTTCATGTTCATTATTATAACTCTCTAAAAACTTCGCCTATTCCTTACCTCAATAACACCATTTTTTTCGTCTCCACAAAATCTCCAGCTCGAAGTTGATAGAAATATATTCCGCTTACCAACTGTGTTGCATTAAACTCTATAGTATAATTTCCAACTGATTTTTCTTCATTAACCAAGTTCGCTACTTCTCTCCCTAACACGTCAAAAATTATAAGAGTAACATTACTTTGTTCAGGGATAGAATAATTTATTATCGTCGATGGATTAAAAGGATTTGGGTAGTTTCGGGATAATCCAAATTCGCCGATAACTAATGTATTATTATCGTCAGTTGAAGTTATAGGCATTGATGTGTGAAAAACTCCCGATGACGTACCGCAATAAAGGTAATTATTTGCATTAAATGCTAATGAATGAACTGAAGTATTACTCAAATTGTTATTGATTTCAATCCAATCATCTCCATTATTTGTAGATTGGAAAATTCCGTTTAGAGTTCCAGCAAATATATTTAAACCTGAATTGGATGCTAGAGCTTGTATATTTGTATTGCTGATACCATTATTAATTTCACCCCAGTTATTGCCAATATTTGTTGAACGATATACTCCTGAATACGTACCTATAAAAACATGTTGAAGGGAATTTATCATCATACACTGAACAACAACTGGATTTGCTAAGTCATTGTTTATTTCACCCCAATTTATTCCGTCTGTTGATCTGTAAATACCTTCTCCAGTACCGACAAAGATATGCCCATATGAATTTACTGCTAAATTCATGCTCCATCTAACATGACTAAAATAATGTCCCAGATTAAACCAGGTTTCACCATTATCTGTTGATTTGAAAATTTCTCCATCAAATTCCCCAGTGCCTGCATAAAGATTTCCAGTAGGGTCAGCCGCTAATGCCAGTATATTTGTGCTTGAAAGTCCATTATTCACTTGCATCCAGTTATCGCCATTATCATTAGAACGGAAGATACCCTTTCCATAAATTCCAACAAAAATAGAACCGTTGGATTTTATTAGTGAGGATTTTATAGGTGGATCATCAAATATCCTCTCCCATTCAAATCCATCATTTGTTGAGCGGAAAAGTCCATTCTCCCATGCACTCGCAAATAAATTACCATCTGAACTTGGCAATAAAGAAAGAACATAGGAGTTTAATCCATTATTTTTTTCAATCCAACTTTCTCCATTATCAGTTGACTGATAAATACCTTTTCCATCAGTTCCAGCAAAAATATTTCCGCTCAGATCGACATCTAAATCGTAAATATTCCTAATATTTTCCGGAAGACCGTTACTCTTTTCAAACCAAGAATCTCCATAATCAGTAGAACGGAAAATTCCACCTGCAAAAACTCCAGTGCCTGCATAAATAATACCACTAGGGACTACCGTCAATGCTATCACATATGAGCTTGAAAGGCCATTATTTATTTGAGCCCAATTTTCTCCATCATCAGTGGAACGAAGTACTCCATTTCCTTGAGTTCCAGCAAATATAAAATCATTTGCAGTAATAGCTAAAGCCCAAGTGTAATATACACTTGGTTGTGTCCATGTGTTTCCGTTATCAGTTGAGCGGAGAATACCACTACCATTTCTACCGTTGAAACCTGAGAAGATATAACCTTTTGAGTTAATAGCCAATGAATAAAAATCTGTTATACCATAATCATTATAAACAACTATCCAATTCTCACCCTCATCGGAAGAACGGAAAATTCCTCCCCCGGTACTTCCTGTATATATATTCCCATTTGAATCAATAACTAAAGATTTGTAAGAACCATATAATCCATTAGTGATATCAATCCAATTTTCTCCCTTATCAGTTGAACGATAAATCCCTTCTCCGGCTCCAATAAAGATATGATCAACTGAATTAATTGCTATGCATTCTACAGATCTATAAGTAGGCAGGCCTTTATTTATTTCTGCCCAATTATTTCCATCGTCAGTGGAACGATAAACACCCGTTTCAGTCCCCGCAAATATTGAACCAGAAGAACTGAATGCAAAAGCATGAACAAAGCCCCCATGCGGTCCATTTGTTGGTTCCCAAAAATTTTGCTGTGCTATTACATTTAATTGTAAAAGAAAGTAAATAGTGAGGAGGTTGTATAATTTTTTCATAAAAAATCCTAGGGGTTATTTTAAATAAAGCATTTTTTTTGTTTGAGTGAAACTACCGGCACGCAGTTGATAAAAATATATTCCACTCGGTAGAGACGGGGCATGCCCCGTCTTTACCTTAAATTCAACATGATAAATCCCCGGATGTTTTTCTTCATTCACCAAAGTTGTAATTTCATTTCCCAGAATATCAATAACTTTCAGCGAAACTTTACTGAAAACTGACAACCGATAACTAATAATTGTTTCGGGATTAAACGGATTGGGGTAATTTTGAGAAAGTAAAAACTTTGGTTCTGCAATTACTTTTTCATTCGCCACGGAAGTGACAAAACGTTTTTCAATCGCATTCCATAATTCAGTTCGGCTGCCGTCATAGCCTAACGCCCACATTCCAATTCCTTTTAAATGATAAGATTTTGCTAAATCATATTTTAATCCCAAGCTCGAATCGTTATCAAACCAAACTTGATACCAGGTTGTGTCGTTTAGTTTCCATCTGTACCAGGGAGTTTTCTGTGTGTTTTCCCAAAGCAATCCGTACGTTTGTGAGACAGTAACATCATCGCGGAATCGTGTGGTATTGCCATAAGTAACGGTTGCGGAATGAGGTTCTTGAGTTTTGGTTTTCCATTTATTTCCGTAATACGGAACACCGAGAATTAATTTCTTAGGATTACTTTTTATAACATCCGCATATTGTTTGGCTAGAGTGTTCGTAATATTGTAAGTGCCGCCGAGCAACGGGGCGTTTGAATCGCTGTAATCGCTCCACTTACCCGCAAAGGCATAGCCCATAATAAAAATATAATCACATGCATTTGCCAATCCGGCAAGTTTCCAACCGCTCCAATTAACGGCGGGACCGGCAAAAGAAACTTCACAATTTGGAATTGCGGCGTGAAGTGAATCAGTTAGTTCTTTCATAAAATTATTTAGAAGACCGCCGCGGTCAGCGGAATAATATTCTTCAAAATCAATATTCACTCCGTCAAGTTTGTACGTTTCAATTTTATTCTTCAAGTTTAAATATAAATTTTGCTTTGCAGAATCTGAGTTTAAGAGTTGCCGCATTTGTGAAGCTTTAAAATTTGTAGTAGAAAGAATAACTTTTACTCCATTCAGATGAGCTTTATTTATCACATCAGTCCAGGGCCAATAATACGGATTGTGAAGATTGCCAAGACTATCTGCGGCAAAGTTAAACAATGCAATGTGAGTAAGCAAATCAAATCGCAAATAATTTCTTGCCGATTGATATTCCCAATACGGCAGATAACCAAAAACTGACGCCGTTAGTTCGGATTTTTCAAATTGAAGTGGAATGATCTCGGTTTGGTTTTCCGGTACATTTGCTTCCAACATTTTTATGTTGCCGTAGGTTTGTTTATCGGCATTATGAACAGAAAAAAATTGAGGATAACTTTCCGCATAAAAAAAGAAGAGAACGGTTATGAATGTTTTCATCTCTTTCTTTACACTCCGAAAAGTTTTTTGAATTCAGCGGTTTGATTTGTGAGTTTATCTATGATTCCCGTTTCATCTTCGCCGGCTTTTGATTGAAGCGCCTGCTTTGCAAAAACTTCACTTTTCATCACCTCGGTTGAACATGCTTTAGCAAATCCGGCAACTGCTAAATCAGAAGTAATGACCATTAAATTTTTTCTGTTGGCTGCGTTGGAAATATCTTCGCGAATGAGATCATCTGCGGTTTGTTTCTGCGAATATTTTATCTTGAGAAAGTCCGAAGCAATTACCGTTGATTGGAAACCATCAAAATAAACAACGCCTTTATTTTTCTGCGTCTTAAAGTATTTATCCAGCAGAAAAACCAATTGCTCACGCGATGCTTGTTTGTCTTTTTGTTGAAGTGCAAAAAGAGACTTGATTTTCCCCATGAGATTATTGCCGTCAATTAAATATGTTTTCACATTCATCATCTTCCGCTAAAAAAATTATCGGTCTTGGTGATTTTTAAATCCTGCAATTGCGGAGCTTTCACTCTTACTTCCAGGCGGTAACCGGTATATGTACCGATCGGGTTCCAAGTAAAATTCATAAGCCAGCAATGTAAATCTCTACTGATCATAATTTGGGGCGCAGAAAATTGTTTGCCGGTAATATCGTAACTGCCGCTCACACTGAGCTTCCAATATTTGGTTAAACTAATATTTGCCGAACTGCTGATCGTTGAAAATCGCGAGGTTGCATAAGGGTTATAACGCGATTCGCTATAGTTATAATTTAGCGAGATACTCCATGGGATAGAAAAATCCGGTTCTTGCGAATCATACAACCCGCGGTACATTTTATTGTCTTTTTGAAATGCTGCTTCCTGTTGGCTGAGAGTATCCTCCGTTTTATTCTCATCGTTCGATTTAAATTTATCGCCGGATAAACTTGTTGAAACAGAAAAGTTAAAACTTCGTAAGCGCAAAAATCCTTTTCCCTGTTCAATTAAAAATTTATTGATTGCATTCCCCGCTTCATTATAGTCATAAAGCGAATAAGTAGATGATCCGGAAAGACTTAACAAGTCACCAACCTGCGTGCGGTAAGAAACATTAAGATCGGAAAATTTGAGACTATCGGCAACAAAATTATAACCGATACCTGCATTCAAATTTAACAATTGAATTTTATTTTCTTTTGAGGTTGTATCCGTTCTATCCACTAATGTTTTCATCTCAAAAATATTTCCAAGTGAAAAATTCAGGCTTTGCGATTCACCGGAAGGGGCACCTCCGTATATTTCACGCTCATATTTATTGTACTGAATCTCTTCCCCTTTTGAGTTTTTATATGAATCATAGTAGCCCCACTTCGGCTGCGAAAAATCTGGTTGATAATTATATGAAACTGAGGGAAGAATTGTGTGTCGCAATGCGGCAATTCCAAAACTTTGCGGTTGGTAGATGCCGTAAATTTTTGTGGAAGCTGAAACTCCCAGACTAAATGTACGTACAAACTGAAACTGTTTTATATCCGAAGTTACTACAGAGTCTAAACCTGTATAAGGGGAGACAACATTTTCTTTTTTAACTCGCTTGTTGTACCAAAGTTCTCTATACCCAAGATTTGGAGAGATGTTAATGTATCCGAATCTTGGCGATGCGCCGATGTTCAAACTGTGCTGAACACCGCCCCGGATTGCAAGCTGACCGTCTTGCTTTATTCTTCTATTTTGAAATTGATTGTTGTAATTCAAACCGATTAGTTCATACCATTTTTGTTCGCCTACAACTTTCTTTCTTTTGAAAGGATACATTTGCGATTTTGAGAATGAAAAAGTTGGAAGATATTCAGTAATATTTCCGCTCTGCAACTGCTGGTTCCTGCTGTAGCTTAACGAAATGCTGTTACCGGATTCTTCCCAGCTTTTATAGTAATTTGCGTTCGAAACAATATCCTGACGTAAAAGCTGGTTATAATCGGCAGTATTTTGCTGAAAATAATTACCGGACATAAATTCCAAATTAATGTCAAGCCTGGAGGAAGGAGTTATTGTTTGATTGTGAACATATCTGACACGCCAATCTTTTTGTTCATTATAACCAGGATCAGTCCTTTCACCTTTGTGCAAATTTGAAAATGAGGTTTCTAAGTTGCCGGTAAAATCATACCGCTTTAAATAACGAAAACGGGAATTCAAATTGTAACCGCCTTTAGTATAATAATCTGATGTTAAAGCTAAATCCATATAATCGCTGATCGCCCAAAAATATCCGAAGCGGGAAAAATATCTTCCATACCCGGCGCGTTCACCAATGGCGGGCGCCAGCAGTCCTGATCGTCTTCCCGATTCCAACGGAAAAACAATAAACGGAATCGGGATCGGGAAGGGAACATCACCAAACGCGAGCCAAATCCACTTACCGATTAGCTGCTCTTTCTGGATCATTTTCATTTCATTCCCAAAAAAATAATAATGCGGATGTTCCAATGTACAAGTTGAATAAACTCCATTTTCAATAAAGAAAGTTTTTTTATCAACTTTTTTTATTTTTGCACCGGAGTAAGATGCCTGTTCAATTTCCGAAGCGGCATAAGTGATGTATCCTTTTGTTGTTTTAAAATTATAACGCATGCGCGTTCCCTTATACTCTTCCGCCTTATCAACAAGAACCGGGGCTTCAATTTCTTTGTTCATCGAATCCCGCCCTATTCCAAATGATTCAACATTAGAAGTTTCAAAATCAACAATAATTTTTCCGCTCTTTAATTCGGTATCTTTATAGCGCATATCTCCGCTGCCATAGAGGTGCATTTTCTTTTGGTCGAGGAAAAAGATAATCGAGTCTTTAGCCGATGAATAGATGATGGAATCGATGTCGGTGCTTTTTTTAGTTGAATCGTGCAACGCCAAAGAATCTTGAAGAACTTTGGAAGAATCAGTTGAAAAAACTTTTAGCGAATCCGTTTGCCCAAAACAGGTTATTGCGAAAACAAAAATATGGAGCAAAAAAATTTTCATTTATTGATTTACCAAATGAAAATTATATTGAATAAAAAACAAGTGATGATGCACCTTTAATTCCGGCTTCATTCTTCAATTTTGCCGGAAGTACTTTACAGCGAGATACCAATGATTTTAAGACTCTTTCTTTCAAAGAGTTGCTGATGGTATCG
>MNVA01000083.1 GCA_001871325.1 Ignavibacteria bacterium CG1_02_37_35
CAAATATAGCGCCTATGAAAAAAGCAGCGAAGACATTAAAACATTATAAGCAAGGAATAATCAACATTATAAAATACAATCTCAATAATGCAAGAGCAGAGCGTTTTAATGGTGCGATACAAAAGCTAAACAGAGTTGCTCAAGGTTACAGAAATTTTGATAATCTGAGGATTGCTATTCTCTTTTTTAACGGCAAACTCAACCTATTTTCACACTATTAACGGTAGAACCATAAAAGCTTAGCGCCTCCAATATTGTACAAGAAATACGACCCTAGCTTTTTCCGAACCTTAAAACTTTGCTAAAAGGTACTACAGAAAAATAAGCTACAAATTTCATCAACTAAAAAAACAACCGGGAAAAATTCAACTATTCAAAGAACATTCCCGACAAGTCGCATAGGCGTCAACTTAATTTTTGATTGTTTGGTAATAATTAGTTCTATCATTTCGACTTTCATAAAGACAGTAATAAGATATTTGCTTTTCAAGAAGTTTATCCCAGTCAATACACATCGAGCTAAAACCTAAAACTAAGAAATTAATATTGTTTGTTACATATTGCATTACTTGCATCATACTTAAACCCCTTGTCTTTACTTTTGAAGATGTTATAGAAAATCTATTCCAACAGTAATTGTAAAAACTTACCTGGAACAGAATAATGAATATCAGCATACAGTAAATGTAAGACTCCATTCTAATCTTGTTTGCATCCTTTGGAATTTCTGTAATCTTAAAGTAACTCTTCCAACATTTGAATATTATTTCTATCCGCCACCTAATAAAATATATTTCTGCTATGTCTTGAATAGATAAATTCTCTGGAGGAACATTTGTAATGAATAATTCCCATCCTAATAAAAATAAGTGCTCTTTACTTGGATTACATCTTTTATCCCGATTGGTTTTAGCTTTTCTGCGCCTCTCTGAAGCTATTGCTTCCTCCACAGGTATAGCTATTAACCGCACCGGAAGTCTTTGTTTTTCTCCAAGTATTACTTCTATGTCTAATTTCCCTCGCTTGCTTAACATCTTTGCCAGGTCTATCGGTTTTTCTTCATCTCTGGATAATATTATCAAACCTTTTTTCATTCGGCTTATAAAATATACTCCTTGTTCATTTAGCTTCTTAAATACTCTTAAAACAAAATATCCTAAGTCTCTTATCAGCAAATCCCCTTCCTTTGCTACTTCCAATATCTTTTCTGAATAGCCTTGATCATTTTCTCTAAAGGATGTTATTTCAAATCTTTCAAAACTTTTCTTTGTTATGTTGTATAGTGATTGAATCTTGATTATTGCTTTCCTGGCTGCTTTATCCCAGTAACCATTACCCGGATATTCCTTAGACAACTTATCGCTTATTTTTATACAGGTACTATCCTCAATGAATATGTTCTTAAAGAATTTTAATCTTTCACTGGTTTGTTTATTAATCTTTTCCTTTATGTTTATTGCTGCCGATAATACTTTTTGTAAGAATTTTATCTGTTCAGGATTCATCCTTTTCCATAAGGCTTGCTTCGATACTGTATCTCCTATGAGCAAACCAATCTTGCTTGCCCAATTCTTATATGATATTTTTCCCGAACTATGTGTCATCAGGAAAAAACTTTTCAGAAATTCTGCAGGGCCTATTTTTCTTGCTTTCCTCTTGCAAAACTTACTTTGCTTTGATAGTTTATCTAAAGGTATTTCATTTAATTTTTCTTCAATAAACAATTGTTCCTTTTTTATTCTTTTGCTGTTTGTTTTCATCGATTATTCCTTTTTTTGTTATTTGTTATTCCAAAAATTGGAAATTCTTTGGACAAACAGCTTATTTTTTTTTCTCCCTTAAGTTGACGCCTATGCGACAAGTCGGGAGCCATTAGCTTTTGCTGATGTAAACATAAAAAGTAAATATTATTTATGCAAGAACTATTTTCAATTAAAAATATTTTCCCATCAAAACCTCCGGCTTTCTAAAACGTTGGAGATTTAAGCGTTCATCAACTCAAGTTATTAAAGCGCCCTGTGCAGAAATACTTCTGTGGAGAAAAATATAATAAAAACCTGGTAGAAAGTGAATCAAAAACTTCGGATAAAATTTGTATTTTAGAATTGAAAAGTATTAGAAATTTTTAGAAAAATACTGCAAGTCTAAATTGATGAAAAATGAATTCCAAAATATGCCGGAGAACTTTTCATGGGTCTTTCTCCGTTCTGAAAAAGAGTATAATAAATTAATTTTTGTTTCTCCTTCCATAAAAAAATATTTTGGCTTTTCGTCCGAAGAAATCATGGGCAGTCCAAAATTATTATTTAAAAAAATAGATGCTGCATATTTCAAAGAAGTGAAAAAGTTTTTCCGTAATCTTAAAAAAGGACTTCCCTCCACAGTTGATTTCATCGTAATAAAAAATGTAGACGAAAAATATTTACTTAGGTTTAGAGCAGTTCCGCACTACGAAGGATCGGAATTAAAATTCTTTGATGGGATTATGTTTGAGGTGTATGATGAACTTAACCAGAAAGCATTGCTGGAAGAGTCTGAAAAACAATTAAAAGTTTTATTTGAAACGGCTGAAGATCTTATCTTCATTTTAGATGCGAGCGGAAACTTTGTTCTGGTGAACGCAAATGGGGCGCTTTCCCTTGAATACATGACCGATGAAATGAAGGGGAAACACATCCTCACCTTTATTGATGAATCTGGAAAAAGTTCTTTCCTCAAAGCTTTTCAATTACTAATTGCCTCCACTACGGTCCAGACCTTTGCAACCAAATTTCAGAGCAAATATGGAAAAAGTATTATATTTGAATTGAACGCGAGAACAATTTTCGATGATTATAAAAAAATAATCGGCGTTATTGCCATTGGAAGAAACATCACTTCCCGTAATTCTTTGGAAGATAAAATGAAAGATTTATCCCACAAATTAGTTGAAGCAAGAAGAATTATTTCTGTTGAACGCGATCGTGCAAAGCAGAGAATTTCGGTGCTTGAAGAATTAAACAGGTTGAAAAACGAATTCGTTTCAAACATTTCGCACGAATTACGGACACCTTTAGCTTCAATTATAGGATTTTCCGAGACGATTGATTCCGATACTTCCATGCCTGAAGAAATGAAAAAAGAGTTCAATAAAATTATTTTAGATGAGGCAAAACGTCTTGCCAATTTAATTAACGATGTCCTTGATATCTCTAAAATTGAAGGCGGGAAAATAGTACTTAATAAAACCGAATTTGATATTAATGAAATTCTAAGAAGAAGCGTCGAAAAAGTTCGCGCTTATGCGGCAGCAAAAAGGATTACCTTATCGGTTGATATTCCGCCGGAGGCAGTTTTGGTTTTAGCTGATGAGGAGAGAATAACACAACTTTTTGAAAATCTTTTAACAAACTCAGTGAAGTTTAATGTTGAAGAAGGGAGGGTAACCGTTATGGCTCAGAATCTCTTTAAAGAATATGAAGTAATAATCAGCGATACTGGGGTTGGAATTCCCGCCCAAGATTTGCCGTTCATTTTTCAAAAATTTTATAGGGTAAGCAGACCGGGAACAGAAATCCCCGGAACGGGTTTAGGGCTTGCTTTAGTGAAACAAATTGTTGATCATCATAAAGGGCTGATCACCATGCAAAGTGAAGAGAACAGAGGAACGACGTTTATTATTAAATTACCGTTACTTAATAAGCAAGGATAGCAAATTGAAAAAACTCATTTTCATTGTTGATGACGAACCGGCAATTGCAAAATTACTCTCGTATTGGGTGCATGATAAGTGGGATTATGCGGTCGAAATATTTACCGATGGCGAGCAGGTACTCAGAAAACTTTCGGCAAAACCCGATCTAATTTTACTTGATATTATGCTTCCCGGTCTAAATGGCATTGAAACATTGCAGCGCATTAAACAGTATGATGAGAACATCCCGGTTATTATTCTCTCGGCGCAAGGAAGAATTGAAACCGCATTGGAAGCGCTCAGAAACGGTGCGTATGATTATTTCCCGAAACCAATTGATACACAGCGCCTTGAACCGGCTATAAAAAACGCAATAAAAAATTACGATCTGACCCGTGAAGTTCAAAACTTACGTGAAAATGTTCAGCGCGAATTTAAATTTGAAAATATCATTTCCGCTGATGGAAAAATGCAGGATGTTTTTAAACTTGTTACAAAAGTTCTTAACAACGACATTACTGTTTTGATCCACGGTGAAAGCGGAACAGGGAAAGAATTAATCGCCAAAGCGATCCACTTTAACGGGATTCGTAAAGAGAAACCCTTTATTGTCGTAAACTGTGCTTCAATCCCCCGTGAACTTCTGGAAAGCGAATTATTCGGACACGAAAAAGGTTCGTTCACCGGGGCGCATCAAAGGAAACTTGGAAAATTTGAAATTGCTAATCAAGGAACGATTTTTTTAGATGAAGTCGGCGAGCTTGAAATGATGTTGCAGGCAAAGTTGCTGCGGGTTATTCAGGAAAGAGAATTTGAACGCGTCGGGGGAAATGAATTGTTAAAAACTGATGTGCGAATAATTTCTGCAACAAATAGGGATTTACGAAAAGCGGTTGAGAATAAGGAATTTAGGGAAGACCTCTATTATCGTTTAAATTCCTTCCCCATAAACATTCCACCGCTAAGGCAGCGTAAGGGGGACTTACTTGTTCTCGCTGATTATTTTCTTCATCAATGTAAAACAAAATTAAAAAAAGAGATAAAAGGTTTTTCAAAACGAGCCTTAAAACTTATTTATGATTATGATTGGCCCGGCAATGTGCGTGAAATGGAAAACACGATCGAGCGCTGTATTATAGTTTCAGATACTGAAAATATTGATGTAGAAGATTTTCCGGCGCACATCAAAGTTTTTGATCAAAGCCGGAGCTATGGAACTTCCTCTGGGTATTTTACAGAGGACGTGATCGTTCCTTTTGAAAAAATTAAAGAAGAAGCCGTACGACATGCCCTTAAAATAACCAAAGGAAATATCCTTGAAGCCGCAATGAAATTGCAGCTCGGCAGGGCAACAGTTTACCGTTTAATGGATCGTTATAAAATTGATAGTAAAGAATTTGAATAAAAACTAAATTGCAGTAAGAAAAAAGGAGAATTATGGACTTTATTAAAGAGACCTTTGAAGAAATTGTTATCGAAGTTGTGAATCTCTCACGGGCAACATTAAAAGAAGCGGAAGAATTTAAAAAAATTCTTACGCAAGAAATCGAATTGGGTTCAAGAAAAATGGTAGTTGATTTATCCGAATGTGAATTCATTGATTCAACTTTTCTCGGCGCTCTTGTTGTTTCGCTAAAGAAAATAACATCGCTCGGCGGTGATCTTAAACTTGTCGGGTTTCAACCGGCTGTACATTCTATGTTTGAACTCACCAGGATGTACCGCGTTTTTGAAGCCTATCCCTCAAAACTTGAAGCCATCCAAAGTTACGGTAAGAAAGTTTAAAGAACATGGCAAGCGAAGATTCAAAAACGATACTTATTGTTGATGACGACATCACCATTAGAAAGCTGCTTGGATTTCATCTAAAACAAAAAGATTACAAAGTTGTTGAGGCTTCTGATACTTCACTTGGGTTTAAAGCACTTGAGGAAAATAAAATTGATCTCGTGCTTTGCGATGTAAGTATGGAAGGGATGGATGGATACACTTTTTGCGGAAAAGTCCGCGAGAACGAAAAATACCGCGTCCTTCCTTTTATTTTTGTCACTGCAAAAACAAGTTTCGAAGATAAAGAAAAAGCATTAGCGGTTGGAGGAGATGACATTATCACTAAACCGTTTGTCGTTCCTGAATTATTATTAAAAGTGCAGGCGCTTCTTCGCCGGGCTGAGATTTACAAAGCTTACGGAGCCAAAAAGAATATTCAGGAGACAATTGCCGAAACCGTTCCCAAAATTGTTTTAGTTGATGACGATATTTCTCTCGCAAAACTTTTCCAGTATAATTTAAATAAGGCAGGATTTTTATGTGAAATTGCAATCGGCGCTGAAGAAGGCTTCAAGCTTGCAAAATCATTTATGCCCGATGTGATCATTTCTGATATCATGATGCCAAAGATTGATGGATTTCAATTCCGCTCTATGGTGATCGCAGATAAGGATTTGAAGTCGGTTCCGTTTATCTTTTTAACTTCAAAAGGGGCGGAAGACGATATTCTGCGCGGGTATGATCTTGGTATCGCTGATTATGTTTTAAAAACCGCTGGACCCCGCGTTGTTGTTGCCAAGGTGAATGCTACTATCAAAAGTCTGGGGAAAGCCAGGCAAAAAGTTGTTTCCGAATTGCAGGACGCTGCTGATTCTATGAAAGTTAAAGTTGTGCCGGATAAATTTCCTTCATTTCCCGGGTACGATATTCGACACTGGCATCAAGCTTTTTCCGGAATTCCAGGAGGAGATTTTATAGATTATTTTCCGCTTGATAACGAAAACTTTGCAGTTGTTCTTGGAGATGTGATGGGGAAAAAATGGGGAGCCTGGTATTTCGCTATTGCTTATGCCGGTTATGTAAGAAGTTCGATCAGAGTTGCACTTCAAAACGCAAGCGAATATACACCCAGTATTATCATGGAGAGGGTGAATCAGTTAGTTTATCAAGACGCAAAAATATCGGAAGTTTTTACTACACTTTCTATTATCATTCTAAATAATAAAACGAAAGTTGCAAAATATTCCGGGGCGGGAGATTTGCCCGTAGTTTTCAAAAATTCAAAAGAAGGAACAGCTCAGTTAATTCAATCTAAAGGAATGTTGCTCGGATTTTCTGCTAATGGATTTTTTGAAGATAAAGAAATTCAAATGAGCGAAAATGATATGCTTGTTTTATTTACTGATGGAATTATTGAATCCCGTGGACCAAACGGCGCGCCATTGGAAGCGGAAGGTCTGGTAAAGTTAGTAGGCAATCTGTCTAACTCAGAAGATCCATTATCGCTTTTGAAAAGTCAAATTAACTCATTTACGAATCAAAAATTTGAGGATGATACAAGTCTTATCACCATTCTTGCCAGATAAAGTTCGTTTTCTCTCCTCCTCTTCATCCGCAAAAAAAAATCACGAATGTGATATTTGTTTCTTGTGTGATGCCTCTCAAAGCATTATCTTTAATCCGTTGATATTTTTACTGGTAAGGTAATATACATTAACAAAACTTCTGAGGGTTTCCATGAATGAGGTAAGTTCCGTTCAAGTAAAGATTCAGTCAAAATGGACGATTGATTTTAAAAGTCCGTTTCTCCTGAAATACATATTTTACCCAATCCGGGCAGGGTTGTTTGGTTTTTCCCTTTTTTTTACGACTATTTTTCTGTCGAAATATATAGGTTACATCGTAAAAAATTCTTCTCAATTTATTATAGACATTAACGACGTAATACTCTCTTTATTGGGCTTTATTTTACTTTGGTTAATTAAATTACTAGAAAATTTTAAAGCGAAGACAAACATAAAATAGCTTACTTCGGCTGTTAGAATCTCTGTTATGGGGAAGTCGCCTGACTTAAACATTTCTTCTACTAACCCGGATAAATCAACCATCACAAAAAACATAGACCAAATAATTTTGGATGAATGTTTCCATAATTGAATGAAAACCATTCATCCATTCATTTTCATTCAGTTATTCTATCGCTTTATTTGTCTCATGAATGTTCTGCCAAATATTACACGAACTTTAGTGTTAAGGTAAGAACAGAGGAATCAATACTGAAAAAGATGTATCTGAAACGCCGGTAATTCTACAAATAACCCGGAATAAAAAACTTCGTTGGTAGATCTGACGTATTCTTTCCCTTTCAGAAGGTCTGTTAAAACAAGCGATTCTTCAAAGCCCGAAGTAGAAATTTTTATTCTTCCACGGGAAGTAGTGTTTGCGTAATTGACTATTACGAGGCAATGGAGGTCTTTGTAAGTCCAAAGCCATGTTAATAAATTTTCATTTGAGCGGTCTTTTTCCGAAGCCGGTAGCGCATCTTTTAATTCCCACTCCCCTAAAGTAAATATCTCGTTTTTAGTAAGACGAAATAATTGAATATAAAATTTAGCTGCCGTTATATTTTTGCTTTCTTTCGGTTCACGTCCAAGTTGTACGGGAAGTTTAACTTTTTTCCCTTCGGCTTGTCCGTCAAAGAAGAAACGCATTCCAGGTATTGTAGAAATAATGACCGCTGCGGCGAAAGATTTTTCCATTCCCAAGGCTGATAAAGCTCGCTCCTCGTCCTGATTTTCGAGAAATCGGGAAGACTTCTGTTGGAACGAAATGTCTGCCCGCAAATGATCGCGAACATTTTTTGGTGTCCCGTCTTTCAATCTATCTAAAAGTTTTTTATCATACGTAAAATCAAACCCAAGCTGCTGTAAATCCCATTCTAAATTCCAATACGCTTCTGCGAGAAAGATAAAATCCGGATGATCTTTTTTTACAGCAGCAATTGCAGAATGCCAAAATTCATCAGGTGGCTTTGGATGAAGATATTCATTGATAACGCCTCTCCAGGTGTTTCCAAAAACATTATTGAGCGTGAGCATAGCCATATCACACCTTACACCATCGCACAATTCGGCTATGTTAAGAAGAGTATCTGTTAAAAATTTACGTGTGTTCAAATTAAAATAATTTAATTGAATTGTGTCTGTCCATGCCGGGAAAAACGGGTCTCTTCCATGCGCAAAAATCCGGTGGGGTTGTTGGATTGGTCTGTAAAAAGTGTGCCGGTCAGAAGAAAGCACATCTTCGGTTGTTTCTAAAAAAATATCCGGGTGGGTTTTCAAAAGTTCAGTTTCCGCGCTAAGATGGTTTGGAACGAAATCAAGCATCAGACGAATATTTAATTGGTTTAGTGTTCTTTTTAGTTGAAGGAGCTCTTTTTTTGTTCCAAGTTCGGGATTGATCTCATATTTATCAATTGCGTACGGCGAACCGATTACATCATCTCTCTGCCAGTCTTTTAGAGTTCTATTATAGGATTGCATCAAGCCCTCTTCAAAACAACAACGGTCAATCAGAATAGAGGTGGTTTTCCAAACACCCATTAACCAGACAATTTCAATACCTAAGTCGGCAAGATTTTCCCAATAAGTAATAGGGATGTCTGAAAGCCTTGCCCTTTTATTATCAACAGCAAATCGCCTGAGAAGCAGTCTTATATTTATTTCCAGCAGTTTTGGGTTTTTCATCTTAAAAAAACTTATAATGAAAGAGCATTAATTGCTTCAACCAGGTCTCCGGTAACGTGAAGCGAAATAACTTTTCTGTTTTTGTTCCTCAATGCGTTAAAATCACCTTGAGCTTGGGCGGTTATCAGCACTCCGAAAGAAAATCCTTGCCCGGGAACCTCGATATCATTTTTAGTTTCGCTTGTAATTTGAATGAAGAGTCCGTTATTCTTACCTCCTTTATGCAGCTGCCCGGTCGAATGAAGAAACCGTGGTCCGAAACCAACGGTAGTTGCGAGCGGGTATTTGTTTACAATTTTGTTCCTCAACGACTGAAGTGATTTAGCGACTTGCTCTCCATATTCCGTGAAGGACATAATTGCTACATAGTCATGTTCATCTGCTTGAGAGAGAAATTTATTTAATGCGGAAGAGATAGTTTCGTTCGGGCTGAATTGGCCGGTCATATCAAGTAAGGAGAGAGCTCCCTCTGAAATTGAAACAACTTCTTCAGGAAGTTTTCCGTTTTCTTTATATGTCTTCAAACTCTCGCCCGCTAATATTTTGGCAAACTGTACATCAGGTTGATCAAAAGGATGAATTTTCAGAACAACGCTTGAAAGCGCTGTCGCAATTTCCCAGCGGTAAAATTCTTTTGCCAATTGATAAACGTCAGAAAGTTCAAAAATAAGGAGTGGCTTTTGTGCTTTTCTTAATTCTGCCGCGAAGGAATCAAGTTTTGTGTTTTCCTCGTTTTCGAACCTGATGAAGACGAATATGCGGTCATTTTTATAACTGCTGACCGGTGAAAATTCCTCATCGCAGATCGGCAAAATTCCTTTCCCATCTTTTCCGGTACTCTCTGCTACTAATTGTTCAATCCATTGAGGGAATGAAGAAAATTTAGATGAAACGAAAAAAGTTAATTTATCTTGTCCGGTTTCGTATAATTCACCGAGAACTGCGCCGAGGAAAAAACCGGGATTTTTACCGGCTTCAATATATGGTTGACATTCATCAGCAATTTCTTTTGCATTAAGTAAAAACCTTTCCACATCAATTCCCATTAATGCTGCGGGCAGCATGCCGAAATAGGTTAATGCCGAGTATCTTCCCCCAACATCGCCAGGTGTGGAAAAAATTTTTCTGAATTGTTTTTCGGCGGCAAATTTCTCAAGCCAGGTGTTCGGATCGGTCAACGCAACAAATTGACTTCCGGGATTTTTGTTGAACTTGTTTACTTCATTATAAAAAAAATAGAAGAAAGACATTGTTTCAATTGTTCCTCCCGATTTACTTGCTACAATGAATAGTGTTTTTGAGAGATCATAAGTTTCCGCAATGCGTTTTACATTTATAGGATGTGTGCTGTCTAGAATTTCGAGCTTCGGATATCCGTCCTTTGAACCAAATGTTTTCGAAAACACATCGGGAGCCAAACTGCTTCCCCCCATCCCGAGGAGCAAAACGTTTGTGAAATCGTTTTTAATTTCATCTGCAAATTGTTGAAGCTCATAAAATTTATCGAGCATTTTGTACGGTTTGTTAAGCCAGCCAAGTCGGTCGGCTAACTCTTTTTGTTCTGCGGGATTTTCTTTCCAGATAGCCGGATCAAAATTCCATAAGCGCGAAGGGATATTTTGTTCCTGCCACAGCGAAAGCCGTTTTTCTACTTTATGCTTTATTTCTTCGTTAAAATGAAAAGTCATCTTTTCCATGCTGTCCTCAAATTCTGGTTGAATATTTTTTCCTTCTGAAACTTACAAAAATTATTTTTTTGTTACTTTAGAAAGAGCAATTAATTTTAGTTATTTAGGATGAGAAAAAGAGATGAAATTAGCAACTTTATGTTATGTGAAAAACCGGGAAAAGAAAAAAACGCTGATGCTGCACCGTGTAAAGAAAGAAAATGATGTGCACGAAGGAAAGTGGAATGGACTCGGCGGAAAATTTGAAAGAAGCGAAACGCCGGAAGAGTGTGTCATTCGTGAGATAAAAGAGGAATCCGGATTAACCATTACAGAACCAAAACTTAAAGGATTTATCACTTTCCCGATGTTTGACGGGCTGCACGATTGGTATGTCTTTGTTTTCGTCGCAGATAAATTTACCGGCGAGCTGATTGACTCTGCAGAGGGGAACCTGGAATGGATCGCGGATGAAAAATTATTAAAGCTAAATTTGTGGGATGGAGATCAAATTTTTCTGGAATGGCTCAATCAAGATAAATTTTTCAGCGCAAAATTCTTCTATGAGAAGAAGAAACTTGTGCGACATGACGTTTCGTTTTATTAAAGCTATCTCTAAATTGATACTGATTCTTAATTTATTTTGAAAGTAAAACCGATGTACAAAATTTTAACGCTCATTACTATCTTTTCGTTTACGCTATTTGGACAAACATATAAGCAGGTAAAAATCTACTTAAATGAGAAAGAAGATATCCGCACGCTGGTTGCATTTAATCTGAACCTCGATCATTTCCAGCGAACAAAAGATAACGCCATCGTTACATTTTTAAATGATGCGGAGTTCAACCGCCTGACGATGCTCAATTTCCGGTATGAAGTTTTGATTGATGATTGGCAAGTCCACTATAACAAGCGTGCAAAAATGACTTCATTGGAAAAAAGGCAGGCGATCGAGAAGAGCACACGGCAATTTGGCGTTACAAATTTTGGCTACGGTTCAATGGGCGGGTATTACACTTTTGATGAAGTAATTCAAAAAATTGATACGATGAAATTACTTTTCCCTGCTTTGATTACTTCAAAAACTGAAATTGGAAAGTCTGTCGAAGGTCGTTCTGTTTATTCGGTAAAAATATCAGACAATCCAGAGGTTGACGAAGACGAACCGGAAGTGCTCTATACTTCCCTGATCCACGCCCGCGAACCTGAAAGCATGATGCAGATGCTTTATTTTATGTTCTACTTATTAGAAAATTATGGCACGGATACAGAAGTAACTTATCTTGTAAACAATCGTGAACTTTATTTTATCCCGGTTATCAATCCTGACGGTTACGTTTACAATGAAACCACCACCCCAAAAGGGGGAGGAATGTGGCGAAAGAACAGAAAAAATAACAACGGTTCTTATGGAGTTGATCTAAATCGGAATTTCGGACCATCTCTTTATTGGAATGCCCCCAACGGCGGTTCAAGTTTGAATTCATCCGATGAAACTTTTAGAGGTACGGCTCCATTCTCCGAACCCGAAACAGAAAGCATCTCAAATTTTCTCATCGAACGAAAAATTAAAAATGCATTAAATTATCATACCTACAGCAATCTGTTAATATATCCTTACGGAGCCTTGGAAATAGAAACGCCGGATTCACTTATCTTCCGTGAGTTTGCAAATGATATGACCCGGTTTAACCATTACACATCCGGAACCGATCAAAGCACGGTTGGTTATTCTACGCGCGGTAACAGCGATGATTTTATGTATGATGGTTATCCTGATCAGATCGGGAAAATTTTTGCTATGACTCCCGAAGTTGGAAATGGCAGCGATGGATTTTGGCCCTCTCAGGAGAGGATTTTTCCTCTTGCCGAAGAAAATCTTTTCCCAAATTTATATTATGCATGGGTCGCCGGGGAATATGTTTCTCTTTCAAATTATTCGTTCGATAGAACTTCTTTTGCCGCCGGAGATACTGTACACCTATCGGCGGTTATTAAAAATAAGGGATTAAGTGATGCTGCAAACGTTTCATTTTTTTTGAATGCAGATGCTGCAAAAGTTGTTGTGCTTTCTTCGCCCGGAATGATTAACAACCTTAAATCAAGAGAAAGTTTTCCCCTCGATTCAAACCTCGTTTTTGTCCTCAACCCGATTCTTAAAAACGGGGAAAGCATACAAATTGTTTTAGCTACATCTTTATTAGGTGTCCCGATGTCGAGCGATACTATTACCTTTATAGTAGGGAAAGCGAACATAGTTTTTACAGATTCGTCTGAAACGCCGCTTACACAATGGGATGTCACTTCTAACGTTGCAGAAAAATGGAATGCAACAACTTCTTCCTACACCTCATCGCCTAATTCTTTTACCGACAGCCCGAACGGAGTTTACGCAAATAACGCAACAGTCGTAATGACTTTAAAAGATTCGATTTCTCTCTCGAATGTCTCCAACCCCAAATTATCTTTTTGGACAAGATTTGATTTCGAGAACGATTGGGATTGCGGTGTGGTTGAAATTTCTTCCGACCAGGGAAAAACCTGGACTGCAGTGGGAGGAAAGTATTCGAATACGGCAGTCGGGCAGGGAAGGCAATTTCCGTTCAATTCTCCCTTGTACGACGGGACCCAACAAAATTGGGTGAAAGAAGAAATTGATTTAATTCAGTTTGCCCGGAAACAAATCAAAATTCGTTTCAGCGTTCTTTCGGATGAATATGTGCAGAAAGACGGCTGGTATTTGGATGATATCAGTATCGTTACCTATGACGATATAACCTCTTTAGACGAAGTTTCGACTCCGCTTAACTTTTCTTTGTCGCAGAATTATCCAAATCCATTTAATCCGAGCACGGTAATCAGCTACCAGTTAGCAGTGGGTAGTCTTGTTTCATTAAAAGTGTTTGATGTTTTAGGGAATGAAGTTGCAACATTAGTGAATGCAGAAAAAGCGCCGGGGGAATATCAAGTATCGTTCAACACGCAACTAACTACTAACCACCAACCATTATCAAGCGGAGTTTACTTTTATCAGTTGAAGGCAGCGGAATTTATGGAAACAAAAAAAATGATTCTGCTTAGATAAAAGTTGGGAGTGAGGTGAATGATTTTAAAGAAAATTAGCAATACCTGTTGAGTGATTAAAAAAATATTTTGGTTTATGAGTTCCCAACAAAATTAAGGCAGTCATCATGAAGAATCTTATTTTCCTCCTCGTTATAATCTCAACGAGCGTAACGTTTAGTTTTAAAAATAAAAAGTTTGTTGAAATACCGGCAATATTTTCCGATAATATGGTTCTCCAACAAAAAGTAAAAGCGCCATTTTGGGGCAAAGCCGTTCCCGGTGAAATTGTTTTAATTAGGGCAAGTTGGGGAGGGTCTGCAAAAGCAAAAGTTCAGCCAGACAGCCTCTGGAGCGCTAAAATACAAACGCCGAGAGCCGGCGGTCCTTATCAAATAAAAATCAAAATTGGAGATTCAAGTTTTACTTTGAACAACGTATTGATTGGTGAAGTCTGGCTTTGTTCAGGGCAATCAAACATGGAGATGCCGATGGAAGGTTTTCCTCCGAACGATACCATCATCGGCGCGCAAAACGAGATTAAGAATGGACGAAATTTCGCACTTCGTTTTTTTACGGTTGAACGGGCTTATTCCGACAGACCGCAATTTAACGGTTCAGGGAACTGGCTCCAATCTTCGCCGGAAGCAGTTGCTAAATTCAGCGCCGCCGGGTTTTTCTTCGGCAAAAAACTTTCCGACGAATTAAAGGTTCCTATCGGATTAATCAACGCAAGCTGGGGCGGTACAGCTGTAGAATCATGGTTGAGCAAGAAGTATCTTGGTTTTGTTGATGAATACAAAGAGTTAGTAACAAAAATTGAAGACAGCGGGGCGGAATTAAAAAAACTTTACGACTGGCTGGAACGTTACCCGGTTATTGATGTATCGAAAAAAGATATTCTGCATAAATGGGAAGGTTTGAATTTTAAAGATGATGATTGTTCTTTACCGGTTTTTGATGATTCCCGATGGAAAGAGATGTATTTGCCCGTTGGCTGGGAAATCACTGAAGTTGGGAACTTTGACGGAACAATCTGGTTCAGAAGGAAAATTGAAATACCAAAAAGCTGGTTACATAAAGACCTGGTTTTAACCTTGGGACCGATTGATGATATGGATGTAACCTATGTGAATGGCAAAAAAGTTGGCGGTTACGAAACTGATGGTAACTGGCAGACTGAAAGAATTTATGAGGTTTCAAAAGAAGTAGTGAACGATTCGAGTCTTACCATTGCTGTTCGAGTCGTTGATAACCAGGGGGGCGGCGGACTTTATGGGAGCGAAGAACAACTCAATATTCATTTAAAAGATGGGGATGAAAATATTTCCCTTTCCGGTGAATGGAAATATTTACCGGTTGCTGAATATCGGAGCGGCAAATTCTTTGTCTTCGGTTCGGGAGGAGAAGAATATTATTCGCGCCCGGTTATAGCCGTTGATCTTTCTGCAAATACCCCAACAGCATTATACAACGCAATGATTGCACCACTCATTCCCTATGCAATCAAAGGAGCTATCTGGTACCAGGGAGAATCAAATGCATGGAAACCGGATTTGTATCAGACGCTTTTTTCGAAGATGATTGAAGGTTGGAGAGCAGATTGGAGGGAAGGTAATTTCCCGTTTTACTTTGTGCAAATAGCTCCATTCAAATATGATGAAAAAACAGAATCACAGAAATTACGGGAACAACAGCTTTTAACATTAGCTCTTCCAAATACCGGAATGGCGGTAACGTTAGATATTGGTAACCCGGAAAATGTTCATCCCGCAAATAAAAAGGAAGTTGGAGATAGACTTGCATTCTGGGCGCTTGCAAAGAATTATCACAAAAAAGTTTTTTTCTCCGGTCCATTGTACAAATCGCAAAAAATATCGAGGGATAAAATAATTTTATCATTTGAATATGTAGACGGAGGTTTATTGATTACAGAAGATAAAAGGGAAACCAATTTTCTTATTGCAGGTGAAGACAGGCAATTTAAAAAAGCTGATATCAAAATTGAAAAAAAAAAACTTGTACTAAGCAATTCGGAAATTAAGAAACCAGTTGCAGTAAGATATGCGTGGAGTAATACCGCTGAAGCAACGCTTTTCAATAAAAAGCATTTACCTGCTTCATCGTTTAGAACAGATAACTGGAAGAAATAGAAGAGAATGTGTACCAGACAATTTATTTCATTCACCCATTCAGTCTCATTCACTCATGCTTTACGATAAATTTATTTGTGCGAGAAAAAAGAAAAGATGACCTTACCTCAACATCTGGTTCAATCGGGATTGATCTGTATGTTGATCCCAAAACTTCGCAGCCGGTATATCATTATTGCGTCAATAATTTTTACGATGATTCCCGATAGCGGAAGATTATTTCAACAGAACCCGGATGACTGGACAAAGTTTTATCAATGGGCACATGCAAGTTGGTACTGTTTCCTCATTCCGTTCTGGAACTTACATATCCTTGAAGATTATTTCATTCATCAACCCGGCGGCGGGTGGTATTGGTGGGCGTCTTCTGCTGAAGGTTTGTTGTGGCTTCTTGAAAGCGTAATGATTTATTTTATTGTCAAACGATATTTATCAAAACACCAAAGGAACTCTCAAAGAATTTTAAAATTAAAAAGTAAACTTTAGTTCGAAACCTCTAAGCATTTAGTAAAATAAATTTTGCTTTACAACTTCACACAAGTTATTCTGTCTTTAGTAACCCCATTGCACTGAGAAGACCAAATTGTTTTAAAATGTAATTTGATTCACTAGAGATTGCATTATTGGTTGCCTGGATAAAATCTCTGTACGCCTGTTGCTGATCAATAAAAGTAGCTGCGCCGAGCGTGTAAGAATCGCGTTTTATTTGCCACGTTTCTAAAGCTGATTTTAATGCCGCTTGAGTTACTTCTAATTGTAGATTAGCGGTTTGCAAATCGAGAGCTGCATTTTTTAAATCGCTCTTTATCTGCCTTTCCAACGCGTTTAAATCTTCATTGGTGTTTTTATTTTGAACTTGAGCAGACTGCATCGAAAGTTCTGTACTCCAGCGGGAAAATATGGGAAAGCTAAAAGTTAAACCAAAACTATACACTTTTCTGCTGAAGAGATCGCGGGGTTGAGTAGAGCTTGTTGAAAAACCGTAATTGCCGCTAAGGCTTGGCAGATAGCCGCCACGTGCAATAGATAATTGATATTCGGTATTTTCTAATTTCAATTTGGAACTTTGGTAATCGTTTCTATTTATGAGTGCCGTTTTATATAACGCATCAATATCATCAATATTTTTTACAGATTCCGGTAAATAAGACGAATCCATTTCAAAAGAATAATCCTTCAAAATATCTTTAGATAAATAATTCAACAATGCAATCTTAGATTTTTCATAATTATTTTTTGCCTGAAGATATGAAAGTTGAGAATTAGATGTCTGATATTCCTGCGAGTAAAGATCAACATTTGCTTTCATCTTTAGGTCAAACATTTCCTTTACTTTATTCAGCATATCTTCATTGAATTTCAAATCTGCCTCCTGGAACTTGAGGATCTTTTCGTTATTTGTAAGAACGATGAAAAGATTTACTGTTTGCAGCATTACATCCTGTCGTAATTTCTCCAAATCATATTTAGCTGATTGGAGATCGTTTTCCTTTTGATTGATAGTTGAGATGTTTGCAAGTCCGTCAAAAAGTGTAACATTTCCGCCTAGAGACATACTGTAACTTCTGGAATCTGTTTCTGTTGGACCAAGCGTTTGTGCTTCTCCGAAATAATTTATAACGGTTGCTCCTTTACTATTACTTACTCTCTGCCAGTTCCAACCACTACTAAGATTTAAAGACGGCAGCAAATTCCCATAGGCGTTTTTTACTGCTGCGTTAGAAGTTTCTAAACTATTATAACTTTTAATTACAGAAGTATTTTGATTAAGCGCAATAGTAATAGCATCGCGCAAAGTTAATTTTTCTTGTGCGTTGGTTATAAAAATCCCTGCGCAAATAAAGGCCATAATAAATATTTTGAAAAAATTCATCCGTTTATCTCTTTTTCTGCAAAAATATTATAATTGATTTAATTCCCAATTCCTAATTCCTAATTCCTAATTCCTGATTATTCACCTATTCATATCTCAAAGCATCAATGGGATTTAATGCCGACGCTTTTCGCGCAGGGTAGAAGCCGAAAAATATTCCAATCGCTCCTGCAAACCCGAAAGCGATCATTATAATTTGAGGTTTGATGTATGCCGTTTGATCCGTGTAATGATTGAGGATATAGACCATCAAGAAAGAAAAGGCAACACCGATTAATCCGCCGGTTAAACTCAGTACGGTTGCTTCGGTTAAAAATTGAACTAAAATATCCGAAGCTCTGGCTCCGACAGATAATCTAATTCCTATTTCTCTTGTTCTTTCAGTTACGGAAACCAGCATGATATTCATGATACCGATACCTCCGACGAGCAGTGAAACACCAGCGACTGAAGCTAACAGAATAGTTAAGATGCGTGAAGTTTCCGTTGCGGCTTCCGAAAGATCGGATTGATCGCGGATTGTAAAATCATCATCTTCCCCCGGGTTTAATTTGTGAGATTCTCTCATTATGCTTTTAAGTTCCGCAATTGTTGCCGGAATTTTATCACTCGATAAAGCGCTAACTTGTATTGAGTTAAGATGCAAATGATCTCCAGAAAGACGATCGCCCACAGTTTTTGAAGGAGCTAAAATGATATCGTCCTGACTGGTTCCTACTGCCGATTGCCCCTTCTCTTTCAGCACTCCGATTACCTTAAAGGGAACGCTGCGAATTCTAATTTGTTGTCCGATAGGATCATCGTTCGGGAAAAGATTTTTAACTATTTCTGCACCGAGAACGCAAACTTTAGCTCTTGCCATTACATCCCGCTCGTTAAAAAACTCACCGCTCGCTAATGGCCATTGACGAATATCGAGATAATCAGGCGAGACCCCGTTAATTCGGGTAAACCAATTACCTGCACCGCCAATTATCTGTCCGCCGGAACCGACAAGAGGGGAAACTCCTTTAATCAAGGTTGCTTCATTTTTTATTTTATCAACGTCATCAAAAGTGAATCGGTTAAATGTCCCCGAGCCTCTATTTACGCCGCCGGTGTTGGAGGCTCCCGGAGTAATAATTATTAAGTTAGAGCCGAGTGATTGGATCTGTTCTTCAACTTTTTTCTGCGCACCGTCTCCGATAGCAACCATCACTATAACCGCAGCCACCCCAATGATAATGCCCAACGCAGTGAGCAAACTCCTCATCCTGGATTTCATAATACTTTTTGTAGCGACCTTTAAAATAATTTTAGCTTTCATCTCATTACCTTTTCTTATTCGGCTATTTCAGCTTCAGCAATAGCTTTTTTTAATTCTTCTTCAGCATTTAAGCGGTCTTTGATGAGCGCATCTTTAATAATTTTCCCATCGCGCATCTCGATTATTCTTTTTGCAAAAGCGGCGAAATCCCGTTCATGAGTTACCATCACGATGGTGATCCCTTCATCATTTAATTTTTGAAAGAGATTGAATACCTCAACAGAAGTAACGCTATCTAGATTCCCGGTAGGTTCATCCGCGAGGATCAGCGCCGGCTCATTCACTAATGCTCTGGCAAGCGCTACTCTTTGTTGCTGCCCGCCGGAAAGCTGGCTGGGAATGTGATACATTCTATCAGCAAGTCCGACTCTTTTTAGAGCTTCAGCAGCCTGTTTCCGATGATTTTTTACTTTTTCAAATCTATCATACATTAAGGTAAGTTCTACATTTTCTAATGCGGTTGTACGCGAAAGCAAATTAAATCCTTGAAACACAAAACCGATTTTTTGATTTCGAATATGGGCGTATTCATTTTGAGGAAGTTTACTTGTGTTTATTCCATCAAGGAAATAATCCCCGGAACTCGGCATGTCCAGACATCCTAACAAATTCATCAAGGTAGATTTGCCGGAACCTGAAGCTCCCATTATTGCAACGAATTCTCCTTTTTGAATTGAGATATTTACAGACTTAAGTGCGTGCACTTCGATCTCACCGACAATATATGTTTTAGTGAGATCGACCGTTTTAATTAAAATATTTTCCAACGTTTTTTTTCCCTTGTTAAAATCCTCTTCCACCTGATCCACGACTCCCCATTTGAGGTTGCGGATTAAATGGATTTGCGCTTGTTGTCGAAACCGGGGTATTATCTTCAATTATTCCTGAAATAATCTTCATTCCTTCTTTTAAATTTCGTCCTCGTGCTATTTCCGTGTTTTTCCCGTCTGTTAATCCGGCGAAAAGCATACTCATTTGCAGTTTATTGTTTTCATCGAAATACCAGACTCTGTTAATGCCTTTTCTTTTACCATGATTATTGCCGCCTCCCATCATTCCACCGCCGGATTGTCTGCTGCCGCCTTGACTTTGCATTCTTTGTTTAACGCTATCGGGAAGATTTGCTAATTCTTTTTCTCTATTTTTGGTGAACTCCGCAGTCATTTCATCGGTAGGCTGAAACCTTAAAGCGGAATTAGGAAGAAGAAGTACATTTTCTCTAAAATCAACATAGAAATCAACTGTAGCCGTCATTCCGGGCAAAAGAAGTTTATTTGCATTCTCGGCATTTACAACCACCACGTAATTGACAACGTTGGAAACAACATTTGGATTCAGCCTTATCTGCGTTACTTCCCCGTCAAATTTTTTATCAGAAAATGCTTGAACAGTAAACTGAACTTTTTGCCCTTCCTTTATCTGACCAATATCGCTTTCGTCAACATTCGTTAATATGCGCATCGAAGATAGGTCTTCGGCAATCGTGAAAATAGTAGGCGCAGATAAACTTGCTGCAACTGTTTGACCCTGTTCAACGCTCCGGTTTATTATCGTTCCGGAGATTGGAGAATAGAGATAAGCATATCCTAAGTTTAATTTGGCTCTCTCATACGCGGTAAGTGCTGACTTTAGATTGGCAAGCAAGACCTGCACATTTGTTTTGGAAGCAATAAAATCCACCTCGTTCATAAAACTTTTTTCGAAGAGTTGTTTGTTCCTCTCGTGAACCGCAACCGCTTGATCATATTGGGCGTTGGCTCTATCAAGACTCGATTGAGCATCTCTTACTGAAGCCGCTAAAACTACGGTATCAAGAACTGCAAGCAGCTGCCCTTTTCTAACTTGACTGTTGAAGTCAACCAACAACCGATCAATTTTCCCGGAGACCTGCGTCCCAACATCAACAGTTTTAATAGCCTGAATTGTTCCTGAACTGCTTATAATAACGTTTAAATCACCTTTTGTGATTTCAGCAAAAGTAAATTTTGTTGTTTTTTCATCGTCTTTAAAAAATAAAAAGTATGCAATTAACGCTATACCAATAATGAGGATGGGAATAATGAGCGTCTTTTTTTTCATATCTGTTCTCTAATTCTAAGGTTAATTAATTTTAATTTAAGATGTTTCCCTACGCAAGAAATTAAGATTAAGATGGTTTTCCTTTAATAACTGCGTAACAAAAGTTAAAAAAATGTTTATTGTTGTTTATTTCGTCTTTGTCCCTGCATCCGGTTTTTTCTTTCCTCAACCATTTTATTGAATTCATTTTTTTGTGCCGGTTTAAGGATTTTCGCTATCTGACTATTAGTCTCATCCATGCTTTTCATCATTTCTTCTCTCATATTACCCATGTCTCCTGAATTTCTCATCTCCTCCCGTTTTTTTTCTGATTTTAAGAGAATCCCATCAAGTTTTTTAGTTTGATCATCGATGAGCTTTAATCTTTCTTTGTATTGTTTTATGCGCTCCTCGTGAGTCATTCGTCCTTGGGGGGATATTACTGAAGAACTTACAAAAAGAATTAACGTGAAAAAAAAGATCGCTTTGTACATTTTTATTCTCCTTAATTTTTAGTGCCTTTAAAATAGAATCTTTTTCTGAATTAATTTGACATGAGAGACGGAGAAATGGTTTAATCAGATTTTAAATTTGTTTTGTTGCATGGAAGACAAAAATCTCTATCGTGAATGTTTTTTTAACTAAATTTCACCAACTATTTTTTAAAAGATAATTTGTAGAACTAAAATGATGACAGGTTTCTCCAATTTTATTCAAGTAGCGGGAATTATTGATCCTGCCGAAGCTGAAATGTTAATCAACTGTGGAGTGAATTATCTCGGTTTTCCATTGCGTTTACCTGTAAACAAAGAAGATTGCACTGAAGAGGAAGCTGCATCGATAATTGCTCAAACGAAAGACCGTGTAAAATCTGTTGCCATCACCTATCTTAACCATGTCAACGAAATAATCGAATTTTGTAAAAAACTAAATGTTGAGATCATCCAGCTTCACGGCGATATTTCTATTGATGAACTTAGGAAATTGAAAACCCTTGCACCGGAGTTGAGCATTATAAAAAGCCTTGTTATGAGAGGAGGAAATATTGGTGAACTTGAAAATATCGTTTCCTCAACTCAAAAATATGTAGATGCTTTTATAACAGATACCTTTGATCCTTCAACCGGAGCGAGCGGCGCTACCGGAAAAATTCACGATTGGAAATTAAGCAAAAGACTTGTTCAACTTTCAAACAAACCGGTAATTCTCGCCGGCGGGATAAATCATTTAAATGTGTACGATGCGATGATGGAAGTTAAACCAGCAGGAGTTGATACACACACCGGCGTTGAAGGAATTGACGGACGAAAGGAATTTAATAAGGTTAAGAAATTTGTTGAAGAAGCGAAGAGAGCGTTTATTACAATAAATACAATTTAAGTGATCATTCACCAAAAATAAATCTATAGGTTCGTAAAGAATTATTGTTTGGAACATGTTGACGATAATTGAATATCGAATATTGAACAAGGAATAATGAATGATAAAGTTTTTGTCCTTTGATGTTCTGTATCCCTTGTTCGGTGTTCATTATTTCTTCTGGTGTTGTGAGGTTGTAAAGTGAAACTCACAATAGATTATTTCGTGTTAACTGCATTAAACTTAAAATTATTTTGGAGTCTCTATGTTGGAAAGAACCCTGCCCCAACTTTTTGAAGAAAGTGTGAAAAAATATTCAAAAAATATTCTCATGTGGGAAAAAACTTCCGATAAGTACGAAGGAACAACATACGTGCAGATGCAAAAACTTGTTCATCAATTTGCAGCCGGACTGCAAGTTGTAGGATTAAACAAAGGGGATCGTTCAGCCCTCATTTCTGAAGGGCGGAATGATTGGGTGATTGCTGAACTTGGTGTTCTCTTTTCAGGCGCGATCAATGTTCCTATTTCCGTTAAAGTGGATGAACCAAACGATCTAAAATTTCGTCTTGCACATTCCGGTTGTAAAATGGTGATCGTTTCAAAAAATCACCGCGCAAAAATTCAAGCAATTAAAAACGATCTTCCCGACCTTGAGAAAATAATTTTATTAGATGAAGCGAACGATCAAGACAAAGATGAGATTTCCAAAAGCGATTTGATGAAATGCGGAGAAGAATATTTAAAAAAACATCAAAAAGAGTTTGATAAAAGATGGCAATCAATTAAAGAAAATGACTACGCGAACATCTGTTATACATCTGGAACAACCGCCGACCCGAAAGGAATAATTTTAACACATCGCAATTACACTTCGAATGTTGAACAATCTACTGCACTTCTTCCCATTCCCGAGCGTTATGTTTCGCTGCTCATCCTACCCTGGGATCATGCGTTTGCGCATACTTGCGGAATTTATACGTTAATGAAAAACGGCGCAAGCATGGCGGCAATAAAGATTGGCAAAACTCTGATTGAAACTTTACGCAATGTTCCTTTAAACATCAAAGAAGTAAAACCATCTTTTTTATTAAGCGTTCCGTCCCTCGCAAAAAATTTCAGAAAGAATATTGAAAATGGAATACGCGATAAAGGGCAAAAGGTTGAAAAGCTGTTTAACGCTGCAATGAAAATGGCTTTTGATTATAACGGACTTGGCTTTGACCGCGGAAAGGGTTTAAAAAAACTAAAACTTCCTCTTTACAAGATTTACGATAAACTGATCTTCAGCAAAATAAGAGAAGGTTTTGGCGGCAGACTTGAATTCTTTATCGGCGGCGGTGCGCTTCTCGATATTGAATTGCAGCGATTTTTTTATGCCATTGGTATCCCGATGTTTCAAGGTTACGGCTTAACCGAATCGGCTCCCGTCATTTCCGCAAATGTTCCTGCGTGTCACAAACTTGGTTCGTCGGGAAAAATTGTAAAAGATCTCGAAGTAAAAATTTGTGATGATAAAGGAAATGAACTTCCGATCGGACAAAGCGGCGAGCTTGTTGTTAAAGGTGAAAATGTGATGGCGGGATATTGGAAGAATGAAAAAGCTACGGCTGAATCACTTAAAGACGGCTGGCTGTTCACCGGAGATTTAGGATACCTTGATGCTGATGGATTCCTTTACATCCTTGGCAGATTTAAAAGTTTGCTTATTGCTAACGACGGCGAAAAATATAGCCCGGAAGGGATAGAAGAAGCCATTACAGAAACCTCCCCATACATTGATCAGATGATGTTGTACAATAATCAATCTCCATACACAGTTGCATTGCTGGTTCCGAACAAGGAAGCTCTTTCAAGATATTTGAAAGAGCAAAATCTTAAATTCATCACAAAGGAGGGACAAACTTCGGCGTTGAAAAAGATCGAATCGGAAATTGCACAATTTAAAGAAGGAGGAAAATTTGCCGGAACATTTCCCCAGCGATGGCTTCCTTCAGCCGTTGCTGTTTTGGGGGAAGGATTTACTGAGCAGAATCATTTTATGAACAGTACTTTAAAAATGGTGCGGGGAAAGATCACCGAGTTTTATAAGAACCGGCTCGATTATCTCTTTACCGCAGAAGCTAAAGATATCTGTAATCACCAAAACATTATGATCGTTAGCAGATTTGAATAAAGCATCATTTGAATTTTTTATTAGACGGTAAACAATAATTGTAGTAATTTACAACCCCTTATTTTGTACTTTGTATTTTTCATCAACTAATTACGAGGCTCTTATGTCTGTTGATTTGGAAAAAATTCTACGACCCGTAGATACACCGCTTCCAAAATTTCCGGCGAAGTATATGACACTCGCCAACGGTCAAGAAATGGTAGTTCGCCAAGCTGAACGAGATGAAATTCCCGATATCCTTCCGCACGTTGAACCACTGATTCATGTAGAGAGAGATTTCTACAATATTGTTGCCGCCCGTTTATATTCCGAACTTCTCGCTTATTATACTTACCGGGTGCAAGACGAATACGTTTTGGTGGCGCAAATAGACGGTGAACTCGCCGCTATTGTAAATGGGAGAAGCGTTAGTCCTGATGTAGGAATGTCGTACCACACATTTTCTTTACGCCGCGGATTAAGAGTTGGCGCTCATGCCTTTGCAACAAAAATGGAATATCACATAGATATATTAAAACAAAAAGAAGTTTTAATTGTTGCAGAATCGGGAATCGGTTTTAGAAGATGGATGATCGAGTATAATCTTGAAAAACGTTTTCACATTCCGCATGAATTAGGCGGTTGCCCATCGTGGTCATTAACAAAAGAATTATTTGATAAAGCAAGAAATACACTTGTCGTCGGAAGACGCCCTGTTCCGGAACACCTTCTTGCAAAAGCAAAAGCCGGAATTTTACCTCCTTCGGATCCGCCGAAAGGTCCTGAAGATTTATTGGCAGCAACGCGTTCCATGCTTGATTCAACCGCTACTTCACTTATTGAAATGAGAAGAAAACAGGGAGGAAAAATACAATGAGAGAAGTATATGTTGCCGGAATCGGCATTACAAGTTTTTCACGACTCGAATATCCGCTTGTTGAAATTGCCGCGTATCCCGGCTTAATGGCTTTGCGCGATAGCGGATTAAAAAAAGTTGATCATCTTTATGTTGCAAATATGGGCGGCGGAAGAATTAACGGACAAACCGGTCTTGCAAGCGCAGTTGTTGATCACATGAGCCTTACTCCCGCCGGTGCGGAAACAATAGAAAACGGACCGGCTTCGGGCGCTTCCGCAATTAAGCAAGGTTATATGGCAATTGCTTCCGGCATGCACGATGTGGTTATGGTTATCGGCGCTGAAAGAATGCGCGAAGCAAATCCGCTTGAAGCGACTGATTTTGTAGCGACCTTAACTCATCCGCAAGCTGAATATATTTACGGCGTTACGCTTCCCGCTCTTGCCGGAATGTTCACAAGACTCTATATGGAGAAGTATGGTGTAACAGCGCGTCACCTTGCGATGGTTGCTGTTAAGAATCATAAAAATGCGATGGATAATTTTTATGCTCATCTTCATGAAGATATTACGATTGAAGGAATTCTCGATTCGCCGGAAGCTTCAACGAATAATCCATACGTTGCTGATCCTTTAAGATTTTATGATGTTTGTCCTGTCTCCGATGGCGGCGCGTGTTTAATTCTTGCAACTGCCGAGGTGATGAAAAAAATTAACAAACCGATGATCCGCCTTGCAGGTATTGGGCAAGCAACTGATACGCATTGCGTCCACGAAAGAAAAGACCCGACAGAACTTCTTGCAGTAAGAGAAGCCGCGCGCCAATCCTTTAAAATGGCAGGAGTAAAACCTTCAGATGTAAGTGTTGCTGAATTGCACGATGCATTTACAATTCTTGAAATTGCCGAGAGTGAAGAAGTCGGTTTCTTTAAAAAAGGAGAAGGACATCTTGCACTCGAACGAGGCGAAACACAAATCGGCGGGAAAATTCCAATCAATCCTTCAGGCGGATTAAAAGCAAAAGGACATCCGGTCGGCGCTACCGGCGTAGGTCAAGCGCACGAGATCGTTTTACAATTACGCGGCGAGGCTGGGAAGCGGCAAGTTAAAAATGCCAAAGTCGGTTTCACATGTAATTTTGGCGGCTTCGGTAATAATGTTGTATGTCTAACTTTTATAAAGGAATAAGAAAATGGAATTAAATATCTATGCTTACAAATGTAAGAGGTGCGGCGAACTCCATTATCCCTACAAAACCATTTGTAAAAAGTGCGGAGAAAATGACCACAACGAATTTGATATTGTGCCGCTTCCGAAAAAAGGGAAACTGTTAACCTTTACAACTTTATATACTCTTCCATCCGATTATGAAGTTGTTACGCTGGCTCTTGGAATTGTTGAACTTGAAAACGGAATCAGAATTACCGGACAACTCGACATTAAAAATCCGAAAATCGGTATGAAGGTGAATGGAAAAGTTGAAGTGGTTCGTAAAGATTTGTACAAAAAACATTTGGGAATGATCTTTTATAAAGAATGATAAAGCTGGTTAGCTTTGGTGATGACTTAGTAAAAGGGACTTACAAAGTTCATTCTCGTTTTAATGAAGTTGTAAATTTTTGTTCAGGAAGTTCTTTCGTTTTTATAGTCAACAATTCTATTGGCGGTGGTCCATTCAATATTGTTGCTGACGATGTTAAATTCAGTGAACTTGAAAATCTGGTAATTACCGAAGATCATTTTCAGTTGAATGATGAAAAAATATTTTTTGAATTTTCTAAGACATATGATTCAAAAATAAAAGTGATGAACTTTGATGAAAAAAAGTTCTTTCAGAATCTCGATCATTTTGAAAAAGCGCTCATTGAAAATTCATCCGGTAAAAGCCTAACCTTTTTGTTAGATGAAAGCAGAAAAAAGAATTTCAAATCTTCTTACGAAATTGAACTTGTGAGAAGAATTAATTCTGCCCTTGAGTGTTTCACTTCTTCCAATTTTGTGGAAGGAGTAAAACTTATTAAAGGCATCGGTTTCGGGCTTACACCAAGCGGTGATGACTTTATCTCCGGTTTTTTGTTAGCGCTTAATTGTCTTCAAAAATTTTATGCGGTTGATTATTCGGAATTAATTAGGCATATTTATGAAGCGGCAAAAGGAAACAATGCATTTACCAACGCTTTTCTTCTTGCTGCAAAAAACGGTTCCTTGTTCGAAAAGTTCAAAAATTTAATTCACTCAATTTTGTACTCCGGTCAAAATGAGATTCTTGAAAATACCCGTACTCTGATCTCTTTTGGTGAAACCTCCGGTGCAGATCAAGGTGTCGGTTTTTTGTTTGGAATAAAAAGGAATTTAAAATGATAGTAACAGGAATTTTAAAAAGGGGAGAATATTTTGATTCTGTTTCGCTGATGCTCATCGCAAAAAAAATCAGCGAACTTGAGATCGTACTTGATTCCGCAGCGGTTATGGGAACGCCGGAAAACAAATCTATGCTTCAAACTTCCGGTCTTCTCACCGATGAACTTCAAAACGCAGACGATATTGATTTGATGATCGCCTACAAATGCAATTCGCAAAATGAATCTGATCTAATTTCAAAAAAGATAAATGAGTTTCTAAAAAAATCTGATAACACAAATAAATCTTCCGGTTCTCTAAATCCTTCCAGTTTAGAATCCGCACTGAAAATTCTCCCAGATGCAAATCTTGCCATGATATCAGTTGCCGGTAAATATGCCGGTGATGAAGCGATGAAAGCTTTACAAAACGGATTAAATGTAATGCTCTTCTCCGATAACGTTTCAGTCGAAAAAGAAATTGAATTGAAAAAGTTTGCGAAGGAGAAAGGACTTTTTGTAATGGGTCCTGACTGCGGAACCGCTATTATCAACGGTGTTCCGCTTGCTTTTGCAAATGTTGTAAATCGCGGGAACATTGGCATTGTTGCGGCTTCCGGAACGGGTTTGCAGGAAGTAAGTTGTCTTATTTCAAATTCGGGATGCGGAATTTCTCAAGCCATCGGTACCGGCGGACGCGATGTGAAAAAAGATGTCGGCGGAATTATGTTTCTTGAAGGAATAAAAGCTCTTGCAGAAGATAAAAATACCGGGGTAATTCTTCTAATTTCAAAACCGCCTGCCGATGAGGTGATAATTAAAATTATTGAAGTCGTTAAGAAAATTGAAAAACCTATCGTTGGTGTCTTTCTAAATTCTCCAATTGAATTATTTGAGAACAGCAAAATCACTATTGCAAAAACTCTTGAAGAAGGAGCATTGCTTGCCGTTGCATATTCGAAAAAGGAAAACATTGAAAAAGTTTTTCAGAAAATAAACACACGCGATTTGGAATTGAAAGCACTTGCAGAAAAAGAATCGGCAAAGGTTAACAAAAACCAAATATATCTACGCGCGCTTTTCAGCGGTGGAACTTTTTGCGATGAGACACAAATGATTTTTCAAAATGTTGATAAAGATGTTTTTTCTAACACGCCGGTTGGTAGAGTGAAAAAACTTAAGGATATCTGGAAAAGCGAGAAACACACGATCATTGATCTTGGCGATGATGAATTCACTGTTGGCAGACCTCATCCGATGATTGATTACTCAACACGAAACAAAAGAATTCTTGCCGAAGCGAACGATCCGGAAACCGCAGTAATTCTTTTAGATATTGTTCTCGGTTATGGTTCCAACATGGATCCACTCGCTGAAATTATTCCGGTACTGAAGGGAGTAAAAAAAATAACCTCAAAACAGAAAAGATATTTACCGGTGATTTGTTCTGTAACCGGAACAGAGAAAGACCCGCAAAACAGAACAACGGTTGCAGCCGCTCTGAGTGCAGAAGAAGTGCTTGTAATGGATTCAAATGCGGCGGCAAGCAAACTGGCAAAATTTCTAATTGAAAAGAAGAGATGAAAAAATGAACAAACTTTTTGAAAATGAATTAAAAGTAATCAATATTGGATTGAAATCATTTAATGAAACTCTTGACGAACGAAAAGTTTCATCAGTTCAAGTTGATTGGAAACCACCATTAATTTCCGATTCATCTTTATTCGATGTTATAAGAAACAATTCCGATAAAATTGAAACCGCAAATAAAGAAGCAGTAAAAAGAATATTAAACAGCAAACCGTTTTTAACCGGAATGGGAAAAGCGATTGATGTAATTCCCGGTATGAAGAAAAATCTTTTGCTTCACGCTGGTCCTCCGGTAGCATGGGATAAAATGTGCGGACCAATGAAAGGCGCTGTTATCGGAGCGCTAATTTATGAAGGATTTGCAAAAACGTATGAAGAAGCAGAAAAAGTTGCTGCATCCGGTAAAATTGAATTTTCTCCTTGTCACGAACACGCCACCGTTGGTCCGATGGCGGGAATTGTTTCTCCTACGATGCCTGTATTCATTTTAGAAAATGAAGAGTTCGGCAATAAAGGTTTTTGCACAATGAACGAAGGACTGGGTAAAGTTCTTCGCTACGGTGCTTACGACGAGAGTGTTATCGAAAGATTAAGATGGATGGAGAACGTCCTCTATCCATCGCTTAAAAAGGCAATTGAAAAAATTGGGAAGATTGATCTTAAAAATATTATTGCTCAAGCGTTGCACATGGGAGATGAAGTCCACAACAGAAACCGCGCCGCAACTTCATTATTGTACAGAATTCTCGCTCCCGAAATTGTGAACACAAATGAAAAAGAAGCAGCGGTCAGTGTTCTGAATTTTATCAACAGCAACGATCATTTCTTTTTAAATCTTTCAATGGGAGTCGCAAAAGTTTCCCTGGATGCCGCAAGAAATATTGAGAATAGCAGCATCGTAGTTGTTATGTCGCGAAATGGAACTGAATTCGGAATTCAACTTTCCGGTACGGGCGATAAATGGTTCACGGGAGTTTCGCCGATTCCTGAAGCGTTATATTTTACTGGCTACACAAAAGACGATGCGAATCCCGACATAGGCGACAGCTCAATTACGGAAACAAACGGACTCGGCGGTTTTGCAATTGCCGCTGCACCTGCAATTGTGCAGTTCGTCGGTGGAAGCACGAACGACGCAGTTAATTATACTCTCAAGATGTATGAAATAACCGCCTCCGAAAATACTATTTACAAAATTCCTTATCTAAATTTTCGCGGAACGCCAACCGGAATTGACGTAATAAAAGTTATTGGAAAAAACATTCTGCCGTTTATTGATACCGGCGTTGCTCATAAAAAAGCGGGCATCGGACAAATCGGCGCCGGCGTTTTGGAAGCTCCTGTTGAACCATTTAAAAAAGCATTCATCGGTTTTACAAATCAACTAAAAAATATTTAGGAGAATAAGAAAATGAAGACAAATGAATTTCTAAATTTTATGGATAATCTTCAAGTTTACGATCTCACGCAACGGCTCAGCATTCACACTCCGCCATGGCCGAGCTATATGCCGCTGGGAATTCAGTATTTTAAAAGAATTGCCGGCGCCCACATGGGACAAGGCGCCAACGGACAGATCATCACAACCAGCAATCACGTTGGAACACACATGGATGGTGAAATTCATTTTCACGCATCGGGAAGATCAATTGGAAATGTGCCGATGAAAGAATGGATCGGGCAAGGTGTCGTTGTTGATATTTCTGATGAAGTTGGCGACTATGATTTGTACTCGCCGGAAATGCTGATGAAAAAAGCTGAAATAAAAAAAGGTGATATCCTTATTATAAACACCGGTTACAACCGCTATGCATGGGATCAGAAAAATTCCGATGAGGTTCGTTATTTCGTTAAACATCCAGGACCCGGTCCCGATTTTCACAAATGGGTTCTCAATATGAAATTGAAATGGATCGGCGTTGATTGCGGAAGCGCCGATCACCCGATGAACACAATCATCAGGCAATGGCATCCTGCGCGTTTTGTTGAAGCCGAACAAAAATTGATCAAAAAATATAAAGTGAAATCGTGGGATGCAATGTTCCCGCAGGAAGAATATTATCAAGTGATGCATATAAAAATGTTTCCGAAGAAAATTGTACATGCTGAAAATCTTGGCGGTGACATTAATAAACTCAGTAATAAAAGAGCGTGGATCGGCTGTTTCCCGTTGCGTGGAATTGAACTTGAATCAGCCATGTGCAGGATTGTTGCATTTTTACCAAAAGATGGAAAATAATTTTTCATAGCGGAGTCTATCGTGGCAATTGAAAATCAATTTGAATATGTAAAAGTTAAAAATCTCGACGAGGTTTTCGGACTTTTTTCCCGTTTCAAAAATCCGGTGATTCTTGCCGGCGGTACTGATGTGGTTGAGTTTTTGAAAACCGGGACACTTCAACCCGACGTTGTTATTGATATTAAAGGACTTGATTTTTTAAAAGATATCAGGCTTGGAAATAACATTTTGTGGATCGGCGCCGGTGTTACATTTTCCGAACTCATAGCATCAGAAATCATCAAAGAACATTTTCCGGTAATTGCAGAGATGAGCAAAACGGTTGCTTCAGTTGGAATAAGAAACCGCGCCACTATGGTAGGCAATATTTGTTCGGCTGTCCCATGCACTGATAGTGGTCCCGTTTTATCGGTTTACAAAGCAAACGTTATCACGGCAAGTCAGATGGGAGAACGAAAAATTCCAATTGAACAATGGTTTGTGGCTTCACGAAAAACAGCATTGTTCAAGAATGAAATTGTCAAAGGAATTTCAATTCAACTGCCCGAAAAAAAACAGGCCGGTTGTTTTGTGAAACTAAAACGATACAACGGTGAAGACCTTGCACAGGTTAATCTCGCAATTTTAGCTTTCGAAGATTATTCATTTCGCATTTCATTCGGCGCGGTTGCTCCAACTCCGGTTAGGGCAATGAGAATAGAAAGATTAATAAACCGGATGAAAATTGTTCCTGAATTGATGGAAAAAGCCAAACAATTAGTTGAAGATGATATTATTCCGATTACCGATATCCGTGCAACAAAAGAATATAGATTGCACATGGCAAAAGTAATGCTCGAACGAGGTTTAACCGCTGCAATCGAAAGATTGAACGGCGGCGGTCCGGCGTATGGAAAAAGTGTGATTTAATTTTTCTGAATTTCCTTTAGGAGAAATGTTCATGAAAAAAGAAATAAGTTTTTTATTAAATAGCGAAAGAAGA
>MNVA01000027.1 GCA_001871325.1 Ignavibacteria bacterium CG1_02_37_35
TGATAGAGAATGGATTTTTATTGAACAATTATTCGCAACGTGAAAATTCGGATTACCATAGGTTTTCTTTCCTTGTTGATTTTGCGCATTGGAATGGATATGCGGATAACTTGGGCGTAGCTATCCCCTGAACTTTTTTCCCCTATTGATTTTTAGTTTCCTCTTCTTACTTCACACTAACAGAGATTGCTCGAACTTCTCCCAATCTTCTCGGAAGTAATAATGCTCATAGATTTTCATTTTTGTTTGTCTGCCGCCGGTGAGTATTTTTGCCGGTAATTCAATAAACCAATCTCTGAAGGTGTTGTGTTCTTCTTTCCAATGTTTCTTTACTTTGTATCTCATTATAACCGATAAGTTATAGGCAAATACTCCCATCTGCCACAGTAAATCATTTGCATGGAAATTATTCGTTAAGGTTTTTCCCGCTAACAGTTGATTTTTTACTTGTTCTATCCAGTTCTCACTTGTAGAACGTTCTTTATATTTTTCATGGATTTGTTCAACGCTAAGAGGTAAACTTGAACAATAACAGGCGTATTCATAGAGTTCAACTTGCTGTGTTTCTCCAAAGTATTCTGCCTCCTTATATCCGGTGAGTGTTCTTATTGCTTTAAGTTTTCTTTTCTTCTTCCAATGGTTGGCTTGATAGTCAAATTCACAAACGGCTATTCCGGGAGCTACTGCTTCCCATTGTTGTGCTAACAGAAGTGAATGCAAATTCTTTAGTTTTACTTTTACCAAATATTCCCACTTTAATTCTTCAAGGTAATCAAACAACTCGCCGCTGAAGAATCCACTGTCGGCTCTGAAAAACACGTTGGTTACGGTTGCCGGGAGAATTACCGAGGTTTGTTTTATAAATGAGAGTATTCCGTTGGAGGTATATGCCGATCCGGTTCTAAATCTATTGTTGACCACAATTTTTAGTTCGCTTACAAATGCTAATAACGGATGATAACTCTTTGCCCCTTTTTTATCCGGATTATATCCCTTCGCCGCACCTTGTTGATTTCCATAAACCGTTTTGACGGTTGAATCGCAGTCTATGGTTAGTGCCGTTAATCCGCTCTCCGTTATCCATTGGCTTACTTTCTTAAACGTGTATTCCTGAAAGAGAACTGAGCCTTGTTGACCAAATTTTTTCAATCGCTCCCCAATGACATCTTTGTTTAAGTGCTTCCTCAAGTTTAATAATAGCTGAACCAATGAATCGGCTGTGAAGTTTGCTATCCGTACGGCTCGATTTACTCCTGACAACGAGGACAAGAGTAACGAAAGCATTATTTGTCCGTTACTGTATTTAACCGCATTGTTTTTTTCTGTTGGGAACAGTTCGTTGAATTCTTCTCCGATCTTCAATTTGTTGATAAAATTCATGATGGGTGATAACCCGGCATATTTTGTCAGTTTTGTTCCTGTAAAAAAGTGCTTAACGTTTTGTGTTTTGTAACGGATTTTTTGCTTATTTTTACTCATCAGAAAAGTGGCGTTTGTTTGTTAATTTTTTATTTTTATCAATCCAAAAATAAACAACTTATGCCACTTTTCCTGATTTTTGTTTTAGAATTTTAGGTAATAAATGTTTTATCCCACAGACCGTATGGAGTATGAAAGTCTGAAACCAATCCTTCTTTTGCGTCATCCAAATTGATGTAGTAAATCTCTTTGCCGTTTGCGGCGTACGAATGGTCAAGCATAAGTTTTTCTGCATAGTTTTTTGCTTGTGCAACTCCTTCGCCAACTTCTTGTTCATTACTCTTCGCTTCTACTACCGCAAGCTTGCGGTTCTTGTATGATAAAACGTAATCTGCTTTAAGAGCTTTTTCTCTTCCGCCGCTGGTTTTAATTTTTCCATCGGTTATTGGATACTCCCGATGTATTTTTACTTCGGGGTTTGCTTTTCCATCCCAACCGTTTTCTTTCAACTTGGGATCAATAAGTTCGGCTCTGGTTTCGGCTTCGTTCATAATTTTTTAATTGATAATTGATAATGGAAAATTGAAAATTATTTTTTTAATGTCTCTTTGGATGATTTTACTATGCTTACTAATAATTTAATCAGTTCAACATTTTCTGAATGTATTGAAGTAAAACTTTTTTCTTCAATATAACAACTGTCTTTTAACAACATTAACCAATACTCCGTCTCGTTAGCTTCTTTTAACGCGATATTCATTTTATTAATAAAATCGGCTTTTGATTGTGCGTGTTCTGATTCTTTAACCAAAGCACCAATGCTTGTTCCGCTGCGTAAAATTTGTTTGGACAATACAAATTCTTTTTGATCCGAAACAAGATATTTGTATAATTTAATAATCCGCAATGCAAACGCATACGATTTATTCATTACAACATTATCTCTCTTGCTTTCCATTTTCAATTATCCATTCTCAATTTTCAATTGCCCTGCGAATGCTTTTTGCAAAATGCTTTTTTTCAGTTCTTCCAAATCAGCAAGTTTTTGTTTGTAAATGGTCTCTATTTTTTTCAATTCAATTGATAAAGCATCATACTTATTTACAATAGTTTCTTGAATAATTTGCGGCGGGAAAGGTATTGGTATTTTGTTAAGCATTGTCTGGTTTAATTTGGGTTGTGCCATCCCACTTATATATTCATCCAATTTAATTGAGTTTAGATAGACCTCGACAAATTTTTGACTCGCCATATTTTCAAAACGTAAAACGTGTGCGTGATTATTAACCCAAGTTTTTCCAGATATTGAAAATGCGATAGGATAAGTCCTTGCCAATAGATTTGCCCCATCTTCAGAAACACAGAGTAAATCTTCATTGAACAGATAATCTTCTACATAATCAACAATCCCAGATGCACCGTAATATGGTATCGTACCTTGATTTCTAACATTTTTTGTTATCGGAACCCTTTTGCTATCTAAATTTTCAGAGATCTCGTTTAGAGTTTTCTCTTCCCAATGCTCCTCTCTATTTGCAAACACACCTTTCAAATAACTTTCAAAAAGTTCTTTCGCGTTCAGCAAATTCTTTTCAGCATTCTCTTTTGCTTTAGCTATCGCAGCAAATGCTTCATCTAAAATTGCTACTATACGTTTTTGTTCGGGGAGTGGTTTTGGATATTGTACCTTAATTTCTCTTAAAAGTTTATAATGCCTTGCGTAACCTAAACTATCTAAATCGATGTTCTGCAAATAATAATATAAGTATCTTGGGTTAATTAAATCCTTTGGTTGTAAAACCTTAACACCATCGGCACCTAAAACAAAATCAAAATCTACATACTTTAATACCTTCGTATGATCACCAAACACTATAATGGGTTTTGTCACTTTGAATAAATCCTTTTCTTCATCCCAGTAACCGTTTATTACTTCTTTTTCTTGCGAAACAATAGGATATTTCCCATTCGGTTTGAAATCTTGTCTTTGAATTTTATTCGTATAAGCAACTTTATCAAGACACTCTTCGAAATCTTTTACTTCCCACTCATCACTCATAATATTTCCATAATCGAATTCAGAATTTCAGCGCTCTCTTCATCCAAAGCTTTCATCTCATCTAATATTTCTTGCGGCTCGCGTAATTGTTTTTCTTCTTTTTTATTCGGGTTCTTCACGCTCAAATCAAAAGTAGTTTTATCAACATCGGCAATCTTAACACTCCAGCTATTATCACTACCCTTTTTAGTTTCTTGCAGTTTTACAAACTCAGCCAAATCATTTTCATTAAGCGGGTTTGTTTTGCCAAGGTTTCTATCAAGGCTCAGTGAGTAATACCAAATCTTTCTGGTAGCGATTCCTTTTTCAAAAAACAAAACAACGGTTTTAACTCCCGCCCCTTGAAATGTACCGCCTGGCAAATCCAGCACCGTGTGCAAGTTGCAAGTCTCTATTAAGTGTTTACGCAGACTAACAGAAGCGTTATCCATATTACTCAAAAAAGTATTTTTAATTACAATACCTCCTCTGCCTCCCGCTTTCATAATCTTTATAAAATGCTGTAAGAACAAAGAAGCCGTCTCTCCCGTTTTAATTGGAAAGTTTTGCTGAACTTCCGCTCTTTCTTTTCCACCAAATGGAGGATTAGCCAATACAACATCATAACGGTCTTTCTCTTGTACATCGACAAGGTTTTCAGTCAATGTGTTTGTGTGGATAATGTTTGGCGCTTCAACACCATGCAAGATCATATTCATTGTGCCGATAATGTATGCAAGAGATTTCTTTTCTTTGCCATAAAATGTTTTTGTCTGTAAAACTTTGTCTTGAGAAGTAGAACGGTTTTTATGATGTTCTTTCAAATATTCAAACGCTTCGCACAAGAATCCCGCAGAACCAACCGCGCCGTCGTAAACAGTTTTGCCTAATTGTGGTGCAACAACTTTTACAATAGTTTTAATTAATGGTCGCGGTGTATAATACTCGCCACCGTTTCGCCCAGCGTTACCCATGTTCTTAATCTTGTCTTCGTAGAGATGACTCATCTCATGTTTTTCCACACTGCTCTGAAAACGCAACTGATCAACTAAATCGATAACGCCGCGTAAAGTGTAACCGCTTTGTATTTTGTTTTTCAGTTCGTGAAAAATCTCACCAATCCTATATTCAAGAGTATCTGGAGAAGAAGCGGAAGCTTTAAATTTCTTTAGGTAGGGAATTAATTTCAGATCAACAAAGTCTTTAAGATCATCACCAGTAAGGGCTTTGTTATTATCAAGTTTTCCATCTTTGGTTTTCGGCGCTGCCCAAACATCCCATCTATATTGTCTGTCAATCAGAAACTCATATTCTTTTCCAACAAGTTCCGCTTTGGTCTTGCGGTCTTTCTCAAGATCGTTTAGATACTTTAGGAAGAGAATCCAAGAAGTCTGCTCAACATAATCCAACTCGTTAGAGCATCCTGCATCCTTGAAAAGGATATCGTCAATATTTTTAAAGGTTTGTTCGAACATTAAATAATTTCTTTCTTATTGTTTACAAAGTTAGCAGTTTGTTATCTCTAACTAAACTTGGAAGAGTTGCTCTAATAATTTTGTTCTTTTAATATTAATCTTCCTATCAAAATAATTACTCCCTTTTACCTTTTCTCCCTCAATAAAGCCAAACCACAACGCAAATCTTTCAATAAATCTTGTGTGAAAGGCTAAGGAAAGATTTGAAGCTTCCCCCTCAGCATTCTCAAGGAAAATCGGAAATGTCAAGAAATATAAGTCGGTAAAATACTTCAGCTCTCGTTCTTCGGCGCCGTACTTATTTATGATATAAAGTGAATATAAAAACCCTATCTGTCCAACTTCGACGTTGTCAAACCCATCATTATATGACCAGTTAAAATCCAAGGTAAAAGTTTTCAAAAGTTGATAAAAGATTTTCCAATAATTATCATCCATTAATAATGTTTTACATTTTTTAGTCAACGACAAATAGTTGTTCTTCTTTTTTATCAAACCAGCTTGAGTTAAGACGATTTTAACATTATGTAAAATAAGCCAATCATACTCCGCATGAATTTTTATAATTCCATTTTCTATCCATCTGTCAAGCAGATAATGTTTAGAGTAAATGTCTTTCATTAGCGGACGCGGGAGATTTCCTTTGGGTGTTAATTTTAGATCGGTTTCGCTTAATTTTGAAAGTAACTCGATGACTACATTAAGTATCGGGCTTTCATTGAGGAGCTGATTCTCCTTTATGCGGTTTATCTTTATCGGGCAATCATTCTCAAAAGGGAAGTAAATTATTTTGTGCATTTGTAAGGGAGTAAATCCATCACAATCTGCCAGCGGAGTATTGTTGTAGTCTAACATAGATTTGAGATTCTTGATTGCATTATAGAAATTTGTTTTTTATTTGCAATTACGTCGTTTATTTAAGGCTTAAATTCTTCAAGCTCCAGATTTTTTATTACCTTATAATGTTTCGTATTTCCAGTCAATAACGTTAAGCCATTTGAGACAGCGGTAGAAGCTATCAACGCATCTGCCAAAACTAACGAATTGCTTAGATAATGTTCCTCCACTAAAAACATTGCTTTGGCAGAAATGTCTTCATTAATGAATAATATTTTTACATCCCATTTCCTTAAAGCAGATCTCAACAAAGTTAACTCACTTTTATTTCTCATCCCTTGCACTAATTCCATATAGGTTACAACGGAGATGAAAAAACCATTTAGCTTTTCAATAACTTCTTTTGCCTTAATGTTTCCCCGCATATACCAGATTAAAACATCGGTGTCAATCATTGTCATAAGAAACGTTCCTTTCTTATTTCACGGACATAAGCGCTAACATTTTTTAAGTCTGTTCGGTTTTTCCATATCCCAAATAATTCATTTGTAGAATCAATACTTTTTTTCGTTTTATTCATAGGTACAAGTTTTGCATAAGGTTTTCCGCGAAACGTAATGATCACTTCCTCTCCGCGTGAAACGGACTCAAGAAGTTCTTTTGTGTGAAATCTCAATTCTTTTGCTGTCGAAGTCATTGTTTATCCTTTTCGTATAGTTTATACTTAGCAAAATAAACTCTAAGGTCATTAAAAACAACACAAATCCAAGAAGTAAATAAAGTGGAAAAATATTTTTCATGGTTGACAATCTCATTCCATTCTCTTAGTTTTGTTCTATCATTTATTCCCCTCCGAATAAATGTTGAAAACCACCGCTTTAGCTGAACCCCCCTAAAGCGGTTTTTTATTTTTTCCCGCTTAAGAAAAAAAAATCTTGACATTCAATTAAAAGTATTTTAGTTTTGCACCACGATTCATTGTGCTTACCCCCCACAGTGAATTATTCAATATGCCCGGTAGCCCTCCACCGGGCATTTTTATTTTCAGCATTTCTAAAATTATTGGCATAAGAAAGATATACTAACAACAAACAAGGAGTTACTATGTCTTTCACCATCGGCTGCGATCCCGAACTTTTTGTATAAAAAAGGGTATAAGAATTTTGATGAGGAGTTAAACTCCTTTTCATAATTCAATTTCCTCGCTACTCATCCACTACTTTCTCACCGAACATCCGCGAATCATTGTTTATAATTTCATTAACGATTGGAGAAAACCCTATGACTTGGGAACAGTTATATCCAATTGTAAAAGAACAAGTTTATTATGCTGTGCTGCGTTATGATCCAAGGCGAATAGATAAAATGCAAGAATTAATTTGTCAATCGTATGAGCTTTACAAGAGTCATGTTGAGAAAGAAATACCCATCAACAAAAACGTATTCAAGCAGTTCATTACAAAGCGGAGTCGTGAAATTGATATTAGGTCGGTCTGCAAGAAAGGCTACGGCGGTACGAGCTCTCTTGATCCGTTGAGCTTCATCAATCGTAGGGCAACCTCGCCAGTGACTGTTGTTGAGTTTTCGGAGTGGATGAATGTTACTCCCAAGACGAAAGAAAATGTCGAAGCAAATGTTGTCTTTAGTGTGGACTATAACGACTGGTTGCAAAAACTAAGTACTGCACACAAACAGATACTTGAGTACCTTATTCAAGGTTTCACAGCCCCCAAGATCGCTACGCTGCTTCACGAAAAAACTACCAAGGTCAGACAGATCATCAAAGAATTGCGACACTACTTCGTAAAGTTTTTCATGGTTCAACCACAACATGCTTGAAGTCTTTTACAATTGCCAACGAAGAGCTTCATGCTTTTCGTTACGTTAAATCTTAAGTCCATTGATTCAATATGAGCCGAATTAAATGCGGACCTGATGTTTATTGCATCATACTTTGGCCACGCAGCCTCTGTTGGTTCTTAAACTTTTTTTCATTCCCCCGCTTGACAATAATTGGTTTTTCACTATTTTACCAATAACAAAATGGAACGGGTTGGTAATTGTTGATTCTGGTAAAAAATATATTTAGAAGAAACGATCTGGTTCACATACTTTCTCTTGCTTCTTCTCAGACTCATTCATTCTCTTTGGAGATAAATGAATGTACTTCAAAGACCAAAACGGTTAACCTTGTAATAGTTAAAACAGATTTAAACAAAAAGAAATAATACGGTTAATAAATATGAAGAAGTACGTTTTTCTCATTTCATTTCTTTTATTTCTTTCACCGGTTTTTGCACAACAAGTTTCAAACGTTTCCTTTGAAGTATTTGAAAACCGGGTTGAGATTTATTATGATTTATCCGGTAAGGACGGCTCAGAATTTGAAGTCTCGCTCTCACTAAAACGAGATGAATTCTCGGGTTTTGTTTTTGTCCCAAAGACAGTAGTTGGACATATTGGTAAAAATATCCATCCCGGTATAAAGAAAAAAATTGTTTGGGAAATGAAGAAGGATTATCATATAGACCCAGAGGTTTCAGATTATTATTTTGAAGTATTAGCAAAAGAAAAAAGTTCAAGTTCCTTTTGGTACTATGTTGCAGGGACAGTTTTAGCGGGTGGAGGTGCGGCAGCAATTCTCCTCTCCAAGAAAAAAGATTCACCGGCAGAAACAGCCCAATCAATTGGGGCTGCACCGGATAGACCATAAAATAAAATTATTTGATGGAGTGCTATAATGAAACTATTACTAACATTATTTTTACTTTTCTCATTAACAAATTATTCTCAGGTAAATGTTGGGAGAAGTCCTAACGGGAAATTAGTTCCTAAACCAAAGGAAGAAGTAAAACCAAAAGAATTGCCGGCTGCACTTCCGGCAGGACAATATTATACCCCTTTCCTTGTTGCTGATTTAGAATACACTGAACCATCTCAGAATAATTATTTGGATGCTAACGAAACAGCTACCCTTATATTAAAACTCAAAAACATAGGAAAAAATCCGGCAGAAAATTGCGAGTTAAAACTATTCCCGGATGTGTATGACCCTGATATTCAAATTGTAGGTTTAAAAACAATCGAAAAAATAAATCCGGGAGAAGAACTTACAACAAACATCCAGCTTGTAGCGAACAATAAAATACAAACGGGAAAAATAAAGTTTACATTCAAAATTATTGAGAAAAATGGTTTCGATCTTGAACCTGAAAAAGTGATCATTGTACCTACACGCGAATTTAAACCCCC
>MNVA01000068.1 GCA_001871325.1 Ignavibacteria bacterium CG1_02_37_35
CAAAAATTTTGCATGCCGTTGATCATCTTATTAAAAAGGAAAACCTGGTAAAGGATTTTTATCTCGGGTGTTGTTTTGTTTGCAAGAAAAAGATTGCAGATATTCATACCTCTTTTATTGATGAGGACGCTTTTGCATCGCTTCCGGAAGACTTGTTCAGAGAAAGAAAACAGCTCCTGCAAAATGTTCTTTCTTATTTATCGGAAGAAACGGAATATTTCCCTGCCATTCCCTTGCATCCCTTAGTGCAGAAAATAAAGCATAGAGATTTAGACCCTTATTTATTTGAAGAAGCAACAGACGAAGCGATTTCTTTTTCTGCGGACGAGATGATAACCTTATCTTTTCATAAAACAGTTGAAAAACTTGAGCAGGTTTACATTGCAAAGAGAAAGGTTCCCGTTGAGATTGGCGAGATTTTCAAACGTTCCTTTCTTGAAATGGGTGAAGATTTAAAAGACGGCGGCTTAAAACCGAACCTTTATTATTACATTGAACAGGTATCAACCGAACTTTCAAAAGAAGAATTTCAAACAAAATATCACAACATCTACGAGTATTTAACCAAGTTATTTAAGCAAAACATCGCGGAAGAGCTAAAGCGTTCAATGGAATAGTGAATAACATTATTGTTATAATTGTCAAAATATTTTAACAATGTCATGCCTTCGGCATTTAGTTATGTTCTTTCTTGGTGTTGTTATAGTAATTTCATCCCTTCGGGATTAAGAAATATAAATCCCGATAGGGGTGATATGATTATAGAAAAATGGTAAAAAAAGAGAGTATAATCCCTTAAACCCGAAGGTTTATAAATTAGGGATGACATATAAAGTCTTTAATTTATTTTAGAATTAAAGCAATTGTACCAATTATGATGATAAACATAGCGCGGTAACCCGCATGGTTAATGGTTTAGTTTTGCCTGCCTTATCGGCAGTCAAGATGGATGACGGAATTGCACCAAAGCGCTCAAAATATCTTGACATAAAAAAAAAATTAACCGATCAATACTATAGTTGTTAAATTGGTGGCAATATGGTCCCGGATAAAAATAATCTCTCACCTTTTTCGGAGAGAACAAAAGTTCTAACTATAAATAAGAAAGACAACACGAACAGGAATGATAACAGAACGAGATATATTTAACTACATTTTTTTCAGAGCTAAAGTTTCTGATGGAAAAGTCAATGAACTTATTACCGGGAAACATTTTTCCGCCGCTATTGAATTTTATTCTTCATTAAAAGATGCAAGCGTACGGCAATTAACCATAAGAGAGAAGAGAAGTCTTGCCGCTAAAATTCCTTTTTATAAATTTAACGGTGTGTATGAGCTGCTCCCTTTTTCAGTTGGTGACACGGCAAACGGAATGCGCTTAGCTGCGAGAACAAAGAATAATGAGGAGAGCGATTCAGCAATTTCCTTTCTTTCGGACACAAAAGAGCTGCTGTGTAGAATAATTCCAACACCCACCCAACAACTCCTGTATTGTTTTTCAGTTAATCAGGAAGAATTGAAAAATTTTAAGCTAACACTTCACCCAAGCAAAATAACGTTTGAATGTAAAAGCAGTGCAGAACCGGTAATCATTCCGGCTGAATTGGCTATAGAGAAAATTTCAATCGAATTTGTATAGGGATTAAGATTATGAGTATGATTAAGAATTATTAAGAACACACCCCCCAACCCCTCTCGAGAGGGGAGAAAAACAAAACCAACTACCTTTTTCTACCATTTATTATTTGGTTATTAAACTATTTTAAAAGTATGTTTGTACCTATTTTAAAGAAGAAGAAAAAAGAAAAATAAAACATACTTTGAAGTTTAAAAATCACCTCTACAGAGGGGATTTAGGGGTGTATAAAAAGAGGAGTTAAAAATGAAAATGGAGAAATTTATCCATCAAGTTTTAATAAACAAGAACCGTAATATTTCAAGTAGTACAATATGAGTAACGAAAAAGAAAATGCAAATTATGCATATTATAACCGCAATAATTTACAAGTGCTGAAAAATGAATAACTTAGATCAAATATTACTTCCGTATAACCCCTGGTGGTTAAACAATGAGTAAATGGGAAATAAAAAGATATGAGATTAAAGCCACCTCTACAGAGGGGATTTAGATGTGTGTAAAAAGAAGAGTAAAAGATGAGAGTGGAGAAATTTATTCATCAACTTTTACTAAACAAGAAACGTAATCTTTTAAGTGGTGCAATATGAGTAACGAAAAAGAAAATCTAAATAGCGATATTATCCTTTACACTACGGATACCGGAGACGTAAAGGTAGAAGTGTTATTCAGTGATGAAACTTTTTGGTTAAATCAAAAAAGAATGGCTGAGTTGTTCGGTGTTGACCGCTCGGTAATTACAAAACATCTAAAGAACATTTTTGCAGAAAAAGAGTTGGATGAAAATTCAGTTAGTGCAAAAATTGCACAAACTGCTGCAGATGGTAAAACTTATTATGTTCAGTTTTATAATTTGGATGCTATTATAGCAGTCGGTTATCGCGTTAATAGTTTCCAGGCTACACAGTTCCGTATTTGGGCTACCAAAACTTTGCGCGAGTTCATGATCAAAGGGTTTGTTCTTGATGATGAACGTTTAAAACAAGGTAAACGGTTCGGCAAAGATTATTTTGGTGAACTGTTGGAACGTATTCGCGAGATACGCGCAAGTGAAAGGAGATTCTATCAAAAGATCACCGATATTTATCAGCAATGCAGCATTGATTACAATCAGGATGCCGAAATAACACAAAAGTTTTATAAGACGGTTCAAAACAAACTCCATTGGGCGGTAACAGGTAAGACTGCCGCTCAACTTATTGCGGAACGTGCCGACTCATCTAAACCGCAAATGGGTTTACTTATATGGAAAAATTCTCCCAAAGGTAAAATTGTTAAGAGCGATGTTGGCGTAGCAAAGAATTATTTAACGGAAAAAGAAATAAAAGAACTTGAACGGATCGTCTCCATGTATCTTGATTATGCAGAAAACCAAGCAGCCCGGCATCTATCAATGAAGATGATCGATTGGGTTACTAAACTTGACGCTTTTTTACAGTTTAACGAATACGATATTTTGAAAGATGCCGGTAAAGTAAAACATGAAGTCGCATTAAAACTTGCCGAAGAAGAGTATGACAAGTTTAGAGTTGTGCAGGACAAAAACTACGAGAGTGATTTTGACGAAGAAGTTAAAAAAGTTGTAAGAAGCGTTACTACTGATGAAAATAAAATCATAAAAGAGACTAAGAAAACAAAAAAGAAAAAGTAGATTAAAGTCCCCTCTACAGAGGGAATTTACTGCCTTATCAGTAAAGTTCGTGTAATTCATCGCGGCGAATTGGCAGAATATTATTTGTAAAATTGAATATCGAACATTAAACAAGCCTGCCCGACTCAGTCGGGGAATAATGAATGATGAATTTTTTGTCCTTCGATATTCTGCATTCCTTGTTCGATATTCATTATTCATTTTTAATTACAACTCTGCTAGATTAGAAATTATTAACAACACACCCCCACCCCCTCTCGAGAGGGGAGAAAAGCAAAACCAATTACCGCTTTCTACCATTTATAATTTGGTTAATAAACTATTTTAAAAGTATGTTTGTACATATTTATATCAACAATTTGATTAGAGTATGACAAGCGAGCAAATAAAAATCCTTACTCCAAGACAGGCGCTGAACAAAGCGTATCTTAAAGAGAAAATCCTCCGCAGCGAGATTGACCTTTTTAAAGAAAATCTCTACACTCTTTTTGCATCCATTGACCATGAAGAGCGGGAGGAAAATGTTAAAACGCTTCTTCGCGACTTCCTCAACAACACTTACTACAAAAACAAACATTTCATAAATACGTTACGGGATGTTGATCTTGTTATCTATCTTGAAAACAACCAAAACAAAGCCGCTGTTTTAACGGAGGTTAAACGACCGAAAAATAAACTTGAGATGATAACGCGGGATAACCTCAACGCAAAAGCAATGCATGAGCTTATCCGCTATTATCTTGAAGAAAGAATTGACCACAAAAACAACGAGATAAAACATCTTATTGCGACCAACATTTACGAGTGGTTCATCTTTGACGCAATACTCTTTGAACAACTTTTCTACAACAATAAAAAGTTGGTAAAAGATTACGAACACTGGCGGGACAAACAGAAAACTTCCGGCAATACCGATTTCTTTTATGATGAAATCGCAAAACCGCTGCTCGATAAACTTGATTCGGAAATTTCTTTCGTCTATTTCAACCTGGAAGATTACAAATCTCTTTTTGAACAGAACGAAAAGGAAAAGGAAAACGAAAAGAAACTTATCGCGTTGTACAAAATTCTTTCTCCGGTTCATCTGCTTAAACAATCTTTTGCGAACGACAGCAATTCGTTAGACCGGAATTTTTACAACGAACTGCTTCACATTATCGGACTTGTTGAAACAAAAGAGAAGAACAAAAAAATAATTACCCGCAAACCGGGAAAAGAAAGAGACACCGGTTCAATAATCGAGAACGCCATCCTTATTCTTGAAACTGAAAATACTATTGCAAAGATCAAGCATCCCGAAAAATATGGCGAAACGCTCGACGATCAATTGTACAGCCTTGCTTTGGAGCTTTCCATAACGTGGGTAAATAGAATTCTCTTTCTAAAACTGCTGGAGGCGCAGCTTTATAAATATCACAGCGGCGATATGCATAAATTCCTGGACAAAAATTTCATTAATGATTTTGATGAGCTTTACAAATTATTTCACCAGGTGCTTGCGGTTCCCCACAAAAAAAGAACCGATCTTATCAACAAAAAATTCTGGTTTGTTCCCTATCTGAACAGTTCGCTTTTCGAAATCGGCGAGCTTGAAAGTGACACCATAAAGATCAACAGCCTTGATGATAATACTCCGATTGAGTTGTACAAGAATACCGTTCTTAAAGACCGCACCGGGAAAAAGCGGCACGAAAATCTTCCGGCAATGTATTATCTGTTTGAATTTTTAGACGCGTACGATTTTACTTCCGAAGGAAATGAAGAAATCCGTGAAGACAAGAAAACGCTCATCAACGCTTCGGTGCTGGGACTCATCTTTGAAAAAATTAACGGCTACAAAGACGGCTCATTCTTTACTCCCGGATTTATAACCATGTACATGTGCCGCGAAACGCTGCAGCGCGCGGTTGTGCAAAAGTTTAACGACATTTACCGCTGGAAATGCAAAACGCTCGCTGATGTTAGAAACCATCTGGCTGACCGGCGGAACACAAAAGATATTTTGGAATTCAACGCAGTTATCAACTCGCTTAAAATTGTTGACCCGGCGGTGGGCAGCGGGCACTTTCTTGTTTCCGCGCTTAATGAATTGATCGCAATAAAATCGGAACTTGGACTGCTTGCCGACAAAAACGGTCTTGTGCTGATGGATTATGAAGCGAGAGTAGAAAACGATGAACTTATCATTACCTGCAATTCCGGCGAAGATATTTTTGAATATCGCGCCCCCAGAAAGCCAACCTTTTCAGAAAGCGGTATTTATGATTCGAGTAGAATGATCTTTGTGCGGGAAGTGCAGCGGGTACAAGAAACGCTTTTTAGAGAGAAGCAAACGATAATTGAAAATTGTCTTTTCGGCGTTGACATCAACGCAAACTCCGTAAAGATCGCGCGCCTCCGTTTGTGGATAGAGCTGCTGAAGAACGCTTACTACACGGAAGAAAGCGATTTCTCAAAACTTGAAACGCTTCCCAACATAGACATCAACATTAAAGAAGGCAATTCGCTCATCAACCGGTTTCCGCTTAACGCCGATCTGAAATCAGCGCTTAAAACTATCCGCTACACCATTGAGGATTACAAAAACTTCGTCCGGAATTACAAAAACACGAACGATAAAAATGAAAAGAATAATTTTAGAAGATTTATTGAAGACATTAAAAATAATTTTAGAACGGAGATTGGCAATAACGATCCGCGGAAGAAAAAACTTAGCAGCATGGTGTTTGAACTCCACAATAAATACCAGACCGAACGGTTGATAGACGTTGAACTGAGCAAAAAAGATAAAGAGAAATTAAAACACGAAGAGAAAAAACTTGAAGAGACGATAAAAAAAATAAGAGAAGAACTTGACGGCGAAGCCGGCAACGTAATTTATAACAACGCATTTGAATGGCGGTTTGAATTCCCCGAAGCGCTTGACGATGAAGGAAATTTTATCGGGTTTGATGTGGTGATCGGGAATCCGCCGTATATAGGGATTGAGGATATAGTGTGGGATTTAAGAAGATTTTATGAAAGTATTTATAAATCAGCCGTAGGAAGATT
>MNVA01000004.1 GCA_001871325.1 Ignavibacteria bacterium CG1_02_37_35
AAAAATCTTCCATCTTGCAACGACTGCCACAGCGCACATAAAATTAAACGGGCGGATTCGGAAGGATTTAAACTTCACATCATGGATCAATGCGGAAGATGCCATGTTGAAATTGCTAAAACATATTTTGATACGTACCACGGAAAAGTTTCTCAATTGGGTTATACAAAAACCGCAAAATGCTATGACTGCCATGGCTCGCATGATATTCTTGCCATTTCCAATCCCGAATCTCACCTAAGCAGAAAAAATGTATTGAAGACATGCCAAAAATGTCACGAAGGCGCTACTAAAAAATTCGCCGGATACTTAACGCACGCAACCCACCACGACCCGCAGAAATATCCCATTTTGTTTTGGACATTTTGGGGGATGACGGGATTACTTGTAGGAACTTTTATCCTTGCCGGTATTCATACATTGCTTTGGCTGCCCCGTTCTTTGCAATGGAAGCGTGAATTAGCAAAGAGATTGAAAGATAAAGAAAAGTTAATTGATGAAACCAAGCGACAGGAAAATGAGAATGAAGATGAACTTGATGCATAAAGAAGAAGAACAAGTTTTACGGTTTTCCCGCTTAAACCGGGGACTTCATATTGTAATGATAATCAGTTTTATTAGTTTATCACTTACTGGAATGTCGCTAAAATTTTCTTATACAAGCTGGGCAGTTGCTCTTTCCCATTTCTTCGGTGGGTTTGAAGCAACCGGATCAATTCACCGCTTCGCAGCTTCTGTAATGATGGTAGTTTTTATAACGCATATAATTGATATAACCCGGATTAAAAGGAGGGAAATAGGTTCGTGGAAAGAAATGATTTTTGGAAATGGCTCAATGCTCTTCAACAAAAAAGATTTGGAAGATTTCATCGGATCAATGAAATGGTTCCTGGGAAAAGGTGAAAGACCTGAATATGGAAGATGGACCTATTGGGAAAAGTTTGATTACTTCGCAGTCTTCTGGGGAGTTTTTGTGATCGGTTCAACCGGGCTTACCCTTTGGTTCCCGGAATTTTTTACTCAATTTGTACCGGGATGGGTTATCAATGTTGCAACCATAATTCATAGCGATGAAGCCTTGCTTGCAACCGGTTTTATTTTTACCGTTCACTTTTTTAACACGCATCTTCGCCCGGAGAAATTTCCGATGGACATTGTCATCTTCACCGGAAGAATGCCGCTTGAAGAATTTAAACTCGATAGACCTAAAGAGTACCAAGAACTGCTTGAGAAAGGTGAATTAGAAAATTATTTTGTTGAAGCTTATCCTCCGATTGTTACACGCACTATTAAAATCTTCGGGTGGATAGCCTTGTCGCTTGGCTTTTTCATAGTAATTTGGATAATCTACGCAATGATTTTTTCTTATAGATAGCATCTATTATTTAAGGGATTCTAAATGAAACGCAAATACCCGGATTCTTTTTATAACCCAACAACATTGGTTGGAGGCGCTCTTGCAGCAGTAAGTTTTAGCTTGGTCCTTTTCTTAATGGTTTTAGAGGCTTTTGAGAAAAACCCGAAACCTTATATGGGAATAGTTGCTTTTGTAATTCTTCCAACCTTCTTGCTGTTCGGTATTGGGCTAATGATTTTTGGAATCCTTAACGAAAGAAAACGCTTAGCTTCCGGGAAAAAAACCAGACGTCTGCCAGTTATTGATCTGAACGATCCAGCGCATCGATTTTCGACGATAATGATTTCTTTCGGAGCAATTTTACTTTTAATTTTCTCTGCCTTCGGAAGTTTTAAAGTTTATGAATATACTGATTCGGATGAATTTTGCGGAACAATTTGCCACTCAGTTATGGCTCCCGAATATACTGCCTATCAGTATTCACCACACGCAAAAGTCGGCTGCGTTCAATGTCACATTGGTTCCGGGGTAAGTTGGTTTGTAAAAGCGAAAATTTCCGGCTCGTATCAAGTCTATTCAGTTCTCTTTAATAAATATTCCAGACCCATTCCAACGCCGATCGAAAATTTGCGCCCGGCGCAGCAAACGTGCGAGCAATGCCATTGGCCCAAACATTTCTTCAGTGAAAAAAAACTTGTCTCGACTTATTATTTGTCAGATGAAAAAAACAGTAAATTCACCATCAATCTTTTAGTAAAAATCGGCGGTGGTAATATTGAGGCCGGTCCAACGAACGGCATCCACTGGCACATGAACATTGGCAATGAAGTAACTTATATTACTACTGATCCGGCAAGAGAAAAAATTCCATGGGTGAAATCAAAATCAATGGATGGGAAAGAAGTTATTTACGAAAGCACAGAATATTCTTTAACGAAAGAAGAAAAAAGCAAAGCTGAAGCACGAAGAATGGACTGTATTGACTGCCATAACCGCCCTTCTCATATTTATCACGATCCTTTCACTTCGGTTAATCATTTAATGTCTTTAAACTGGGTTGATCCAACATTGCCTAATATTAAAAGCGTTGCCGTGGATGCGCTTGAAAATCCATATCAAACTAAAGAAGCCGCATTAGATAGTATAAAACTTTTGATTAATCAGTTTTATCAAAATAATTATCCTCAACTTGCATCTTCAAAAAAATCACAACTTGAGAGAGCGATACAGGAAATTCAAAAAATTTATTCGCGCAATTATTTTCCCGAAATGAATGTAAGCTGGAAGAAATTTCCAAACCATATCGGGCACATGTATTCTCCCGGTTGTTTCCGCTGCCACGACGGTAAACACAAAAGCAAAGAAGGGAAAGTACTTTCGCGAGATTGCAATGTTTGTCATACGATTCTTTCACAACAATTTGAGCGCGACACTCTTCGTTTATCATTAAGCGGAGTTGATTATTTTCATCCGGTTGATGTTGGATCCGCCTGGAAAGAAGAAAATTGCAGCGATTGCCATCGCTAAAAAATAAATAGAGTGATTTTTTTTCTAAAACGAGTTCGATTACTTTTTTTATTTTCCAAATAGCATTAATTTCATTCCTGCATATTTTATTTCTTTTAGAAAGGTGTTTCAATGAGTGATTTGGATAGCAACCAAAACCGGAGATCTTTTTTAAAATATCTCCTTTCCACAAGTTTAGTAGGATTTTTAGCATCCGTGCTTTATCCTATTGTTTCATATTTAAATCCTCCAAAGCAAAATGAAGTTGAAGTTTCGAGCGTTTTGGCTGGAAAAATTTCCGATTTTGAAAAAGACAGCGGCAAAATTGTCCGCTTCGGGAACAAACCGGTAATTGTTGTCCGTACGGAAAAAGGCGATTTCAAAGCCTTGTCAGCCGTTTGCACCCATCTTGATTGTACGGTTCAGTACAAAAAAGAATTGGGTTTAATCTGGTGCGCCTGCCATAACGGGAAATATGATCTGAGCGGAAAAAATGTTTCCGGACCGCCGCCGCGTCCTTTAGACCCTTATACGGTTACTCTCCAGGGTGAAAATATTTTTGTATCGAAGAAAGCGTGAGTTAGATTATGAAAAAAATTGTAAAAAGTTTTTATGACTATTTAGATGAAAGACTTCATCTTGATGATTTAGTACATTTTATGGGTAAGAAATACGTTCCAATTCATTCTCATTCCGTTTGGTATTATTTCGGCGGAGTATCACTTTTCTTTTTTATTGTTCAAGTATCCACAGGAATTTTACTTCTCTTTTATTATAAAGCGGGACCCGATTTAGCTTTCGAAAGTATTCAATATATAATGTCCAAAGTACAATTTGGCTGGCTGATTCGCTCCATTCATGGCTGGGCTGCAAATTTATTTATTTTATCGGCAGTCATTCACATGTTCAGCGTTTATTTTGAAAAAGCTTATAGAAAGCCGCGCGAACTGACATGGATCAGCGGAATGTTACTGTTGTTCCTTGGAATGGGTTTTGGGTTTAGCGGATATTTACTTCCGTGGAACGAGCTTTCATTTTTTGCAACTAAAGTCGGTTCCGATATTGCAGGCGCTGTCCCTATTATTGGCGAGCCGATAAAAATTCTCATGCGCGGAGGATTGGATGTTACCGGGGCAACCTTATCACGGTTATTTGGTTTTCATGTGGCTTTGTTCCCCGGAATTTTTACGATTGTTTTAGGTATCCATTTAATCCTTATTCAACGACAGGGAATTAGCGAGCCAAGGCGTATCGCAAAACTCGATCAAAAAGAAAAAAAGACGATGCCTTTCTTCCCGAACTTTATGCTTAGAGATTTACTTCTCTGGTTAGTCATGCTGAATCTTCTTGCTATTCTTGCGGTCTTTTTCCCGGCAGAACTTGGACATAAAGCAGACGCATTCGGTTCAGCGCCGGCAGGTATAAAACCCGAATGGTATTTCCTTTTTATGTTTCAAAGTTTAAAATATTTCCCCGCCCATATTCTTTTTATCGAAGGAGAAGTGTTAGGCATTCTTCTTTTTGGAGCCGCGTTTGCATTGTGGATGATCGTTCCTTTTTGGGATAGAAAAAGCTCACGCGGAGAAAGAAACAAACTCATTAATTACCTCGGTATGGCTGCTATTATGTTCATCATCGTTTTAACAATTTTAGGATGGATAGCATGAAAAAAATAATCTTTATAATTTTTACACTTGTTCTCTTAAACGGATATTTTTCTCTAAAGGCTCAAACCTTAAAAAGTGATGATCAATGCTATCTTTGCCACGAGCAACTCGGCGGTGTTGCAGATTTATTTAAGAAAGATATTCATTTTCAAAAAGGAATTTCCTGCGCCGGCTGCCACGGTGGCAACAGCAAATCTGATGATATGTTGGAAGCAATGAGCAAAGCTTCCGGCTACCTGGGCGTACCTAAAGGAGACGACATTTCATTGCGATGCGCTAACTGTCACGCAAAAAAAGAAATGATGCAAAAGTACGGCTCTCATCTTCCAACAAATCAACTTGAGTTATTAAAGGCAAGTGTGCACGGAAAACTTTCTACAACAGGAAAAGAAAAAATCGTTCAATGTACAACCTGCCATAATGCTCACGGAATTGTTTCTGTAAAAAGTCCTGCATCCCCGGTTTATCCTTTGAATGTTCCAAACACTTGCGGAAAATGTCATAGCAATGCAAAGTTTATGCAAACGTATAATCCAAAGATAGCAGTAGATCAAGTTGCAAAATATCGAACGAGCGTTCATGGAATGTTGAATGCAAAAGGAGACCCGAAACCTGCAGAGTGCGCAAGCTGTCACGGAAGCCACGGTATTCGTGCGGTCGCAGATACTAAATCTCAGGTTTATGCTCTCAATATTCCGGAGACATGTTCAACGTGCCACAGTGATGCGCAATATATGGCTGGGTACAAAATTCCAACCGATCAATTTGCAAAATATACAAGAAGCGTTCACGGAAAACAGTTGTTAGAAAAGCATGATATAAGCGCTCCGGCTTGCAATAGCTGCCATGGAAACCATGGGGCAACGCCTCCTGAAGTTGCATCAGTTTCTAAAGTATGCGGCACGTGTCATGCGCTAAATGCGGATTTGTTCTCTTCCAGCCCGCACAAGCAAGCATTCGATAAAGCAAAATTACCCGAATGCGAAACCTGCCACAGTAATCATGAGATTATGCCTGCAACAAAAGCGATGCTCGGCGTTAGCAAAGAAGCGGTTTGCAGCAAATGCCATACTGAAACAAAATCAACTAAGGGATATTTTGTAGCGCAAAAAATGCGCAATTATGTTGACAGCTTAGATGTATCCGAAGTTTTAGCGCTTAAATTAATAAATGAAGCCGAACAAAAAGGAATGGAAATATCAGAGGCAAAATTTAAAATGAGAGATGTTCACCAAGCAAAACTTGAAGCGCGAACAATGGTTCATTCTTTTAATGAAGAGAAATTTAAAGAAGTTGTTGTTGGAAAAGGATTATCCGTTTCTAAAGCCGCCGTTACCGAGTCGCAAGCCGCAATTGCCGACTATTTCTTCCGGCGTTATGGATTGGTTCTTTCGATTTTGATTACAAGCTTATTAGCGCTTACACTCTATATGTATATCAAAAAAATTGAGGAAAAACAAGCTTCAAAACTTTAATAAAATTTTCCCGCTTTGTGGACTAAATTATTACTCTCGTTCTCCCTTGAGGGTTGGGAACTTTTAGAAATTTGATTATCGAATAGTGAGTATAGAATAATGAATTTCGAAGTGAAAGCCATCTGTTTTTCAACTTCATCATTCGAGATTCCTTGTTCGATATTCATTATTTTCTTTTTAGTCCCGGCTCTTACAGATTACATCTTTCAAACAGATATAAATTAACCATAACCCAATACTCATTATTTGGTTTTGCATTACTGCAATTCTTAATTGTTGATTTAAAATAAAACACCCCGACAAAGCGGGGTGTTTTATTTACAAAAATATTTTACGTAACATTCTCAAGTAAAGTTTAGTAAACAAATGCAATACGTAATTGGAAAGTATCATCCTTTTTATTAAGATTTGCTTCAAGGTCAGTTTGCTGATGATTGAATTCGCCGACAAAGTATAAACCGTTTTGCAATGAATAATGCACCATTGCAGTTATAAGTGAAACGCTGTTATTGCTTACACTCTCTGTTGGATCAAACTGCGAAAATCTTACCCCAATCCAAAATGGATCTTGGATTTTATAATTAAGTTCGCCAAAGAGTCCTGAACTGCCGTAAGTTCCGTTGACTTTACTTGTCGTCGCATCAAAAGCCTGATCCTGTCCTTTTTCATAACCAGCCAGGGCTAAAATATTTTGAAAGGGATAACTGCCATAAAAGGCATATCTATTATAATTATTCTGATAAACTGTTGCGCCGCTGGTTAAGTCAACGCTGCCGTGGTAAAAATAACCACTAAGACCGCCTCCATCCTTCGTAAGGATTTGGTTAACGAACAATTGAATATCTTTGCTGTTGTAGGATGGACTGCCTTTGGTTTTTTTGAAGGCGCCGCCTACCGCTGCATCACCATTATCGTTAAGACCATTGAACACAGTAGCCCGAATAAAAGTATTGTCTATCGCATAACCGAGCTCAATGCCTACCTGGTCGGTCCACGGAGCGAATACACTTGAAGCTGCTGTTGAAGTAATGAATAAAAGTTTGTTGTTCCCTAAAGAGCGATCGGAAGCTCCGTAACCTTCGTAGGCGTGGAAAATTCCTGCCTTAATAGTATAAAACGCATCTTCATCTCCAAAAGTAGCTTTTATATAAGAGTTTTCTATTTGAGGTATTTCGCCCGCTGGAAAAGTTATCTCGTTAAAAGCGGATAAATAGGTTCCGAAAGCGCCTGTCGCTGGATAGAGATTAATTTCGTGTAACGTAAATTGATTACTACTTGATGCAGTCCCGGCTGAATTCACGGAACGACCCACATCCCACCTTTCTTGAATTCTTGCAGCCAGATAATCTCCTATATTTTCAGAAGATACATTCTGTCCAATTTCTTTTGGTAATCGAAAACCCGCAGCTCTGAACTTAAAACCATAAGCATTTAATCGTGGAATAGGATTATGACACGCGCTGCAATCCAGCCCATATTTACGGGCAAAACTTGGAATTGAATATAAAGAACTTGAACTGAACACAAGAAGAAGCCCAACGATGAGAACTGAACGAAGTATATTTTTGAGTAACATAGTACTCTCCTTTTTTTTGTTGAAAATTAACCGTTGTTAGTTAAAATATCCTGTGCAAATTGATTTCAGCGTCTTGTATTAGCACATGATAAAAATCTTAATACCTTTTTTTTATTATTTGTTTTTAGATTTTAAATATGCGTATAAGTTACTCATTTCATCCAAAGTTAAGGTTGGCCATTCATCGTTTTGAATTAGGAGAAGGTCTTCCATTTTGGAGGCGTGATTCCACATCCGTTGAAGAATTTGAACTCCGGATTTGAGATGTGAACTAGAGCTTAAATCCGGTCCCACTCCTTTTCCGCCTGATTCATGGCAGCTTGAACAACCTTTTTCGATATAAACATTTTCCCCAAACCGCCGGTTACCCGGTTTATCCTCAAATCCCAGAAAATATATATATGAAATAACATCAACCATTTCATTTTCTTTAAAGATAGGATAACTGATTGAATTATCTTTCATATATTTTATCATTCTCGGGCTATGATTCCACATTTGTCCCGCTATCTCGGTAACGCTGGAATTTAAATTCAGCTTTGAGAGATTTGGCCCCATTTTCTCTTCACCAAAAGTAACTCCATGACATTTACCGCAACTTTTTTGCTGAAAAATAAATTTCCCTTTCGAAGGATTACCCGGGGACAATCTGAATTCTGCTGAAGATAAAGTCGCTTGACGGATATATGCTGTAATATCGCTTATCTCTTTGCCGGAAAATTGCGGGACGGTAATTTTTAATTCAGCCAGCTTCTTTTGCATCAAAGGACCATGATTCCACAGCGCTTGAGCCAGATACATTGGCGAAGAATATTTGTTGAGAACCGTAAAATCCGGGGCAAGGCTGCCTCCTTTCCCGGCGATTTTATGACAACTTTTGCAGCCTTTTGCAGAAAGAAGTTTCTGCCCATTGGCAACGCTGCCGGGTTCACCCAGGAAGCGGAGGAAGTAAATGAAATCAACTAAATCAAGCATTTCACTTTCAGAAAATTGAGGACGTTCCATTTTCAATTCTCTGAATTTTCGATTCATGCTCGGGATATGATTCCAGATGACGGATCCTAATTGTAAAAAACTTCCGTAATATTTTTGTCTTGATAAATCCGGGCCAATTTTCCCGCCATAGCCGTTAAGTGAATGACAAACGATACAACCCTTTTCCTCGAATACAATTCTTCCTTTAAGCGGGTTCGAGGGTAATTTTAATTCTTGCGCTTGAAATAAAGAGCTGGTTATAATTATTACGAGAAAAGTTTTTAACGCAGTTTTCATGTTAATTTCCCGAATCGGTATTTAAATGTTTTTTCTTCTCTCTATGGAAACCGACAAAAACATAAGTTAAAATACTAGCGAGCGTTATGAAAACCGGAATTGCAACCAAACTAATACCGATGGAAATACCGGGAGAATCTTTCAAATCTACCGAAAGATAGATAAGATTTGAAATCCAAAAAATAATTCCGATCACTAATAACCATATTAATGATATACTCACTAATTGCGCGGCAAATATTATTTTATCTCTTAGCTCATTATTGATAGTTTTCATAAAATCACCTGAAAATAAATTATAACTAAATAAATCTACATTTATTCTATGAATTTTATTCTACACTATTTGCCGGATCGGGCAAATAACTTGTAACCCGTTTTTCAACTTCTTTAACACTTTCTTTACGTCCTTCTTCAATTTCCCAAATAGAAATAATTGGAAAGAATTTTGAAAAGACTAAAAACCCGAGTACAAAAACAGCTAAACCGCCTATAAACAATGTCCATTCTGTAAAAGAAGGAGTGTACATCCCCATATCTAATCCCATTCGAGGATTTGCAAGAGAAGGGATTACAATATTTAATCGTTCAAGCCACATCCCGATGACAACAGAAATTGACGCTATTAATATCCCCGGAATAGTTTTAAATTTTTTAAATGCTAATATCACAACCGGGATAAGGAAATTGCAAACAACCATTCCCCAAAAGAAAATAGCATAAGTTCCGGTGAACTTATAAAAAATAACATCCATCTCGTGGGGTTCAGCTCCAAAAACCCCGGTCAAGTATTCAGAGAAAGTAAAATAGAACCAAAGCAGCGACATTATTAACAGCAGCGTTCCGAGATGTCTAAAATGAACAAGCTTTAAATAGTTCTCGAGATGGAAATATTTTCTAAAGCTGATCATTACTATCATGAGAGCGGCTATCCCTGAAAAAATAGCTCCAACAACAAAATAGGGACCGAATATAGTGCTGTGCCAGCCTGGTTGCAGTGTCATTGAAAAGATATAAGAAATTACCGTATGCACCGAAATTGCTATAGGGATAACCATGACCATCAAAATATTTATTGCTCTGCTCAAAACTTTTTTCTGATGTTCTGTTCCATGCCAACCCCAAGAAAGGAACTCATAAAACCAAACCATTTTTCCGCCCCGGTCTCTAAGTTTTGCAATATCAGGAATCATCGGAAGATAAAGGTAAACCGTGCTTGCGGTAAAGTAAGCGGTAATGCTTGTTACATCCCAAAGCAACGGGCTCTGAAGTCTTCCTGCGGTAAAAATATTGAGGACTCTGTCGGGTCTTCCCAAATCAATGATCGGATGAAGCCCGCCAATAGCCAGAACAATAGCGGTAATAACTTCCGCCATCCTGGTAATTGGTCTTCTCCATTCTGCTTTGGATAATCGAAGAATAGCCGATATCAACGTTCCTGCATGGCTGATTCCAACGAAGAAGACAAAGTTAACAATATAAAATCCCCAGGTTACCGGTTGATTCATTCCCGTAACGCCAAGCCCATAATAAACTTGTCTAATATAAACCACCAGAGTAAAGCCAATGATGAAGAGCAGAAATCCAACGGCAAAATAGAAACTTTTGCCGGTTTCGTAAATAGGACGATAGAGCGCTTCATCAATGTCAACGGTATTTTTTGTTTCTTCATTCATTATTATTCCTTCTCGGAGAGATAAAATACTTTTGGTATAGTTCCAAGGTCTTCAAGTTCTCTAAATGCGCGGGGACTATTCGAGAGTTTAAAAACTTTGCTTTCTTTGTTCTCGAGATCGCCAAAAAATATTGCTTCAGCAGGGCAGCTATCGGCACAGGCAGGCGAATATTCACCATCGGAAATTTCTCTGTCATCGGCTCTAGCGTTTTCTTTAACTTTTTGTAAACGATGAGCGCAGAAAGAACATTTTTCTACAACGCCTTTCATACGAAGAGATACATCTGGATTCATACAAGTTTTAAATTCATCTGCCCATTCAGGCTCGTACCAGTTAAACACTTTTGCTGTATATGGACAAGCAGCCATGCAGTAACGGCAACCAATGCACCTATTATAAATTTGAGCAACTAATCCTTCTTCGTTTTTATAAGTGGCATGCACCGGACAAACCTTTATACACGGTGGATTATCACAATGAAAACATGGTTTTGGAATTCGCTTCAATTTTATATTCGGGTACTCACCCTCGTAAATAGTCATCATATCCATCCAGAGCATGACTCTATCGTCAGCAGCCTGTTCCGCATCAACAATAGCGACGTTATTTTCCAGTTTACACGCCGCCATACAATCACCGCAACCGGTACATTTATCCAGGTCTATTGCCATCGCCCATTTTGGCATTCTACAATCTCCTTAAGTTAATTAGCTAATGAAATTTTTACTTTCGTTGCCTGCAAAGCAGGGATTCCGTTCAATTTATCATATTTATTTTTCATAAGAGAAACAGGGTTACTTCCGATTCCTTTAGCGTATCTTCCGTATGAAGTATGTCCCATACCGAAGGGAACTGAAACAACGCCGGGCATAATTCCGGGATTCACTCTGGCAGTAACTTTGATACTTCCAAGAGGAGACTCAACCCAAATAAGATTTTTATCCGAGATACCGTTTGCTTTTGCAGTTACCGGATTTATCTCAGCCCAAGTGTTCCAATGTTCATGAACCGTATAACCAAAAAGTTCCTGCATCATCGGTTGGTTCGATGAATTTCCATCTCTGTTCGTCAACAGATTGTAGGTAACTAAGTAGAGAGGCATGTTCTCCTCAATGGAGACAACTTCGTAATGGGGTAAGAAGACAGCATCTCCTTCGGTGTGAATATTTAACGCTTGAAGAACTTTCTTCATGTTCTCACTTGATTCCCCTCCAGCTTTTCTAACAACATTATTTATAGCTTCTTCCAAATTCTTTGAGTAGAATTCAAATTTTCCGCTTGATGTTTTGAACAGGTCTTCTACCTTCTTTTGTTTTCTTATTGGATTCCACCAGCCGCCGTTTTCAGTTATCAATTTCCAGAATTCATCAAAAGAGTTATATCTACCAATCTGCCAGCCTCTTTGCTGCAAATATTCTAACCAGGCGCCTTTAACGCCTTCTGTAACAATGGCGCCTTCACCTGAAGTATAAAGTTTTTCAACGCTAAATCTTATTTCTTTTTCATAAGTATCAAACGGAAGTGCGTTCGCAACAGACTGACCTATCATACTACTTAGTTTCAAAATTACATCCGCCGTATTCTTGGTGTCGTAAAGCGGATTAATAACCGGTTGTTGAATTCCGACATGAGTAAAGCCAACGGAGGGAACATTAGAAAAAGCATCCCATTTTTCAAGCGATGTATGATCGGGGAGTATTAAATCTGCATACTCGGAAGTTTCATTGATGCAAGAGTCAAAGCTAACTACAAGTGGAATTTTCTTTAATGCTTCTGCAAATTCATGATGGTTAAGCGTTTGGAATAAGGGATTCCCTTTATAAATGAAGAGAACACTTACCGGGTACGGTTTATCATTCAAAATATTTTTAGTAAAAGCATCAAATGAAAAATCAGCAAGAGGATACGTGTAATCATTCGATTCAGCCACTTTAGTTTTTTCCAATCCTGAACGGGCAGCTTCATCATACACTATTGAAGGAAGCTCTGCCAAAGGCGGAACATCTACAAAATAAACGCCGCCTTCCTTTTCAATATTTCCGAGCAGTGCATTCAAAGAATAGATCGCCATCTGGGTAAAGGTTCCATTGGTATTGTCTTCAGCGCCCTGTCCACCGAGTACAACGGATGGTTTGTTATTGCCAAGGTCTCTTGCAATTTGCAAAATGGTTTCTGCGGGAACACCGGTTATTTTAGAAACTTCTTCGGGATAATAATTATTTATTACGTTCTTCATAAAGCCTATATGGCTTTTCCCCCTTGAGTCAGTCCAATCGTTAAAACCGAAAGTAGAAGTTTGTACAAAATTTTTGTTATATAATTCTTCCCGGATGAGAACGTAAGCTACACCAAGAGCCAGGGCAGCGTAAGTTCCGGGTTTTATCGGCACCCATCTATCAGCGTTTGCGGCGGTAAGACTCATTCTTGAATCAATTTGCACAAGCCGGGTTCTTCGTTCAACTGATTGATCTCTTAACTGGCTATATATTTTAGTATAGTAGATTGGTGAATACCCTTCTTCAAGAAAATTCGATCCAAAACTTAAAATGTACTTAGCATTTAGTAAATCATAAGCTGGAATTTGCTCAACGCCCTGTAATAAATTGTAAGGAACAGTTTGGTTTTTTATTGAGGGGAAGCTGTAGTAGTTGGGCGATCCATAAGCATTCATAAATTGTGCGAAGTGTTTATCCATCAGTCCATTTTGGGCGTTTCCGTTTAGGAATGCCACTTGATGCGCTAAACCGGAATTTCTAAGTTCTTTCATTTTATCGGAAACGATCTTCAGCGAGTTATCCCAACTTATCTTTTCCCACTTTCTGCTCCCTTCAACTCCGATACGTTTTTGCGGATTTTTAATTCTATCCGGGTTGAAAAGCATTTCAAGCGCACTATGTCCCGATGGACACATTCCGCCACGATTGACAGGATAGTTTGGATTTCCTTTTATATAAACAGGAATTCCGTCTATCATTCTTACACTAACGCCACACCCTGCGGGGCACTGTCCGCAGATAGTATTTTTCCACGATTCAATGCCGGGACCTCTTTTAGCTAATTCGATCAGTCTCTCTGGAACATCAATACTATTGCGGCAGCCATACAAACCAAGGGCAATAGCTCCGGATGCGCCTCCTAATAATTTCAGAAAGTCTCTGCGTTGAATTTCCACTAATTACTCCTTCAGAATTATTTTAATTTTTAATGATGACATGCAAGGCAGTCATAGGTTACTTTATTTTCTTTGTGGCACTTAATACAATTTTTCATAGTTGCGAGCCACAAGGGATGTGAGGCAGGTTCAGTTAATTCCTGAACGTTTCCATGACACTGGATACATTTTATTTCACCAATCGTTACATGTCTTCTATGCGAAAAATAAACATGAGCGGGTACGGAATAAATTTTTTTCCACGGAATTCTTTTCCCGCTCTCAATGTATTTCAACAGCTTCACTTCTTCGGGGGACTTGGATAACGGTTCGCCTGAATGGCAGTCTGAACAAACCTCAATATTCGGAATGGTAGCGGCTGCCATAGTTTCTACAAAGAGATGACAATCAACGCATGTAAGTTTCGCTTTTTCAATATGCAGTTTGTGGTTATAGTTAATAGGCTGAATAATAGCATTAGGCGCTCCGAATATTTCCCAAACCATTGCCAATACGATGACAGCGCTGAGTGCAATCAGAATCCGTTTTGAATTTTTCTTTATCGTTTTCCGGAGATCAATTACATTCATTTCACATATCCTTTAGGCAATTTCATTATAGTTATTTATGCTGATAAAATAGAAACGTTTAAAGTGGTTTTGGGTTTTTGTATAGAAACGGAAGAAACTTAAATAAAAAACATTACTTCACCAAAAAAAAATTTTTGCATAACGCAAAGCGCATGTCCCGAAAGTTTTCGGGACATGGCTATCCAAGTGCAAGTTTTACGAAAGGAGGATCCACCATCTAACCGCTTCTTTATTGCCTCTTATGTAGATAAGAAGAAGGTTAAAAATCCTTCGTTTTATTTGAGCAACGTGAACTCAAAATTATTTTTTTACTTTTGGATCAAGGTGTTCTATCTTTGCCCACTCAGTCTTAAAGTTAAATCCTTTAAATGTTGGACTTTGCTTGTTATGACACTTTACACATAAATCATTTGGATTTTTGTAAAGCAATAATCCTTTCTGTTCGGCAAGATTTTTATCTTTCATAATATTTTTTGTATTGAATTCAGAGCCGGCGCCATGACAGGTTTCGCACTGAACTCCATCTGCGATATCAAAATCCTCCTCAAGCATAGATTTATTAACATCGTATCCGGTGGCGTGGCATTTTAAGCATTCTTTTGTGTCAACTGCTTTAGTTTTGAAACCCTTTCCCTTTGCAATCTCATTTGCTTTTTCAGTTTGTAAAGCTTTATAGGCGTTAGCATGCTTGCTATTCTTCCAAACTTTAATTTGATTCCCAACGTCATCTTTCTTGTGGCACATACCGCAGCTTTTCGTACCGACATATTTAGCGCCGCCAAACGTTAAGGAACCGAACATAAAACAAGTTATCGCCCAAAAGAAAAATTTATGAAACATAACATCTCCTTGAAATTATTTTTGCGAATTAAATTATTAACATCATAAATATAAAATAAAAAAAGTTATTTTATATTATCGGGTGTAAAACAATAGTACATTACAACCCAGAACGAAATAATTAATTTCGACGTTTCCCCATTGATTTTTTATCCGACTTTAATCTTGTCATTTTCCGCACAAAATATTTGCTGATTATTTAATTGCAAACTCGTAACTTTGATTATTAAAATTAACATTATAAAGAGTATTGGAAAATTTTTTTCTCGTGATGAACGAAGCGCCGAAGTTAATTCTTTCAACAAGTTCAAAGGAAACGCCCGATGAATAATCTTTCTGATAAATCAACTCATAATGAAATAGTAGAATTTCTGAAGCGTATGAATTTACGCCTAACGGCAGTCGAAAACGCTTTACATATTGAGCCGCAAACAGATCATCCGCTTGCCCCTATTGAAGAAACCGCTTCTCCTGAACTCATGGAAGAAATTTTACCAGTCGAAAAAGAAGAGGATCAATTAGAAAACCGCATCGGGCAATTTTGGTTTGCGAAAACCGGAATTATTGTTCTGGCAATCGGTATCGGATTTTTGCTCACGTTTCCTTACGAAAATCTTCCTTCGTTTCTCCCAAGTTTATTCGGATATTTTTTAGCTTTTGCAATCGGCGCTTTCTCAATTTACTTGCGTAAGAATTATGAATTTATTGCAGGATATTTTCTCGGTGGAGGGTTGGTACTTCTCTATTTTACAACGCTTCGTTTGTATTTTTTCAGTCCGCAACGGACAATTTCAAACGTCGGTTTTGAAGTTGGGTGGCTGTCGGTTGTCGTTCTGCTTTCTTTTTTTGTTTCTCTAAAGCAGAAATCAATTTATTTAACCGGAATAACTATTGCGCTTGGTTTTTCTACTGCATTGGTAAGCGATAGTGCGGTTGTAATTTTACTTTATGAAACTCTTCTTGCGGTTGCAGCAATTATTCTTTCAGTAAAAACAAAATGGTTTAATATTGTTCTTTACACGGCGATTCTCGCTTACGTAACTCATCTTTTATGGTTTTTGAATAATCCGGTTGTTGGCAAACCGCTTGCGTTTAGTCCTTTGCCTGAAATCAATCTTCTCTTTCTTCTTTTATACGTAGTTGTTTTTTCGCTCGGAGTATTTTTAAAAGAAGCCGGAACTACGGAATCCTTTTCCGTAATTATCTCTTCGATCGGTAACAGCATTGTAGGCTATGGTCTATTCTTGCTGATTACATTAACACAAACCACTCCGTTAAATCCGTTCTTTCATTTAGTAGCTTTTTCTGTTTTTATCATTCTTTCAACTTTCTTCTGGGCAAAAAGAAAAAGCAAATACTCAACTTTTTTTTATGCGATGACCGGTTACCTTGCTCTCAGTGTTGCAATCATTTTGCAGTTTAACATCCCTGATTATTTTATATGGCTCTGCTGGCAAAGCATTATTGTCGTTTCAACGGCGGTTTGGTTTAGATCGAAATTTATTATCGTTGCAAACTTTGGAATTTACCTCGCTCTCTTTTTTGCCTTCCTGGCGTTTGGAGGAAAAGTGGATTTCGTCAGCATCAGTTTCGGTTTAGTGGCATTGCTCAGTGCAAGAATTTTAAATTGGAAAAAGGAACGGCTTGAACTTAAAACCGAACAAATGCGAAACGCATATCTTGTCGCGGCTTTATTGATTATACCCTACGCGCTGTACAATACTATTCCAAGTGGATTTGTAAGTCTCTCGTGGATTGCAGTTTCAATTCTGTATTATCTTTTTAGCCTCTTACTGAAAAGCGAAAAATACCGATGGATGTCGCTGGCAACTTTATTGCTAACGGTCGCTTATGTTTTCATTATCGGAATAACAAGTTCTGATTTGTTGTATAAAATTGTTTCCTTTATTGCACTGGGAATTGTTTTGCTCAGCCTTTCAATTATTTATTCGAAGAAAAAAAACAAACACATATAATTTTGAAATTGGGCTGGGGGATGCGCTTTCTCTTCTCATTTAAAAGAGAAGAACTTTTTTCGTCTTCCCCTTAATTTTTTCATCAAAACTTAATTGCAAAATCTGTAACTTTGGTTATTAAAAAAATACTTCAGAGGTATTGATGAAAACGCTTTCTTTAATTTTACTGATTCTTTCAACCACACTTATGGCGCAACCAAAACACGCACTTACATTTGATGACCTTTGGGCGATGAAACGCATCGGGAAAGTTCAGCTTTCTCCAGACGGCAATACCATTGCTTTTAATGTTACAACTTATTCTTTTGATGAGAACAAGGGAAATATTGATATTTATTTAGTTGATGTTGATGGGAAAAACATTCATCCTTTTAAAAATAGTGTGAAGAATGAAACCAATCCTAAATTTTCACCTGACGGGAAGAAAATCGCTTACGTGTTTGACAGCCGAATCTGGACTGCAAATCTCGATGGCTCTGATGAGCAAAAACTTACCAATCTTTCAACCGGCGCTTCGGGAATCGTCTATTCGAATGACGGAAAGAAAATGTTATTTGTCTCTTCTGTTTATCCCGACTGCACGACTGATGATTGCAATAAAGAAAAAGACAAACAAAAAGAAGAAAGTAAAGTTAAAGCAAGCATCTTCACCGAGCTGATGTATCGCCACTGGGACGAATGGCGCGGTGAAAAACGAAGTCATCTTTTTTTACTTGATATTTCAAGCAAAGAAGTCGTTGATCTAACTTTGAACAGTAAAAGCGATGTCCCTCCAATTGCGCTCGGCAGCGATAACGATTATTCCTTTTCGCCTGACGGTAGCGAAATTGTGTTTACTATGAATCCCGATAATGTAGTTGCAACCAGTACAAATAACGAAATATTTATTTTGAAATTAGCCGATATTCAAAAAGAAAAACCAACTCCATTTAAAAAGATTTCCGAAAGCAAAGGCAATGATTGCCAGCCTGTTTATTCTCCCGACGGAAATTTTATCGCTTATACTTCAATGGAGCGAGCCGGTTTTGAGGCTGATAAATCACGGCTAATGTTATACAATCGTAAAACCGGTACAACAAATATTTTAACAAAAGACAATGATCTTTCTGTAAGTGAATTTGTTTGGTCGCCGGATGCGAAATCAATTTACTTTTTAGCTGAAAACGAAATTTATAATTCAATTTATAAACTTGAGGTTGCAACTTCCAAACTTACGCTTCTTCAAAAAGAAGGCGACAACGCTAATCTTCTTCTTTCAAATGACGGACAGAAACTTTTCTTCAAACAGCAAAGAACAAATCTCCCGTATGAAATTTTTTCGATTTCAACTGAAGGAAAAGACTTAAAACAAATTACTTTCACTAATTCGGATCGGTTAGCGTCAATCGAAATGAATCCGCTTGAAACCTTTTGGTGCAAAGGTGCAAACGGAACGAAAGTTCAATCAATTTTAGTGAAACCTCCGTTCTTCGATGTCAAGAAAAAATATCCAATGATCTTTCTTGTTCACGGCGGACCGCAAGGGCATTGGTCGGATGATTTTCATTACCGATGGAATCTTCACATGTTTGCATCGAAAGGTTACGTTGTGGTCGCAACCAATCCACGCGGCAGCACCGGTTATGGACAAAAATTTGTTGACGAGATCAGCGGCGACTGGGGCGGCAAGCCTTATGTTGACTTGATGAACGCTTACGACTATGCGGTTAAAAATTTCTCTTTCATAGATGCAAAAAATACTTTTGCCGCCGGCGCTTCGTATGGCGGGTATATGATAAATTGGATCGCCGGGCACACGAATCGTTTCAACGCATTGGTTTCGCACGACGGAATGTACAATGCGGAAAGCGCCTGGGGAACAACGGAAGAACTCTGGTTTAACGAATGGGAATTTAAGGGCGCTCCATTCCAAAATCGAAAATTATATGAAAAGTTTTCGCCAAGCAGGTTTATTCAGAATTGCAAAACGCCAATGTTGATCATTCACAGCGCTAATGATTTTCGTCTTTCAGAAGAACAGGCGTTTCAGCTATTTACCGCACTGCAAAGGCTTGATGTTGAAAGTAAATTTTTATATTTCCCTGACGAATCACATTGGGTTACAAAACCTCAAAACGCAAAACTCTGGTGGGATACGGTCTTAGATTGGTTTGAAACTCATAAAAAATAATTTAACGAAAGAGGAGTTTGAATATGGACGAGCAAAAATTGAAGTGGCACGACATTCATTTTGAAGATGAAGATCGGGTTTACAACGAAGACAAAATTAAAGATGATATCAATTATGTTGAAGAAAATCTTTGGGTGAAAGTCGAACGTATCGGCAAAAAGATTTCTTTCGCAAAAGACATTATGGCGCTTTACCGTTATATGAAAGACCGCTATGTTTCGTGGCATCGTAAAGCCATTGTTGCTGCCGCATTAATCTATTTTATTTCGCCGATTGACGCCATCCCCGATATTACTCCGCTCGTTGGTTACCTTGATGATCTTGGAGTGATTACTGCTTTGTTAAAATATCTCGGCAGTGAATTGATTCCATATTATGAAAAATAAAACGTGAGCAGCAAAATGGAAGAAACAATTTTAAAAGAAATTCTTCAAGAGATGAAAGGATTTCGCGAAGACAATAAAGAACTCAAATCAGAAATTGAGAACTTGCGAAGCGAAACTAACACGGGGATGAAAGAATCCCGCGAGGATAATAAATCTCTCAAAGATGAAGTTGAAAAACTTCGCAGTGAAATGAACACAGAGATGAAAGGATTTCGCGAGGATAATAAATCTCTTAAAGATGAAGTTGAAAAACTTCGCAGTGAAATGAACACAGAGATGAAAGGATTTCGCGAGGATAATAAATCTCTTAAAGGAGAAGTTGAAAAACTTCGCAGTGAAATGAACACAGAGATGAAAGGATTTCGCGAG
>MNVA01000184.1 GCA_001871325.1 Ignavibacteria bacterium CG1_02_37_35
AAAAGTAGGCTCTTATCAATTTTCTTAATTTTATAATTTTTTAGAGTAAATAATGAACGAAATGAAAAAAACAGCAGGTTTTTCAGATTATATATATATTCTTTACAAATGGAAGAAGTTTCTTTTCATAAATCTTTTTCTAATTGGATTAATAACTACTGGGATAACATTTTTAATTCCGAAAACATATAAATCAACAGCTGTTGTGATGATTCCGCCTGAAAGTACGTTTGGGATGGGTGGACTTACAAGTTTATTAGGTGGAGGAAAATCAACCGCTTCATCTATAGGAAGTAAATTATTAGGGACTTCCAGTGCTTCAGAAGATGTTCTATTTGGTCTTCTAAATAGTCGAACTGCATTAATGAATGTAATTCAGAATTTCGGTTTATTGAAATATTATAAAGTTGAAGATCAAAATTATGATAAAGTGATTAAAGCATTTGTAAATGATTTGTCTTTTGAAAAAACTGAAAACGATTTCATTGAAATTAATGTTGTTAATGAAAGCGCGCAAAAAAGTGCTGATATAGCAAATTATTTTATCTCAATGCTTGATAGTCTAAACATTAAAATCAATTCTGAAGCGGCAAGGAATAATCGGATATTCATCGAAAAAAGATATTTTAAAAATTTGGAGGACTTAAAGAAAGCCGAAGATTCTTTGTATCTCTTCCAGAAAAAATATGGGATTGCAGCAATTCCACAACAGTTTGAAATCGCTTTTAAAGCTGCTGCAGAAATAGAAGCAATATTATTTCAAAAGGAGATTTCAGCCGAATTTATAAGGCAACAATACGGGGAAAATTCTCCTCAGTATCAAGGGGCACAAAGTGAAATATTAATGTTGAGAAAGAAGGTCTCTGAATTAAAGAGTTCCGAAAAGATTATGAACGAATCGAATATCCTTTTTCCTTTTAAGGATATTCCGGATATTTCTGTAAATTATCTGAGAGTCTATCGCGAAATAGAAATCCAGAGCAAAATCATGGAATTTGTGTTGCCAATGTATGAGCAGTCAAAAGTTGAAGAGCTGAAAAGTATCCCCACCATAATTTTTATAGATAAAGCAGTTCCTGCTCAAATTAAATATAGACCGCAAAGAATGTTTATCGTCTTAGCATTTTTCTTCTTATCGTTATTCGTTTTTCTCCCCATGGTTTTTAGAATGGAGTCTTTAACTAGTAAAAATTCCTTTAAAAATCCGTTAGAAGAAGCAGAGTTTAAGTATTATATGGTAATTAAAAGATATTATAGAATTTTTAATTAGAGTCTTCGGTTTGAACTTATTAATTGTCTTAATAATATCCTTTGCTACAATAATATTAAGTAAATATTTATTTGATAAATGGTTTAATCATTTATCAATTTATACAATTGGGTGGTTTTTCTTTTTGTTTCTTTATGAACTTAAACTTATGCGGTACATCCCATTATCGAGTGACGCATTTTTAATTTTTTTTATTACCCATATCGGAGTTATCTCAGGTGCGCTTACTCTAATAACAGCTCGCAATGTCTTTTACAAAGACAAAATTGATTTTTCAAAGATTATTCATTCTTCATTTATTATTGATCATAATCAAGGACCGCTAAAAATATTAATTTTAATTACAGCCATAATCGGGTTTTATGGAGCATATCAACACTGGGTGGTCTTGATACAAAAATTCGGTAGTATTACAGCGGTTATTATGAGGGCTAACCTTATTTACAGAATGAGAGTTGCAGGTGAATTAGAAGGGGTAATTCCTTATTTATCAATTTTCCCTTTTGCTGGGATCGTTTTAGGAGGAATTTATACCGCAATAAAAAGTAGAATTTCAGTTCTCGCATTATTACCCTTTTTTGCTGTCATATTGAAAGATATCGCTTCAGTTGGTCGTAGTGGAATATTTGTTGGATTTTTATTTTATATGACAAGTTTTTTTTTATTCCGGCATTCGTTGTCAGAAAACCTGAATTACAATTCTCAAAAAAGTAAAAGATCATTACTTATCAGTTCGGCAGTTATATTAATCATCGTTGTTGGGAGTTTGTCAATTGTTAAAAATGTAAGAGGTTCTTTCGAAGATTTCAAGGGAAAGGCTCAAACTTTTAATAAACTTAAAGATGTTCCATTTGTTTCTCCATCAATGTATCTATATTTTAGTTCCAACGTGGGTGTTTTTAGTAAATATTTTGACTTACAAGTTGAAGATCCGATGATTGGGGAAAATACTCTTTTGCCTGTTTATAATTTGCTGTCAAAGTTTGATGTAGTCAAACATCCTGAATTTTACCCTCGCGGTTATTTTATTCCAATGTGGGCTAACTCTGCAACATATTTAAAAGATTTGCATGCCGACTTTGGACCTTTCGGTTTATTTAGTATTCCTTTTTTTCTTTCTTTTATGGCTACTTTTTACTGGTTCCGTTTTTATGAGAGTGGGGATTTGATCTCATTTACAATCTTGGTTTATATTAATATAATTACTTCTTTCTCTGTTTTCTATTTAATCACAAGAGCGGCCTTTTGGCTTATGAGTTTTTTGTTTTTGCTTATCATAATACCTCTTACTGAAAAACATTTATCTTATTCATATATGAAATCAAGAAAAAGTTTGTTAAAAACGCCGGTTTTATGAATATGATGATATTTGATAAAATCAAAAGTCAACTTGCCCAAAAAGAAAAAAAAAATATTATAAATAATTTCTTTTCTTTAACAGCGCTACAATTGTCCAATTATATCATTCCTCTTTTAGTACTACCATACTTAGCAAGAGTACTAGGTCCTGAAAAATTTGGTTTAACTGCTTTTGCACAAGCGTTTGTCTTTTATTTTATATTAATTACCGATTTTGGATTTAATTTATCAGCAACACGGGAAATTTCAATAAACAGGGATTCCAAAGAAAATATTTCTAAAATCTTTTCAGCAGTGATGATTATAAAAACATTTTTGCTTTTAGTATCATTTATAATCCTCATGCTCTTAGTTTATTTTGTACACAAATTTTCAACCGATTGGAATTTATATCTTTTAACTTTTTTATCGGTCATTGGTTCTGTCCTTTTCCCACAATGGTTTTACCAAGGTATTGAAAAAATGAAATTCATTACTATTATAACCATTGGAACAAGGGTAATTTTTACTGTTTTTATTTTGTTATTCGTAAAAAAAACAAGCGATTATTTGTTGTATTCTTTTTTAAATTCGGCAGGCTTTTTAATTTCCGGATTAATTGGTTTTATTGTTTCATTTTCTCTTTTCAAGGTTAAATTCAGATTCTTATTGTTTTCAGAAATTAGGTTTCACTTTTCACAAGGGTGGCACATTTTTTTATCAACGATTTCTATAAGCTTATACACAACAAGTAATAGTGTTCTGCTTGGTTTTTTTACGAATTATTCAATTGTCGGCTATTACACTGTTGCCGAAAAACTATTCAAGGTTTTTCAATTCATGGGAATGCCATTTTTCCAAGCATTTTTCCCGCATTTTTCTAAGTTATATCATGAAAATAAAACTAGAGCCATAGATAGTTTTAATAAAATATTTAAGTTGACAATACTTTTTTCATCTATATTAGCTTTGATGTTGTTCTTTTTGGCAAGCCCTCTTCTTATTCTTGTCTTTGGCTGCAAATATGAAAATAGTGTATATGTATTTTCTATGCTTTCATTTATTCTTATCCCAGGGTTAGGAAACTATATGCTTGGGATACAGGGAATGATTAATTTTGGTTACCAAGAAGCATTATCAAAGATTATAATTATATTTGGCTTATTTCACATTGTTTTAGTTTCTTTGGCGATAATATTGTGGGGAATCAATGCAGTTCCATTTGTGTGGTTTATGACAGAAGGTTTAATTTTTATGTCTGAGTATTACTATTTAAAGAAAAGAAACTTCATATATTCCTTTTTGAAATTAGGATAACATTAAGCAGTATTCTTTCGGAACTCAAAGAATTATTGATGGCGAAATTCCTTCAAGAATAAATGTATATTTCATTCGATGACTACCAATATGATTTTGCCATGGTTATGATTATTTTAACCATCATTTATTAAAAAATAGAGATTATATGAATCCAAATGAATTTTTAGAATTGTTTGAAAACGAGATAAACTATAATATCAATAATAATTTACCTGAATTAAGTATGTATTATAAGTTTGCAAAAAAAGATGGTTTGTATGTTTGGAGAAAAAATTATTTATTGCAAAGGTTAGAGTATATTTATTCTAATATTGTTATACCCGCTAAAAAAAATATGAATGTTTGGGATGTAGGATGTGGTTATGGAACTACGTGTATATTTCTAGCCATGAATGGGATAAAATCGATAGGAACCACTCTTGAAAATTATCATAAACTCATTCCAAATAGGAAGCAATTTTGGCAAAATTACGGAAATATGGAATTATTTGAAGTAAGAGTTGAAAATCTCTATGAAGTTGCGTATCAGGAATGTTATTTTGACTATATCTTAGTTCAAGATACACTCCATCATCTTGAGCCAATAGACCGGGCTTTACAAATATTACGAAAATTTTTAAAAACCGATGGGAAAATTGTTGTTGTTGACGATAATGGAAATAATATAATGCAACGAGTTAAATTATTTTTGTACAGAGGGAATAAACGAGTTATTAAATTTTATGATGATAATTTAAAGAAACATATTCTTTTTGGGAATGAAAACGTCAGATCATTAAAACAATGGAATAAGATTTTTTGTGAAAACAAATTAAATATATCAGCAGTGGATTATATTCGTTTTTTCCCACCATATTTTATGAATGAGAAAAACAGTTTAAAATTAATCAAATTGGAAAAAACTCTTTGGAAAAAATCGAAGATATTTAAAGAATGTTTTTATTGGGGATTAAACTTTATTGCGAATAAGAAATAACTCCTTGATAGAGTAGGAAGTCCTCGCTATAATTTTGGTTATTTATATCCTATTTATTGTTGTTATTTGGTAATTTCAAAGGTTGCATTATAGCGTAGAAAAATATCATTCAGATTATTACCTGATGGAAATCTCAGTTATTTTAAAAGATGCCCTTAATCATAGAAATATTCTAACTAATAGATATTATTTTGATGTTAAATATTAATCAATGGTAATTCGACGAAAAATTACCTTAAACTTATCTTATATGTAAAAGAAATTCTATGGATGTATCAGTCATAATTGTAAATTATAATTCTTTTAAAATTCTACAAGAGTGCCTGAATTCAGTTTTTGAACACACAAACAATAGAACAATTTTTGAGATAATCGTAATTGACAACAATTCAGATGAGGGTGACATCAGATACGCATTAAGAGAATATCCTCAGATAAAATTAATTGCTAACTCAGAAAACCGAGGTTTTTCTGCTGCCAATAATCAAGGGTTAGAAGTTGCAACCGGTAAGTATATACTTTTTCTGAACAACGACACTCTTTTCATTGAGGATACAATAAATAAAACCATTGCATTCCTTGAGGATTTTGGGAAAGATAGTGTTATCGGATGTAGGTTATTAAATGCTAACAAAAGTCATCAGCCTTCCGTTGTGGACAAAGACACTCTTGGAAATTCTTTTGGAGAAAATCTATTCCTTTATCAGTTTTTCAAGGGAGTTAAAAAACTAAACAAATACTATTATTCAGATAACGAACCTCAGCAACCAACAAAAGTTGATATTGTGAAGGGGGCATTTATTCTTTGTTCAAAAAAAATTGTAGATGAATTGTATGGTTTTGATGCACGATTTTTCTTCTATGCGGAGGAAACTGATTTTTGCATGAGAGCAGCTGATCTCGGTTACAACGTTGTTTATTTTCCCCGGACAGAAATTATTCATTTGGGAGGTGTTGCAACAGATAAAAATTTATGGTTCAAGTTCAAGAATCAATCTATTGCCAAAATTCAGATTTACCAAAAACACTTCAAGGGAATGGAATTTTTTCTACTTGTTGCTTTCCATTATTTAGGTATGTTTCTACGTGTTTTTGTTTATATGGTTATGTCTGTCTTAAGATTAAAGATTAATTTATTTAAGAAATCTTTATTGTATTTTCGTTTACTTTTTATTTATCCTAAAAACCAATTCAAAAATTCTATATGAAAAAAATTCTTGTCGTGTTTGGTACTCGCCCCGAAGTCATAAAAATGGCACCCTTGGTTGCTGCCTTAAAAAAAGAAAAATCTTTTAAAACTTTTGTTTGCTCCACCGGACAGCATAAAGAAATGCTTAAACAAGTTTCCCAAATATTTGAAATCAAAATTGATTACGAATTGGATTTGATGAAACAGAATCAGGATTTGTTTGATATTACTATCGCAACAAATTCAAAACTCAAATATTTACTTGAAGAGCTTCAACCTGATATCCTTCTTGTACAAGGAGATACAACTACTGCGTTTGTTTCAGCACTTTCAGCGTTCTACAAAAAAATAAAAATTGGCCATGTTGAAGCCGGGCTTCGCAGTTACAATATTTATAGCCCCTACCCGGAAGAAGCAAATAGAAAATTTATTTCCGTTATTGCTGATTTTAATTTCGCACCTACAGATTATTCTAAGAGACAATTATTGGACGAGGGGTATCCTTCGAAGAAAATATTTGTTACCGGAAATACCGTAATTGATGCATTGCTTCACATTAAAAAACTTGTTGACTCCCCAAAAATCGAAAAGAAATTAAAAGAAGTTTATTCACGAGATTTTCTTTCAAAAGAATTTATATTGATTACTATGCACCGCCGCGAAAAGTTTGGTGAAGAATTCAAAAAAGTTTTAGTAACATTCAAGGAACTCGCAAAGAAAAATCCCGATTTAAATTTTGTCTATCCGGTTCATCTTAATCCGAACGTTAAAATTCCTGTTGAAGCCGCATTAAATGGATTAACAAATTTTCATCTTCTTCCGCCTCTGGATTATTTGGTCTTTATTTATTTGATGGATAAATGTAAATTTATAATGAGTGATTCAGGCGGGATACAGGAGGAATGTTTTGTCTTTCGTAAACCAATTATTGTTCTGAGGGATGTAACTGAGCGCATGGAAGCCGTTGATGCTGGTTATGCTTTTCTTGTTGGCAGTAATGAGAACAAAATAAAGAAAAGCTTCTATTCTGTTAAGAAGAATCTGGAAGCAGGTTACAATTATTTTAGTGGGAAAAATCCTTATGGTGATGGGAAAGCGTCAGAACGCATTGTAAAATTGTTAAAGAAGTATTTATAAGTGATGAAGTTGGAAAATCGAAATATCCTTGTTTTTGCGGATGATTTTGGGCGGCATCCTTCAACAATGCAGCATCTAGGAAAAGTTCTTGCTAAAAATAATCGACTAATGTGGATTGGCTCTCTGGCGCTTCGTAAACCGACGTATAAACTCCATGATATTAAACGCTTGATCGAAAAATTCAGAAAGATTTTTTTAGTGCGTGCTTCTAGGGAATCCCCAATACAAACCGGTAATGTTTTAGAAGTACATCCATTTGTTCTACCTTTTCATGATATTAAAATTGTCCGCGCAATAAATGATTTTCTACTCATCAGGACTCTAAAAAAAAAAATAAAGCAGAATAATTTTCATGTTCCTATTCTTATTTCTTCATCACCAATAATGTATGGACTGCTCGGGAAACTCGGAGAAACCTCATCACATTATTTTTGTTTGGACGATTATTCTTTATTCAAAGGGGCGTTTAAATCTTTGATAGAATTAGAAAACAAACTTTTAGAAAAAGTTGACTCCTCATTTTCTGTTTCAATGCCGCTGCTAAAAACAAGAATCCCAAAATCCGGGATTAATAATTTTCTACCTCAAGGTGTGGATATAGATCACTTTTTCAATATTAATAAGACTTCTGCCGCAAAAATGGATCGTATTAAAAAACCGATCATTGGATTTTTCGGCTTAATTTCAGAATGGGTTGATCTCAAAATAATCGATAGTTTGGCTAAAGATTATCCGGATTGTTCAATTGTAATTTTAGGAGACGCATCGGTAGATATTTCTTCGTTACGGACTTATCCAAATGTTCATTTGGTAGGTAAAGTCCCTTATGATGAGCTTCCTTCTTATGCCTCAAGATTTGATGTTGGTATTATTCCTTTTAAAATAAATGAGCTTACGGCAGCTGTAAATCCATTAAAACTGCTTGAGTATTTAGCTCTTGGGTTACCTGTGGTGACTACACCTATGCATGAAGTTGAAAAGTTTAAAGATTATATTTACATAGCTCATGATTTAAATGAATTTACAAAGATGGTTGAGATTGCTATAAAGAATGATACTGAAAAAATGAAGGAAGAGAGAAAGAAAGTGATTACCCATTATTCGTGGGAAATGATTACAGAAGGGATTGGGGAAATAATTCTTGAGGTTGAAAAGGGAAAAGTTGGTTGAAAAAAAAAATCTTAATTATTACCCAATATTATCCCCCTGAAGTTGGTGGCGGTTCGCAAAGGAGTGTGGGCTTTGCAGAAGAGTTTCGTGATGCCGGTTTTGACGTTACGGTAATCTCTCCATTCCCAAGTTACTTAATTCAAAAAGAAGAAGTAATAACCAAGAATAAACTATTTGAAAAGTCAAATCAAAATGGAATTACGCTTTACAACACTTTTGTTTATGCTTCTGATCGTGGTAGTTTTTTTTCGCGTATGCTTTACTATCTATCATTTTCGTTTTCTTCAACCCTTGTAGCTTTATTAAATGTAAAAAAAATCGATTATCATTTAACAATATCTCCACCGTTATTCAATGGTATTTCCGGAATGATTATTAAGATGATTAAGAAAAGTAAATTCATTTTTGATATCGGTGATTTGTGGCCGGAATCGGCGATTCAACTTGGTTTTTTGAAGAACAAAACTGCAATTAACCTAGCTGAAGGATTTGAAAAAATTATTTATGGAAAAGCTGATTTTATTAATGCCGTTACAGAAGTAACTCAACAAAAATTAAAAAACAAATTCCCTTTCATAAAAAGGATATTTTGGGTTCCCAATTTTGTCCGCACAGACTTAGTTGTAAAAAGAGAAAAAAAAGAAACACTGCTAAATGAATTAAATCTCAACAAAAAATTTGTTATTGGTTATGCTGGAAATATCGGAGGTGCACAAGGATTAAAACTTCTAATAGATGCAGCCAAACTTACATTGAACAATCCAGAAATAACGTATTTAATAATTGGAGATGGTGTTGAGCGTGAGATTCTTGAGAAAGAAGTAAAAAATTACGAATTGAAAAACGTACTTTTGCTTCCACCTGTGAACCGCGATTTAATCCTCGATTATATTTCTCTTTTTGATGTCACAGTAATTCCTTTAGTTAAAAACGATTTATTCCGTTTTACGATTCCTTCTAAACTTTATGAAGCAATGTCGTCTGAATCTCCGGTCATTCTTTGCGTTGATGGTGAAGCACGAAAAATTTTAGAAAAATCTAACTGTGGTGTATATTGTGAACCGGAAAACGAAAAAGACCTTGCTGAGAAAATTGAATGGATGGCAGATCATAAAAATAACCTTATGGCATTGGGTAAAGCAGGAAGAAAATATGCAATTGAAAATTATGACCGCAAAAAGATAATTGAGCGGTTTTCGAAAATGTTGATTGAAGATGTCTAAAAAAACTGAAAAAATATTAGTACTTCTCGCCGATTTCCTTTTTATTAATCTCGCGTGGATTGTGTTCTTCCATTTTAGAATAAGTTCGGGGATTTTTGATCTGTTAGTTATGCCTGAGTTCCTTTTTCCCATGCTTGTGGTTTATTTTTATTGGCTGCTGATTTTTTCTTTCGTCGGAATGTACCGTACCTGGTTTGCACTTTCGCGGTTCGATGAACTATCAACGTTATTCAAAGCAAGTTTCGTCGGCATTTTTCTCCTCTACTTTTTAATATTATTTGACGATTACACCCACGGCGTTTCATCGGAGAGTAGATTTCTTATTTTCTTTTATTGGGGCTTCTTCTTCCTTTTTGTTTCTGCCGGAAGACTTGCCATTCGTGGTTTTCAGCGAAGATTATTAATCAACGGTGTCGGGAGAAGGAATGCGCTGCTTGTCGGATTTAATAAAAAAGCGAATGAAATTCATGATGAAATTATTAAGCATCCGGCGCTCGGCATTGATGTAGTTGGTTACATTACTATTGATAAAGATAATTTTCAAAAGTCGTATAATAATATTAGTGTTCTGGGGAATGTCGCTGGTATTCCGCAAAAAATAGATGAACTGCATATTCAAGAAATCATCATTGTGTTGATGAAGTTTTCGGAAGACTTGTTAATTGAAATAATTGGAAAATGTGAAAACAAAAATGTGGGATTAAAGATCGCTCCCGATTTATACAACATTTTGAGTGGTCAAGCACGAACTGCACAGCTCTATGGATTTCCACTCATTGACATAAACCCGCAATTAATGCCGGTTTGGGAAGCTAAAGTTAAGAGATTTCTTGATCTTATTTTTGCCCTCATCATACTTCTCCTCACTTCCCCACTGATGTTGATCACTGCTGCTGTTATAAAATTAGACAGCAAAGGTCCGGTTCTTTTTAAACAAGAACGGTGCGGACAAAACGGAAAAATTTTTAACATCTATAAATTCCGTTCAATGAAACAGGACGCCGAAAAACTAACGGGTCCGGTTTGGTCAACAAAAGATGATCCGCGCATCACTCGCGTTGGAAAGTTTGTCCGCAAAGTTCGCATTGATGAACTTCCGCAAATGATAAACATTCTAAAAGGAGAAATGAGTCTCGTTGGTCCGCGCCCTGAAAGACCATTCTTTGTCGAAAAATTATCGCTCGAAATTCCCTATTATAAACGAAGATTGAAAGTCCGCCCCGGTATAACCGGCTGGGCGCAAGTAAAGCATAAATATGATGAGTCTGTGGAAGACGTTAAAGAGAAATTGAAATACGATTTATTTTATATAGAAAATATGTCGCTCCGGATGGATTTTAAAATAATGTTCCGGACAGTCTTTGTTATGCTTTTCGGGAAAGGACATTTTGATTAAATTAGGAATGAGGAATTAGGAATTAGGAATTGACTTTTCCGTAAATGCTAATACATTAACTGTCAACTAAAAACTGAAAAATTTTTTATGCCCAAAACATTAATCATCATTCCAACTTATAACGAGTTAAACAACATCACGCGTTTAATTCCGGATATCTTTGAACGTCATCCGCTGGATTTAGAAATTTTAATAGTTGATGACAATTCACCTGACGGTACCGGGAAATATATTGAAGAAATTTGCAAGACCAATACTAAAGTGCATATTGTTCATCGCGCAAAAAAAATGGGTTTAGGAACAGCTTATTGCGAAGGTTTTGCCTATGCATTAAAACGTGACTACGACTACATCTTTGAAATGGATGCCGATTATTCTCACGATCCCAAAGAGATTAAAAACTTTTTAAATGCAATTGAGCAATGTGATTTCGTTATCGGAAGCAGATACAAAACCGGTGTAAATGTCGTTAACTGGCCTATGCATCGTTTGATGTTAAGTTGGTTTGCAAACAAATATACGCGGTTAATTACTGGAATGAAGATCACAGATTCGACCGGCGGTTTTAAATGTTTTCGCAGAAAAGTTTTAGAATCTATTAATCTCTCTAAAATTAAATCCAACGGTTATGCGTTCCAAATTGAGATGAATTTCAAAGCCATTCAGAATGGCTATAAATTTTGCGAAGTTCCGATCATTTTTATTGACCGCCATTCGGGACATTCTAAAATGTCTAAAAAAATTGTTCGCGAAGCAGTCTTTTTAGTATGGAAGCTTCGCATCCAAAGTATGTTTCATGTATTATAAAATGAGTTGACTTGGATCTTTCAATTATCATCGTCAATTACAATGTCAAAGAATTTTTACAAAATCTCCTCACCTCTCTATCTAAGGCGGTTGCAAATCTTTCCTCTGAAATTATCGTTGTAGATAATGGTTCCGATGATGGAAGCGTTGAATTACTGCGTAATAAATTCCCGCAAGTTACTCTGATTTCAAACGAGGAAAACTTAGGTTTCAGCAAAGCAAATAACCTTGGGTTGAGAATAGCGAAAGGGAAAAATTTACTGCTGCTTAACCCGGATACTATTGTTCAGGAAGATACTTTTGAAAAGTTGATTAAGTTTTTCGAAGAACATCAAGATGCAGGGATGATCGGATGCAAAATTCTTAATCCGGATGGTACGTTGCAATTGGCATGCAGAAGAAGTTTCCCGGGTCCATGGACTTCCTTTTGCAAGGTAAGCGGCTTGAGTACAATGTTTCCCAAGAGCAAAATTTTCGCCAGATATAATCTGACTTTTTTGGACGAGGATCAATCCTATGAAGTTGATGCGATCTCAGGTTCGTTTATGATGGTCAGGCGTGAAGTTTTTGAAAATATCGGGGGGCTTGATGAGCAGTTTTTCATGTATGGTGAAGATTTAGATTGGTGCTACCGAGTTCAAAAAACCGGATGGAAAGTATATTATGTGCATGAGACAACCATCATTCATTATAAAGGGGAAAGCACAAAACGGAGCAGTCTGGACGAAACAAAGATTTTTTACAACGCGATGCATCTCTTTGTAAAAAAGCATTTCGCCTCGTCGTTATTGGTGGAACTTATCCTTCGGAGTGCAATTCTTTTCCGGCAGCTCCTTGCGTTTCTCGGGAAGCAAAAACTTCCTATGATCGCGCTCCTATTAGATTTTCTTTTTTTTGACCTTGCATTATTTTTAACAGAAAAACTTTACTATAATTTTAGAACATGGCGTGGTTTCCCCGAATCAACTTATCTTATTGTTTATACCATTCCTGCGCTTGTTCAAGTTTTGGTTAGCGCAAGCTCGGGGGCATATAAAAAGGAGGCTCTCCCGGTATTGCGGATTTTCCCTGCACTTTTATCAGGTTTTTTTGTAATCTCATCACTCACATATTTCTTCAAAGATTTTGCCTACAGTCGCGGGGTAGTTCTTTTAACTTTTATCGTCTTGTTTTTTTTACTAAGTGGGTGGCGTATCCTGTTCAGGGTAATTTTCAAAATCGGGTTGTCGCGGGTTGATAAAACCATTGTAAAAACGTTGGTGGTTGGAACGACGCAATCTTCTCTCGAAATCGCTAAAAAGTTAAAAGAAAAATCCTCCAGCTATCATTCGATTATTGGCTTAATTTCAGAAACGAGAAAAGAGATAGGCGAACATTTTGGCGCTTTTGAAGTGGTTGGTAGTTTGCAGAATATTCAAAAAGTAATTCACGAAAAAAAAATAAGCGAAGTGATTTTTCCTTCGGAAGAAGTTTCCTATACTTCAATGATGAGTGTGGTTGCCGGTTGTCAAAAGGAAAATGTTGAGTTCAAACTTGCAGGTTCAAATCTCGATTTCCTCGTCGGGAAATCTTCTGTTTATCTTTTAGAGGATATCCCTTTTATTGAAATTACCTATAACATATCGCAGACAGGGCATCGGTTCATTAAAAGGAGTTTCGATATAGCAGCCGGACTTTTTATGCTGTGCACTCTTTATCCTTTCCTCTTTTTGAAAAAAAATCTATTGAAGAGAAACTCACCGACAACAGATTTTGTTTTAGAAATTCCTAAAGTGGTAAAAGGAGAGCTTAGTTTTGTTGGTCCGAAAGAGAACGTTACTTCAAATCTTTTTTTAGGCAAGCGGGGTATTACCGGTATTTGGTTTACAGACGCCGAGAACAAGGAAAACTTAGAAAAAATGGATATATTTTATGCGAAGAATCAAAACATTTGGCTCGATTTGGAAATACTAAGCAAAACATTTTTCTTGCTTAGGGCAGGAAGGAAATAATTTATGGCGAAGACAATTTTAGATTTTGAAAAACCTATTTACGAACTTGAAGCAAGATTAGCTGAAATGAAAAAAGTTTCTGATAACCTTGATATTGCCGGTGAAATTAAATTAATTGAGGATAAAGTGGAAACACTAAAGGAATCGATTTATAAGGACTTGACCCGCTGGCAGCGGGTTCAACTGGCTCGCCATCCGGAGCGTCCTTACACGCTTGATTATATCTACATGATGACGCAAAATTTTATTGAACTGCACGGCGACAGAACTTTTGGGGATGATAAAGCGATCGTCGGGGGCTTTGCCAAGATTGATGAACACAAAGTAATGATCATCGGGCACCAAAAGGGACGCGACACAAAATCTAATCTTTACAGAAATTTCGGAATGCCAAATCCCGAAGGATACCGCAAAGCTTTACGCTTGATGAAGTTGGCGGAAAAGTTCAATCGCCCTATTATTACGATGATAGATACTCCCGGCGCCTATCCGGGACTCGAAGCCGAAGAACGCGGACAAGCGGAAGCCATCGCCAGAAATTTATTAGAGATGAGCAGGCTTAAAGTTCCTATCATCGTTGTTATTGTTGGTGAGGGTGCAAGCGGTGGCGCTTTAGGAATTGGAATCGGCGATAGAATTTTAATGCTGGAAAATACATGGTACTCCGTCATCAGTCCTGAATCCTGCTCAAGCATCTTATGGCGAAGCTGGGAATACAAAGAACAAGCGGCAGAATCGCTTAGGCTTACTGCACCGGATTTGTTAGAGCAAAAAGTTATTGACCGGATCGTGCCTGAACCTCTCGGAGGCGCTCACAAAGACCCGGAGCTTGCCGCGTCAATTTTGAAAAAAGTTTTATTAGAAGAATTGCAGCAGTTAGAAAAATTCAAACCGGATAAATTAGTTGATATGCGCCTCGAAAAATTCGGCAAAATGGGAGCTTGGATTGAATAGCAGGCAAAGTAAATGTATTTTACAATACATGCTGAACTAAAAATTTCTATTTATGGACTTGAAAAGGAAGTTATTCTTAAAGAATTAAATAACAAATTTTGCTCATGTTTTGACCTCCTCGAAAACAGTGTTATTCACCTAATTGCAATAAACGAAATTTTATTTGCAATGGTTTTGGATAAATTAGAAGAAAGAATAATCACAGTATATAGAACTGACATGGAAACGATTGAACACAGAAAAAAGAATGGGAGATGGAAATGCAAATAACATTAAAAGATTTTGATAAAAAAGTTGATGGCGAAACGGGTAGTATTTTGTTCATAAAAAAAGAATTCCACGGGATACCCGATAGAGTGATCAATAAAGAAGGATTTACAATCGAAATTAAAGACGAGCAAATTGTTTTAATTGATATTTATAATGCTGAGTTAGTCTTGTCGCAGTTAATCCCAGATATTAAAGACGCAGCTTAAAATTTAGTAATATGCTCAAACACATTTCTACAATTCGTGTACGTTACGCCGATACCGACAAAATGCAGTTCGTCTATAATGGAAAATATCTTGAATATTTTGAAGTCGGAAGAACCGAATTATTACGTTCGCTCGGACTGCCGTACAGCGAGGTTGAAAAACAAGGCTATCAGCTCCCGGTGGTTGAAGCATCGGTTAAATATAAATCACCTGCACATTATGATGACCTGCTTGAGATAGAAACAATGGTTAAGGAACTTCCAGATCCTAAATTCAGGATTCACTATGTTATCAGAAATATGACAACCCCGGATACGAAAATTGTTGCGGAAGGATTTACCGATCATCTTTTCATCAAAACAGAAACAAAACGCCCTACACGCCCGCCTAAATTTTATATGGATATTATTCTTCCCTTTTATCAAGCAAAATAAAAGGAGGGAGGAATAAAAGTTTCCGCAGCGATGAGAGAAAAAATTAAGCAGCTTACAAAAGACACTGCATTGTACGGCATCAGTACAATGGTTGGCAGGTTTTTAAATTTTTTACTCGTTCCGTTTTACACCAACATTTTCCCTCCGGCAGATTATGGAGTGGTTACAAATCTTTACGCGCTCATCGCTTTGCTCAATATTTTTTTTCTTTACGGATTAGATTCCGCTTACTTAAAATTTGCCGCTTCGGATGATTTTGAAGACAAGAAAAAAGTTTTTTCATCTTCGTTTTTAACGCTTCTCATTTCATCAAGCATATTTACGGGCTTATTACTTGCTTCAGGAAATTTCATAAACAATATTTTTGCTGTCCCGGCTCAATATGAACATTTGCTAATTTTAACTGGATTCATTCTTCTCTTTGATGCGCTTTCGGCTTTACCTTTTATTTATTTGCGTGTTGCAAGACGGGCGGCAAAATTTTCAGCGATTAAAATTATAAATATAGTATTGACAATCGTTTTAAATATTGTTTTGATTTTAGTCCTCAAGAAAGGAATAGAAGCAGTTTTTATAAGCAATTTAATCGCTTCAGTTGTTACCTTTTTGATTTTGCTGCCGGACATTTTCTCCCAATTAAAAATACAAATTGATAAAATTGTTTTAAGACGATTAATGAAATTCGGCATTCCTTATTTGCCCGGCGGAATTGCCGCAATGTTTATGCAGGTGATTGACCGCCCTATTGTTGAGCATTTAACAGATCTCTCCACTTTAGGAATTTACCAGGCAAATTATAAACTGGGAATTTTTATGATGTTATTTGTTTCGATGTTTCAATACGCGTGGCAGCCGTTTTCACTTCAATATGCAAAAGACAAAGACGCGAAAGAATTATTCGCAAAAGTCTTTACACTCTTTACTGTGGCGGGAACATTGATTTTACTTTTTCTTTCTCTTTTTATTACCGACATCGCAAAATTTTCTATCGGAGGGAACTCGTTAATCGGGCAAGCGTATTGGAGCGGTTTGCCTATCGTTCCGATAATTTTATTAGCTTATTTGTTTAACGGATTTTATATCAATTTTACGGCGGCGATTTATATTAAAGAAAAAAGTTCATCCGTTCCTTTGTTGATGGGAATTGGAGCAATTACAAATGTCATCGCAAATTTTTTACTGATTCCAATCTTCAACATTACCGGAGCTGCACTCGCAACGTTGATTAGCTATAGCGCAATGGCAATCGGTTTTTACTTTGTTTCGCAAAAACATTTTCCCGTAAACTATGAATGGAGAAAGATCGGTAAAACTTTTTTCCTCTTAGCCATTATTGCAGTTCTGTTTTACTCAATTCAATTTTTCGGAATGATCGAATTTTTTTACAAAACGTTATTGTTAATTCTTTTTATCGGCGGTTTGTTTGGTTTGAATATCATTCCGAAAAACGAAATGCTAATTATTAAAAATATTTTTATCAGAAAGAAAAACAATGGATGAAATAAAAATTAAAGTGAAGCGGCTCTCCGATGAGTTTTCAGATATTCCGCTTCCGGTCTATGCAACCCACGGCAGCGCGGGATTAGATATTGCAGCGGCAGTAAAGGATGAAATCGTTGTTCCGCAAGGAAAGATTTGTCTGATCCCCACAAATTTCTCCGTTGAAATTCCGGAGGGATATGAAATACAAGTTCGACCAAGAAGCGGATTAGCCATCAAACAGGGAATAACAGTTCTCAACTCTCCCGGTACAATTGATTCGGATTATCGCGGTGAAGTGAAAATAATTTTAATTAATCTTGGTGAAGATGATTATAAAATTTCTCGCGGTGAAAGGATTGCGCAGCTTGTGGTTTCTAAAGTATATCAAGCAAAATTTTCGGAAGTAGCCAACTTGAATGACAGCCATAGAGGCGAAGGGGGATTCGGACATTCCGGGAAATGAAAAAGTGTTGTTAAAAAAAGTAACAATTATGGATAACAAAATGATAGATGTAAAGCAACTTCACTATTTGGATGGATTCCGGAATGAAGAAAATAAATTAATTCTTGAAATGGAATCGTTCGCGGTTGAAAATCGTATTCCAATTCTTGATCGCAACGCAGCAGCATTTCTTGAGTTACAGATTCGGTTCAGCAAACCGAAAAGAGTTTTGGAAATTGGAACGGCAATTGGATATTCATCAATTAGAATCGCGCGCAACCTTTCGAATAAAGCAATGCTGCACACCATCGAAAAAAGTGAAGACAATATAAAACTTGCGGAAGAAAATATCAGCAAATCCGGTTTCTCGGAAAAAATTACTCTTTACAAAGGCGATGCACTTGAGATTATGCCGAATCTTTCTTCAAAATATGATTTCATTTTTCTTGATGCAGATAAAGAAGACTACAAGCGATTGTTTGACTATTCCTTAATGCTTCTAAAGAAAAAAGGAACGCTCTTTGTTGATAATCTTTTGTGGCATGGATTTGCAGCGGCTTCGCACGTTCCGAAACAATATAAAACTTCTACAAGAATGATAAGAGAGTTTAACAAAGTTTTTTTAAATCAGCAAAATTTATATTCCGCTATTTTAACAATTGGCGATGGAATTGGGCTAGCTGTAAAGACCGGCAAACGGAATAAAAAAAAGTGATAGAAAGTCCGGAACTTTTTTGTGATGAAGTTGAAAAGTTTTCTAAAATGAAATTATTGGTGAAATCTGATTTACAAACACTTGTATCAACTGCATTTAATTCATTACAGGAAGAATTATTTTTTTCAATTGCGTTTTCGGCAAAATATGTGCGAGGACTAATTCGTGTTCTTCAACAAACTGAAACAAACCCGGAAATAAAAAATTTGGAACAGCTCAAAAAAGATTTATCAGAAAATATGGAACAGATCACCTCCAATTTGAAAATTCTTCTTGCAACTGAAGCGGAAAACGTGAAAGATGGTTTCGAAGAAAAATATTTGTTCTTAACTACTGAAGCGTTTGCGAACTTTCAAAATTTATTGAATGATTTGGAGTGGGTAAAAATCTATCAGAATCATTTAAAACGGATTAAATAAAAACCATTCCAGGCTTTACCACAAATTCTAATTGTCCACTGGTAATTGTTGTTAACGTTTTCTTTATCATCTCAAGAATTTCAACCCGAATCACTACTGAAAGAGAAATATTATCGGAATAGCTGGTTCCGGTAATCTTTATTTCGTGTTCGGCTAAATGCTTATAAACAGCATTAACCATTTCAAAAGAAAATGTTAGCGTAACTTTTTGAGCGGGGTACTTAACAACCTTTGAGCTGCCATCAAGCGTTTCCAAAGCAGTAAAATAATATGCTTTCCCCAAAGGACCGATACCTAATTTTGTTCCGCCGAAATAACGGATGACAACCACCAAAACATTAGTTAAATTGAAATGCGTAATGGCGTTGAGAAGTCTAATTCCCGCAGATCCCTGGGGTTCACCATCATCACTGAACTTGGAATCGCCGTTAGAGCATTTGAAGGCATAGCAGTGATGTGAAGCGTCATAATACTTCTTCTTCACATTGTTAAGGCTGTTTTTTGCTTCAGTGCTGTCTGTACTAGGGAAGACTTGTCCAATAAAAACAGAGCCTTTTTCTTTAAAAATATACTCGTTGAAACCTTCAACTATCGTAATTTGTTGTGATGAATTAGATGATTGTAACATTTGTTAAGAAAAAATTTGTTTATCAAAATAATGATTACTAAAATAACTCTTTAAAAATAGAGACTTACGAAAATATTGGAAACAGAAAAAATAATTATTAAGGGGGCGCGGCAGCACAACCTAAAAAATATTGATGTTGAAATTCCGCGAAACAGTTTTACGGTAATTACCGGGCTTTCGGGTTCGGGAAAATCTTCTCTCGCTTTCGATACAATTTATGCGGAAGGGCAGCGGAGGTATATTGAGTGCCTTTCCGCTTACGCACGACAATTTCTTGATATGCTTGAAAAACCTGATGTTGATTCGATCGAAGGGTTAAGTCCCGCAATTTCAATTGAACAAAAAGCCTCTTCGGGAAATCCCCGTTCGACGGTTGGCACGGTAACTGAAATTTATGATTACCTGCGACTTCTCTACGCTCGCGTTGGCATTGCTCACTGTTATAATTGCGGTAAACCGGTGGCA
>MNVA01000117.1 GCA_001871325.1 Ignavibacteria bacterium CG1_02_37_35
TCGAAATTCCTTGTTCGATATTCATTATTCATTTTTTCCTTTAGCTTTTTTCCCAAGCATGGTCCTGGGAAAAACGTAGTACCTTATCAGTAAAGTTCGTGTAATATTTGGCAGAATATTAACATGATAAATAAAGCGAAAGAATGACTTAATGAAAATGAATGGATGAATGTTTTTCATTCAGTCATGCAACCATTCATTCTTTCATTCGATGATTACAAATTATTTAGTTCTGGCTCTGCCAGATTATGAATTACAAATGTCAACACGAGAAAATCTTTTATGAAAAAATCTAAATTTGTTTTATTTATTTCGCTTTTACTTTTCTCATCACAGTTTCTTCTTTCTCAACTTCAAGTAAAACTTGGAATTGATGTTCTGCAAGAAAGGGGTTTTGATGTGCTGAAAGGAAAACGTATAGGATTAATTACTAATCCAACTGGCGTAGATAAAAAACTAAAATCTACAATAGATATTTTATTTGAATCGAAAGAATGTAAGTTAACTGCACTCTATGGTCCAGAGCACGGAGTACGTGGAGATTTTTCCGCCGGTACAGAAGTAGATTTTTACGTTGATCCAAAAACTCACCTTCCTGTTTATTCACTTTACGGTAAAACAAGAAAACCATCAAAGGAAATGTTAAGTAATATTGAGTTGCTTGTGTACGACATTCAAGATATTGGCTGCCGTTCCTACACGTTTATAAGCACACTTGGTTTGGCAATGGAAGCCGCCGCAGAGAATAATATTCCTTTTGTTGTACTTGATCGTCCAAATCCTTTAGGCGGAATTAAAATAGAAGGCAATCTTGTTGAAGACGGTTTTTATTCATTCGTCAGTCAATATAAAATTCCCTATGTGCACGGATTAACGCTTGGAGAATTCGCTAATCTTATCAATGGCGAAGGAATGTTGAAAGATAAAATTAAGTGTGATTTAACCGTAATCCCAATGCGAGGATGGAAAAGAGAAATGAACTTTGCTGCGACCGGTTTGGAATGGATTCCGACTTCCCCGCATATTCCTTACAAAGAAACTCCCGAGTATTACGTTGCCACGGGAATTTTAGGTGAACTCGGATTTATTTCCGAAGGCGTTGGGTATACTATTCCCTTTCAAACATTTGCTGCGGAATGGATTGACGGCGAATTGCTCGCACAAAAAATGAACGCTTTAAATTTGGAGGGGATCATTTTCCGACCGATTACTTTTAAACCTTTTTACGGTAAGCATAAAGACAGCACTTTGCATGGCGTTCAGTTACATATAAAAGATTATGCGAAAGTGAATTTGATGAGTATGCAATTTTTGTTTTTAGAAGTGCATAATGAAATGTATCCTGAGAAAAATCCTTTTAAATTAGGGAAAACTTCACGCTTTGGGATGTTTGATAAAGTTTGCGGAACATCAAAAATTCGAGAGCTTTTTTCTAAGCGATTGAAGTATGAAGATATTCAATCCTTTCTTCTGAAAGACGTACCTACGTTTAGAAAACTTTCGGAGAAATATTATTTGTACAGCGAATAAGGATTTTCGTTTTGGATTACACCGTATTAAAGATCACAGAACTACCCTTGAGCCGGTATTAATCTTTTTGTAATACATAGGTAATTTTATCTCTGGTTGCAAACAGGATAGCCTTCATCTTGTTGTTAAAGCCAGAAGACATTAGTTCTTTTTTCCATGTGAAGAAGTAACCTGATCTTTTAGCTTTCATCAACTTCAAATCATTGTGGTGAATAATTCGTAACAAGTCCTTCTTAGCAAAAGTAAAGGGGTGGCCTTTATCAATCTGAAATCTTTCCATTAAGAACCTCACTAGTTGTCCCCAAGTATGATAGGTGTTCTGCTTAAAAAATATTATGCCTTTATCCTTTACTACTCTTTTTACTTCTTTCATAACCTTTTCCGGATTGTCGCAATGATCCAACACATTATCCATTATTATCAAATCAAACTTTTTATCCTCGAAGGGTAAATCTTCTCCTTTCGCCGAAAGATATTTGACGTGTTTATCTCTTTGGCTGACAAACCTCGGAACGCTTGAATAAAAACTTTCAAGAGGGTCAATGGCATATCTATAGTTACTGTCTGTAAGATAGGTCAAGATTCCTCCGGCACCGCTTCCAATTTCCAGAACAACAGTACCCTGATTGATTACAAGCAGCTCCTTTCCAAATTCCAACAAATCTTCAGCAAAATTCTTGTAAAATTCAAAATCAATAAAATAACTCCTTTTCTCCCACCAATCCTTCTCATATTGCTGGGCGATTTTCCATCTTATATTATTTACCATAAAGTTTCCTTTAAATAGGTGATAACACTTTAGCCATGCCGCGTTTACTATTGTCTCATCAAGTAACCTTTTTACAACATCAATTCCTTTTACGAAAATAAATTTATACAATTATTTTTTAAAACCGTATCCCTTTAAGAATCAAAATATTGTACTGCTTATCGCCGCCCTCAAAAAATCGGGGAGAACATTTTGCAAGATTTGACCAGAGTATTAATTGAACTTGCAAAACAGGAGTTGACAAGAGTCCGATTTAGTAAAACTGTTTGGTTAAAAATAGCATGATTTCATTGTTAATCAAATAGAACTCGTTGACTTCCAATAAAAACGGAAAACTGAATTTTTCTTGAGTTACTTCTGTTAAGTCATTCACAAAGGTGATGGAAGCTATGGTACTTTTAAAGGAGAGTTGGTGACTCTGAAAGCAAACTCAAAATATGATCTTTAATTGAACCCAGAACTATAATACTAAGTCACCTTACGCAGAATTTGTAATACGAAGCGGTAGCTTCGTAAAAAACAAGCATTTTATCGAAGCTTCGCTTCGATTTACAATATAATTTCTCACTTTTGCGTAACGTGAGATACTAATTAGATAGGTCACGTTCTACAAAAGCTATAATTGAATAGCCAAGAGCTTTAGCTCAATAAATATGAATTTCGACGTGAATGCAATCCGTATTTTAACTTCATCATTCAAAATTCTTTGTTCGATGCTCATCATTCATTTTCTCATTTAGCTTTTTCCCCAAGCCGGGATTTGGGAAAAACGTAGTGTTTTGACTCTAAAATTCTTGTAATATTTGGCAGAATATTAATTGAGGCAAAGAAAGCGATAGAATGAATGAATTAAAAGAAATTGGCAAGAGTTTTTCATGCAAACATTCATCTAAAATTATTTTGTATTTGTGATTTCCGGCTTCCGGTTTATCCGGGCTAGCGATTTAGCAATTTCTGAAGATTTTTCTTATGTTTGCAAAAAATAATCATCGCCTGCACCTGGCAACAATTTAATTCGGTGAGGGTTTTATATTTCATAGGTTGTGCCGGGATTTTCTCTGCCTGGAAACTGAATTAGCTTCATTTTCCAAAAATCATTTTGTGAAATAAACTAAAAAAGGAAAAGAGACCATGAAATACAAAGCATATTCTCTCAGCAATTATTTAACTCTTCCTCAAATAGAAAAAATATCTGCTGAAAAAAAATCTAGTATCGAAGTCGTCGGCTCCGTTCTTCCATTCAAAGTAAGTAATTACGTTACTGATGAGCTAATTGACTGGGATGATTACGAAAATGATCCCATTTTTCATCTAACCTTCCCACAAAAAGAGATGTTACTGCCACATCATTTTAATAAAATGGCTGAAGCCTTAGTACAATCTTCGGATAAGCAGTTTCATAAAAATATCAGCAATGAAATCAGACTTGAACTTAATCCCCACCCCGCCGGACAAAGGGAGCAAAATATCCCAAAAGTTGAAGGTTTAGAACTTTTAGGAACGCAGCATAAATATAGAGAAACAGTTTTATTTTTTCCAAGTTCAGGCCAGACCTGCCACAGTTATTGCACTTTCTGTTTTCGCTGGCCTCAATTTGTGGGAATGGATGAGCTAAAGTTTGCGATGAAAGAAACCGAATTATTGATTAAATATTTAGAAATACATCACGAAGCAACTGACATTCTTTTTACCGGCGGTGACCCGATGATCATGAGTTTCAAAGTATTTGAAAAATATATAGAACCCTTCCTTTATGATTATAAAAAAACGAATATTCAAACAATCAGAATCGGGACAAAATCGTTGGCTTTTTGGCCTTATAAATTTCTAACAGATGACGACGCTGATGACTTTTTACGCTTGTTTGAGAAGATAATTTCAAAAGGTATCAACTTAGCTATCATGGCGCACTTCAGTCATCCAAGAGAATTGGCAACTGCGGCAGTTCAAAAAGCGATCAAAAGGATTAGGAACACTGGTGCGCAGATCAGAACACAATCTCCAATTCTGAGACATATTAACGACAAAGCAGAAATCTGGTCCGAAATGTGGCGGAATCAGGTAAATTTTAATTGTATCCCCTATTATATGTTTGTTCCGAGGGATACCGGGGCGCAGCATTATTTTGCTGTAACATTGTTGGAGGCTTGGGAAATCTGGCGGAAAGCATATCAAAATGTAAGCGGAGTTTGTCGCACAGTGCGGGGTCCAAGCATGTCTTGCTCTCCGGGAAAAGTTCAGTTTTTGGGCGTCGGCGAAGTTAATCATGAGAAAGTTTTTGTGCTTAGATTTTTGCAGGGACGGAATCCGGATTGGGTGGCTCGTCCCTTCTTCGCGAAATATGATGAAAATGCTATCTGGATGAGTGATTTAAAACCGGCTTTTGGTGAAAAATTTTTCTTTGAAGATGAAGAGGAAACGCTTTTTGGCGAAAAATATATTGACCGCGAAACCAGTAATTATGAATAGGGTAATTATTACTCCGTTTCTGGAGGCAAAATCAACACGTAGTGCTTTGATCTTGCTCATAATCTTAATCATCTTCTCCGATTTTTATCTAACTTCAAGCATGAGTAAAATTTGGGCAAATTTACATCAATAGGCGCTAAGGTAACTTCCTCAGTTACCTTGCGCAAGAGACAGAATTGGTTACTTAATCTTTCTCTCTCATTATCAGCAATATCATGAAGGAGATACCTGAACGAAAAAATCATCCCATAAATTAGGATGATATTATTTAGTATTCCGCTTTAGCGTAATTTGTTCTTGCAGCACATTCCCTTTCTGGTTGGTCGGAATTAGAAATGATTTATTGAATAAATATATTAGTTGCATGAATGAAGTGAAATACAAATAATCTTCACTTTGATATTCAATTATCTTTAACATGGTAGCAATAGCGATTCTCCAAGAGACTATTATGATGCTGATTAAGTTGATTGTTTAATTTGCTACTGTGGCAGATGATTTACTCACCAATCCTTAACAATCAGACGCCGTTACTTTGATTCATCCGCAGTAACTTCAGTCAGATATTTGTGAACTGACGCGCCGCATTTTCGTCCTTCAGCAATCGCCCAAACTACCAGGGATTGCCCCCTTCTCATATCACCGCACGCAAAAACTTTTGAAAGAGATGTTTCATGTGCCCGTTTACTCCCAACCCTGTTGTCGTGATTATCTTCATCTTCTCCGAATTCAGCCTTAACATTTCCGCGCGGATCCAACGCCATACCTAAAGAAACAAGTTCATCAATTAATCCTTTTTTCTCAGGATGAAGAAAACCCGCAGCGATCAAAACTAATTCGGCGGGAAGTTCAAATTGACTCTTCGGTACATCAATAAATTTTCCGTCTTCAAAATTTACCTCAGTACAGAGTAAGGCAGTAAGTTCCCCTTTTTCGTTCCCTCTAAATTCTTTTGTATTGACACTCCATCTTCTCACTACACCCTCTTCATGGCTCGAAGAAGTTCGAATAATTAGGGGCCAATATGGCCACGGCGTATTATAAGGACGCACTTCTGCAGGCATCGGCATTATTTCCAGCTGGGTGACTGACTTAGCCCCCTGTCTGTTTGCCGTTCCGACACAATCTGAACCGGTATCACCACCGCCAAGCACAACAACATTTTTGCCTTTTGCATTAATAACCGTGCCGACTTTTTCTCCTGCATTGATCTTATTTTGCAAGGTTAAAAATTCCATCGCAAAATAAACTCCGTTTAATTCTCTACCCGGAAGTTGAATATCTCTGGGTCTTTCCGAACCACCGGCAAGTATAAGCGCATCATATTTTTCGATCAACTCTCTTGCCTGAATATCTCTGCCGACATTAATTTTTGTTTTAAACTGAACTCCTTCGGCTTCCATTTGTTTAAGTCTTCTCTCTAAAATACTTTTTTCCATTTTGAAATCCGGAATTCCATATCGAAGTAAACCTCCGGGACGCTCATTCTTTTCAAACACCGTAACCGTATGCCCGGCACGAGCAAGCTGTTGTGCCGCAGCTAACCCTGATGGGCCAGAACCGACAACTGCAACTTTTTTACCGCTTAAAACGTGCGGCTTCCTTGGTTTTACATGTCCATCTTTAAATCCTTTTTCAATTATCGTTCGCTCAATTGCTTTAATCGAGACTGGTTTTTCATTTATACCGAGCGTACAGGCAGACTCACACGGTGCCGGGCAAAGTCTTCCTGTAAACTCAGGAAAGTTGTTGGTGGTATGAAGATTATCAAGGGCTTCTTTCCAGTGTCCGTTGTAGATCAAGTCATTCCATTCGGGAATATAATTCTTTACCGGGCATCCGGTATCGCCGTGGCAAAAAGGAATACCGCAATCCATGCATCTTGCACCTTGAATTTTAGTTTCCTCTCTTGTAAAAACGGATTCAAATTCTTTGAAATGTTTTATTCTCTCTTCGGCTTTTTCTTTTTTCAAAACCGCTCTCTCAAATTCCATAAATCCGGTTGGTTTACCCATGGTGTACCTCGTCTAAAACTAAATCATTATCTAAAGTTTTTTTTGCGGCTTCATCTTTCTCCATGCTTGCTAATGCTTTTTTGTATTCACCCGGAACTATCTTCCAAAAATTATCTTTTTCTTTTTCCCAATGCTGTAAAATGTATTCGGCTCTTTTCGAGCCGGTATATTCAAAATGTTTTTGAATAAGACCGAGAACTTCCGAAACATCGCCTTCATTTACAAGATATTCAACGTCAACCATATCATGATTAATATATTTATTCGCATCCTTCGAACGATCCCAAATGTAGGCGATTCCACCGGACATACCTGCGGCGAAGTTCCTTCCGGTTTTTCCGATGACAACGACTCTTCCACCCGTCATATATTCACAACCGTGATCACCAACTCCTTCAACAACCGCATTAGCGCCCGAATTGCGTACGGCAAATCTTTCACCAACAATCCCATTGATGTAAGCTTCTCCGCTTGTTGCGCCGTACAAACATGTATTTCCCGCTATAATATTTTCAGCAGCATCAAATGTAACCTTCAACGGAATTTTTACAATCAATCTCCCTCCGGAAAGTCCTTTACCGGTATAATCATTAGACTCTCCTGTCAGGTCAAGTTCAATTCCCTTTGCCAGGAAAGTTCCAAAACTTTGCCCGGCAGTTCCGCGCAGTTGTATTTTAATTGTACCGTCAGGCAATCCCTCGTCACCGTATCTTTTGGCAATTTCACTCGAAAGCATCGTACCGACAGAGCGGTTGATATTTCTAATTCTTGATTTAATGAATACAGGGGTCTTTTTCTCAAGTGCAGGCATCGCTTCTTTAATGAGTTCGTGGTCGAGTTGCTTTTCAAGTCCGTGATTTTGCTCTTGAGTTTTAAATAAGTTCGTATCATATAATGGAATTGGCTTGAACAACGGTTTTGAAAGATCAATGCCACGCGCTTTCCAGTGATCGTTCATTCTCATAGGGATTATTTTATCAGTTTGACCAACCATTTCATTTATCGTTCTGAATCCAAGCGCGGCCATCAATTCACGAACTTCTTCCGCAATAAAGAACATAAAATTAACAAGATATTCAGGTTTGCCACTGAATTTCTTACGCAGTACGGGATCTTGGGTAGCCACACCAACAGGACAAGTATTTAGGTGGCATTTGCGCATCATGATACAACCTTGTGTAACAAGCGGCGCTGTGGCGAAACCAAATTCTTCCGCACCAAGCAGTGCGGCAATTACCACATCGCGTCCTGTTTTTAATTGTCCGTCAGTTGCAAGACAAACTCTGTCACGCAGTCCGTTAAGTACTAAAGTTTGATGCGCTTCACTTAATCCCAACTCCCAAGGAGAACCGGCATAATGAATTGAGGAGAGAGGGCTGGCGCCGGTTCCGCCGTCATGCCCGCTTATGAGGATGTGGTCAGCGTGAGCTTTTGCAACACCTGCTGCAATAGTTCCAACACCGACTTCGGATACAAGTTTTACGCTTATCCGTGCACTTGGGTTTATATTTTTCAAGTCGAAGATTAGCTGCTTTAAATCTTCAATCGAATAAATATCGTGATGCGGAGGCGGACTTATTAACGTCACTCCCGGAATGCTGTATCTTACCTTAGCAATGGCTTTATTAACTTTATATCCTGGGAGCTGTCCCCCTTCACCGGGCTTCGCACCTTGAGCCATTTTAATTTGCAGTTCATCCGCATTAACAAGATAATTTGCGGTGACTCCAAAACGCGCTGAGGCAACTTGCTTAATAGCTGATCTTAAACTATCGCCGTTCGGAAGTTTTACAAATCGGTCAGGTTCTTCACCACCTTCACCTGTGTTTGATTTAGCTCCAATGCGATTCATCGCAATAGCAAGTGATGTGTGTACTTCGCGTGAGATCGAACCGAAACTCATAGCACCGGTAGAAAATCTTTTTACGATTTTGCTCGCTGGTTCTACCTCCTCGATCGGAATTTGAATTCCTGAAGTATCCAGATCAAACAAACTTCTTAGAGTTACTCTTTTTTTATTTTGATTATTTATGAGTTCGGAATATTCTTTAAATGTTTTGTAATCACTTCTTTGCGTACTCAGTTGAAGTTTAGAAATTGTAAGAGGATTCCAAAGATGATGTTCACCATCTCCGCGGTAATGATACAAACCTCCTACATCGAGTGAACTTTGATCAATTTGTGGATCAAGCGCGTGCATGTGCCGGCGTATTGTTTCTTCCTCAAGCATTTCGAGACTCAAACCCTCAATTTTTGTTGGCGTACCTGTAAAATATTTTTCTACGATTTCGCTATCCAATCCGTCAGCCTCAAATATCTGTGCACCGCAATATGATTGAAGTGTACTTATTCCCATCTTGCTGAAAATTTTGAAGAGTCCTTTACTTACCGCTTTAACAAAATTCTTATTCACGATTTTGTAATCCATTCCTTCAGGGAGAAATTTATAATCAGTTAAATAGGCAAGCGTTTCGTAAGCGACATAAGGATTAATTGCATTAGCGCCGTACCCGCAAAGCAACGCAAAATGATGAACTTCTCTCGGCTCCCCGCTTTCAACGACTATCCCGGTTTTGGTCCTTAAGCCGGCTCGTAATAACGCATGATGGACTCCTGATGTAGCTAATAAACAAGGAATTGCCGCATGGCTTCTGTCCGTTCCTTTATCAGAAAGAATTATTAGCGAAATTCCGGTTTTCACAGCCTCAACCGATTCCTGACAGATCTGATCCAAACGTTCGCGCATATCATGCCGAACAAACGGGTCGAATAAGAGCGAAATGGTGATTGACTTGAAATGCCCTTTCGCAATAAATCTTATTTTCTCCATTTGTGAGTTTGATAATAATGGATGCTCTAACTCAAGACGATGTGCATGTTGGGGAGTTTCATCTAAAAGGTTCTGCTCTGGTCCCACGTATGTAGTTAATTCCATCACGAGTTCTTCACGAAGAGAATCAATAGGTGGATTTGTGACCTGAGCAAATAGTTGTTTAAAATATCTGAATAGCATTTGCGGTTTATCCGAAAGAACTGCAAGCGCTGCATCATTCCCCATCGAACCAATTGCCTCCTGCCCAGAGGAAGCCATTGGGAGCATAACCTTCATCAAATCTTCTTTTGTATAACCGAATATCCTCTGCCGAATAAGAAGAGTTTCGTAATTTACCTTATAAATATCGTTTGGGGTAGGCAGATAATCAAGTTTGATCATGTTTTCTTTCACCCATTTTCTGTAAGGCTGGCGGGTAACGATATCTTTCTTTATCTCTTCATCGGTAATAATCCTTCCCTGTTTTAAATCGAGGATAAACATTTTACCCGGTTGAAGTTTTCCTTTTACAGCAACATTTTCTGCATCCACACTAAAAGTACCAGCCTCTGAAGTAAGAACTACAAGATCATCTTTTGTAACAACATAGCGGGATGGTCTTAAACCGTTTCTGTCTAAAGTTGCTCCTATAATATTCCCGTCCGTAAAAACCACAGCAGCTGGTCCATCCCACGGCTCCATCATTGTTGCATGGTATTCATAGAACGCTCTCCGGTCAGGGTCCATTAGATCATTTTTTGACCATGCTTCAGGAATCATCATCATCATTGCGTGGGGGAGACTTCTTCCACTCATGACAAGAAGTTCGAGTACGGAGTCAAAGGTAGCTGAATCGCTCTGTCCCTCCATAATGATCGGGAGCATTCTTCTTAAATCTTTGCCGTAGTAAGGTGATTCCATAACATGCTGCCGCGCGGCCATCCAATTCTTGTTACCTCGTAAAGTGTTTATCTCACCATTGTGAGCGATCATTCTAAACGGATGAGCAAGATCCCATGTGGGGAATGTATTTGTGGAAAATCTCATGTGAATCATAGCCATAGCAGATTTCATATCAGGATCGTTAAGGTCCTTATAGTACGCTAATATCTGTGGGGCAAGAAGCATTCCCTTATAAATAAGAATTTTGCTTGAAAAAGAAGGGACATAATATTTACTTCTGTCCAACTTTAATTCCGCCCGAACCCGCTGGTCAATTATGCGTCGGATCAAATAAAGTTTTCTTTCAAATGCATCCTGATCAATATTTTTTTTATTAGCGCCGATAAAACAATGTCTTATAAAAGGTTGGGTAGCTCGTGCCCCTTTCCCGGGAATAGATGGATTGATGGGAACATCCCTCCAGCCCAAAAAATTTTGATCTTCATCTATTACAATTTTTTCAATAATATTTTCTACTGCTTTCCTTAGCGTAGCATTGTGCGGAAGAAATGTAACACCAACCCCATAACGCCCTTCAGCTGGAAGAATAATATTTTTTTCAGCGGCGACTTTGCGTATAAATTCATCCGGCATTTGGATTAGAATGCCTGCCCCGTCGCCAGTATTTGGATCTGCACCAACTGCGCCGCGGTGTTCAAGATTTCTTAAAATGTCCAGACCTTTGTCAATTATGGATCTTGACTTTCTTCCCTTAACATTGGCAACAAAACCCATACCGCATGCGTCATGCTCAAAGGCAGGGTCATACATCCCCTGCTTCAAAGGAGCGTAGCTGCTCATTTCAAATTCTTTCTGTGTTTCATCTAATATTGACATCTTTCTTACTCCTGTTTAGCAATTCTATCTTAAAAATCTCTTCGTAGGAAAAAATTGAGCAAACCCGGTGTTTTAAACTTGATTTCCTAATCTATTAAGGGAAATGAATATATTTATAAAATTTTCTTTGGCAATTTAATATTTTATCGCAAATTATCAAGGGAAAAGAGACAAATAGCCTCATAAGATGAATTCATATTCAAAAAACATGCATATTATCAAACAATACTTAGTGATGTTTCGTCAACCTGCTCTATGTTGAATTAAGTAGTATCAAAAAAGAGCATTTAAAACCCTATCGCTTTAACTTTTGGGTTAGGTATAAAGTTTTTTTTTATTTGCTTAGTTAATCAATAGTTGATATTTTTTACAACGAATTTTACAAGTCACCTTATAAAAATAGCTATGAAAACTGCATAAAAGATAAATCAATTAAATATGTAAAAGTTATAAACTACGACGAAAGAAATAAATTTGAATAACATGAAACAGTATGTTGCTTTTTTAAGAGGAATAAATGTTGGTGGGAACAATATTATTAAAATGGAAACTTTGAGGGGTGAGTTCGAGAGGATCGGATATCAATCAGTCAGAACTTACATCCAAAGCGGGAATGTAATTTTTCATACTGCCGTCATTGACAAAAATAAAATTGAAATTGAAATTGAGAAGGCTCTTTCAACGAAATATGACTACAAGGCAAAAGTTTTAGTCAGATCAAAAAATGAAATGGAAAACACTGTTGCTCATTTCCCCAAAATTTTTAGTGACCCTAACTGGAAGCATAATGTGATCTTCTTAAGCAGCACCATTAATTCAAAAGACATATTAACAAAATTCGATATTAAGAAAGAAATTGAACAGCTTTCTTATTTTAATGGGGTTTTGTATTGGTCGGCAAACATGGCTTCAATAACCAGATCAGTTATGATAAAACTTTCTGCAAGAAAAGAATACAAAGAAATGACTGTAAGAAACGTTAATACAACCAACAAGATTCTTGCCATGATGAATGACAGTAATGAATAACGCTACAGTATTAAACGATTTGGTGCTCAACCATAGGAGTTATTCCATTAGGTTCTGAGTTGACAGATGATTAAGTCTAAATCAAACGCCACCTAATCCTACTAACAGATCACAGTTCAATACCTTTAATATTTAGAACTAATCCTTTAAAATTTGTCTCCAAAAACGAATCGGCAAAACTATTCACATCGTAATATTCAACCACAAAATGATCTGCTGCATAACTTATTATGGGATTATCAGCAAACGCGCTATAGAGTTTCATTATTCCTTCCGATGAAAAACCAAGACCGTTTGATTTCATTCCTGCGGGTGTGCGTGTGTTAAATCTGCCTGAAGTAACGATAATCGTTTCAAACAGCCGCAAAATATGTCCCCGGTGAACAACTACCGCTTCATCCCCTTTGAGTGCAATTAAATGTTTCACCGGACTAATCGCTCCAAAAATATCATCGTATTCATAAGACCCATTGTCAGGATTTCTTTTCACCAAAATATCGTCTGCTTCAGCGGTAAATGAGTAATCAATTGCATCCATCTGCCACGTTGCGCAAACAATGTTCAGTCCAAAATTAAGTGAGTATCCAATTCTTGCCGTTCTTGGCAATGGATCTTTTTGTGCCGGGTCGGCATAGCTTATTTCTTTACCGATGTTTAAAATTGAATAACCAAGTGTAAAATCAATTTTTGGTTTCAGAAATGTTTCTTCGGCAAGATTAATTTTATGGTTTTTCAATAATAACTCTGAAATTGGAGTTACAAGCATTGCTCCAAAATCGAAAGCTGTTCCATCAGTAGCACCTGTACCAGGCTCTTGTTCTGTTGGAGAATCACTAAAATTAGAGTTATACGACTTGACAGACACACCAAGATTGAACCTAACAAGATCACCATATCCAGCACCAATGCTAATGCAGTCAAACTTATCGTAGCTTTCGTAGGTCCCTATAGGTTCGGGGCTATCAGGACCCGTTCTTACAAATTCGCCGTAAGAAAATTTGTCGTTAAGATATCCAACACCGATTGCCAAAGGGAGATCATTATTGTGCTTTTTAAAATTATAGCCCACCGAAACACCAAATGAGTTGAACGATAAATCCCGACCTAAATTTGGCATCCATTGTGTTTTTTGCGGCATAAAAAAGAGGGAGAAATTATTCTCGCGGGCAAAATTTCCAAGCTGTGCCGGATTATAATAAAATCCGGTTGCATCATTCATGGGAATTGCCGCTCCTATCCCTCCGGCGCCAATTAAAAGCGGAGATTGTTGAATGGTTAAGAATGGCAGCGCCGTCCCTTGACCATAAATTGACTTAACAAGTAAAAGAACCAAGAATAATGAACAATATCTTTTTGCCATAATGATCACTCCTTTTAAGTTTCTGTTTTTAGACCACACTTTATTCTTTCCTAAGATTCGATGTTTCATAAAGTGCACCGCCATCAACCGGATGTTGTTGCGGATTTATATCAAGATATTCAGGAAATCCATAGATGGAATTATATCTCACTACTAATGAATCACCGTTAGGATTCTTTATTATTCCAAACAATGAATCTACAGTGTAATAATATGGACTTGTTACCACGCTCCCATCTGAAACTTTTGTTAAGCTGAATATCGTATCCGATCGTACGGTAATCCGCACTGCATCTCCGGCATCGGGGCAAAAGCAAGTTCGCACCTGATCAATTGTATAATCACGAAGATTTTTTGAACGCCATAATTCGTACGGAGTTTGCGGGGGAGCTTCCGAGACTAATTCTTTATTGCATGCCGCCAAGCCGAGAAGAGCCAACAGAATTAGAAATAATTTTTCCATTTTAATCACCTTACCATAATCTTCTTTCCAAAAATTTATTAGCTATGTGTTTTGCCCCAAACCTCGCAGAGGTCATATGATTGTAAAAACCAACGCACTCACAACGAATAATCCTCGTAGAGGATTTATAAACTTTTCACTTACTTTTTATTGATCCTCTACGAGGATCGCTTTTCTAGGGTTACACGTTATTACCATAATTAAACATCTACGATGTTTTAACACATATTCAATCGTTTTTGTTGTTGTTTTCCCTCTTCTATCATTATAATTCCGTACTGTTATTTTTGACCTCGCAGAGGTCATATTATTGTAAAAACCAAAGCACTCACAACGAATAATCCTCGTAGAGGATTTATAAACTCTTACATCGTCAATCACGGTTAATCAAAAAAATCAAACAAATATTTTTCATCAAATTCTATCTCAAACTTTTGAAGCAGCTCAGTATATTCCTGCCGGAAAGTTCTTCTTGTATGATGAATTTCTTGTTTAGCAATATAATTGTAAATAGTATCTAATTGTGATTTGCCATATGAGAAAGCTCCATATCCATCTTGCCAATGAAATTTTCCTCTGAACCAATCCTTCTGGTTGATAAATGTAGATGAATCTCTTTTTATACACGCTACAATATCTGATATTCTATCATTGGGATTTAATCCTAATAATATATGAATATGATCCGGCATTCCGTTTATTATAAGGGATTTATGTTTTCTATTTGTTATTATCCCGCTGATGTAGCTGAATACTTCTCCTCTAATCTCCTTCCTTAATAGTCGCTCTCGATACTTTACTGCAAATACTAAATGAGTATAGAGCTGAGTAAATGCGCCTGGTTTCATATATAGCTCCTTTTATTGATCCTCTACGAGGATCGTTTTTCTAGGGTTACACGTTATTACCATAATTAAACATCTACGATGTTTTAATTCACGATTCAAAGTTCTTGCTCTTGCATTCTTTGCCTACCCCTCTAAAATTTCAGTGTTTTTATTTTTGACCTCGTCGAGGTCATATTATTGTAAAAACAAACACCCCGAAGAACCAGTACCCCGTAGGGGTTCTATATTCATGTTTATTATTTTGAGGTCGTTATTTTTTTACCGCAACAACACCATCTTCTTCGTTCGCTTTACTCTTCCTCCACCCCAAACTCTTCCAAAATTTCTTTTGCCATTTTTTCCGCAAGCGCCCAATCGTGGAGCTTTTCTTTGGCGTTTGCCGTTAGTTGTTCTTTTAGCGTTGAGATAAATGCGTGATAATTCTTTAGTATCTGCTCAACTGTTTTTTCTTTTGCGGGTATTTTTATTTGATATGTTTTTTGCTGTGAAAGCAATGCTGCAAATTCTGCTTTTGCTTCGCTGTCAAGTTCAAGAATGGTTTCCCCTTCTTCCGTTTTCATCTGGAATCTATTAAAGAACGCATCCGGTGTTAGCGGTTTGCCGTTAGTCGTGTGTGTTTCAAATTCAAGGTCATCGTAATTTCCTTTTGTATAAAAGTCTTGCGGAAATTTTCTTCTTCCATCCGGCAGACAATCTTCAATTACATCTTCCTTTACTTTGCTATATGCAAACTTAACTTCTTCCTTTTGTTTTTTCTTCCGCATCTTCGGCAATTCAAGCCGTTCTTTTACAAGTTCGCACAAGCCGGCATATATTTTCGGTAGATAAATTTTTGCATCTAATCCAAGCGCTTCTATTATTTTTGTGTCAAGTTCTATTCTGTCTTTTTGTTTTACTTCGATAGGAACTGATTTTATTTCTCTTGTTAAAAGTTTACTTGCACTTTTTTTCGAAAGGTTTGGTAAAATCTTAGGGACTAATAAATTTTCAACTTCATAAACTGGAGTTTTGAGAACACCATCTCCTAAAGACTGGAAAGCGGTTATCTCTCTGAAAAGATTTACTAAAGTTGAGTTGAGATATAAACCATATTTTGCATTATCCTTTGTTTCGATTCCATAGAATTTATCGCTTTCTAATATTTCTTCTTCGGTTATAAGGGTTCTAAAGGAATCGAAATACATTTCTGTCCATAAAATTTGCGGAAACTTTCTAATATTTATCGACCACCAAAAAGTTCTCCCTTGCACCGAAGGGACTTCCATCCAGGAAACATCGTCTTTTGTCCGCTGCTTCTCTCCCCACTCAATATATTTAAGCGCGTACTTATCACCGTTCTTTCGTAGATCAGCTTTGCTTTCATTGCAAAGAAATATTTTGTTCTTCAACTTTGAAGGATCAATGGTAATACTTTCGGATTCTTTAGGACTCTTAATTACCGCGCGAAGATATTTCTCTTCAATTAATCCTTCCCAGCCGCGTGCGTTCTTGCAGAAAATAACCCCCTCTCTTTCTCCCCCTTGGTAAGGGGGAGAAAGAGAGGGGGTTTGGAGATAGAAGAATTCATTGATACCGGTTTTAATTCCAAACCTTACTTCCGCAATATCTTTAAGAGGAATAAGTTTGTCTTTGCATTTATCCAACAGTTCAAAGTAAACATCAGGTGCGCGTAAGTATTTTCCCCATTTTGCAAGTTCTCCTTCCGATTCAATTTCGTTTGCAAGGAAAGATTGTTTAACCATTCTCACCCGCATCTCATCAACATTAAGCGAAGAAATGTTTTCCGCAACGTCCGCCGTTTTAACATTGTACTGTGCGCTCTCAACTATTTCTACAATCCGGTCAATAGTTTGCCATCTTTTAATAGATTCCAATTTCAAATCTTGATAAGGAATAAGTTCTGTAAATTTCTTTTTTAACTTTACAAAATGGGTGATGTTTTTATCTCGTTTTTTCTTATCGCTTTCCTTCTCCAGAATCGTTACCACCGTATTTACCGCGGCATCATCAAACCAGGGTTCAGCCCACGAGCCGATCACTGTTTTTACTTTAAAGTTATCCAAAAAGAATTCTTTTAATACCGAACCGTAGGAAACATCCAGCCACGAATTAGAAGTTATAACAGCGAACATCCCTTTTTCCGCAAGCAGCGTTGCAGTGTGGATAAAAATGTAGGTGTAAATATCAGCCTGCCCGGAAAGTTTTAATTGAATTTGCCCTTTATCAACATACTGATTTATCTCTTTATGTAACCGTTCAACTGGCATTTCTTTTAAAAGTTTTATCAACCCTTCAGTTAGGTCTTTGATAATAAAGAACTTGGGATAGGTTAGAAAATAATCGTACGCTAAAACTTTTGTAAGATAAAGTTTGTACCCTTTCTCTTCCTTTTCAATAAGTTCCTGCCGGATGAAAGGGAAATTCCCTACAATAGCATTGAACGGAGGAATAGGAATTTTAATTTTCTTATATGCTTTGCTTGCAGATGGAGGCGGAAAATCGTACGCATCCCCTTTGTTCACTTTAAAAATATCGTTGCGCCTTACACGGGGAAAGTTTTCAAAGTTGGAAACATCCTGCTTAAACAAATTTATAGTAGCAAGCTCTGCCGGAAATTTGGCAATGTCAAAACCCCAAATTTTATCAAGCAGTTCGTTATGTTTTATTTTTTTGGAAAGATACTTTAACCTGTCATAGATGCGGATAAGAAACGTACCGGAGCCACAAGTGGTATCTGCAAAATATCCTTCTTCTGTTTGCACAACAAAACCGAGAATAAAGTCAACAAGATTTTCATTCGTAAAATATTGTCCAAGCGAGTGACGTTTATCGGGATCAATAATTTCTTCGAACAGTTCTCCGATAACATCTTCAGGCAATTCACCAAAATGATAAACTTTCATTTCGGAAAAGAAATCGAGTAAGTCTTTATGACAGGATTTCGGGATACCGAATTCTTCTATTTCGGATTCTTCAAAAACCGCCTGCCAATCTTTTTCCTGCGCTTTGGCAAAAGCAATTTTCAAATAGCGTTCAAAGTCCGGTTCGCCTGTTACATAAAGATCGGGAAGGTCGCTAAAGTATCTCCTAACGGTGAGATAAAAAATAATTTTTGTAACAAGATTATAAACGCTCTGCCGGGCAATTAAGCGGTAATAATCTCCCGGATCGTTATATGCTATGCCTTGCTCTTTTCCGTACTTGATAATGCGCGTTCGTTTGGCTTTGTCTTTTGCAATATCGGAGTAATGTTTTTCAAACTGAGGGACAAGTTTGTTAACCGTTTCTCTGATGTAATTAACAAAATAAACTTTGTCGGGAACAAATTTTCTAAACTTTCCCGTTTCGTTAAGATTAACAATTTCTTCACAAATACTGTTGACGTACTTTTTAATAACCGCTTGAACATCTCCGCGAAGCCAATCATTAATATCTTTCATTACCTGCGTGGGTTCGCCTGTAAGCAGAGTAAGTTTGTTCTCTTTCAGTTCATAAGCGTTAAAGTTTTGGAAGTCCCACGTAAAGCAATACTTAACGCCATAACTGATCGCTTTCATTCTAAGCGTGTCGAGATTTTCCTTTGCGGCAAACGGCGGTTTAATTTCTATGTATGAATAGGCTTGCCTTGCTTCACGGTTTACCCATAAGACAACATCGCCGAAAAATGTTTTGGCATCGTATTTAGCGGGGGATTCGTTAGTCGCCTCCTTAAATGGAAGTTTATTGCGCTGAATAGTTTCGTTAAACCATTCCGTAAGTTTGCTTACAAGTTCGCGTTCATTAGTTAATCCGGTTTGTTTTCCCATTAGGCTCTGTAATTAATAATTGGTTGTTTTATCTGCAAACTAAGTGAAAATATATTTAGGAGAAAGAAAAAATTAGTGCTTATACTCTATTGCATGAACATGATTCTTGTCATGGACTCTTCATTTTAATAAAGTTAAGAAATTTATTTTTATTAAGATATCAAATACCATACTATCAATCCACTTACAACAGCAATCAGCACATCAATGATAATTTTAGTAATGATAGATTTTTTTCCATTTGATTTACTGGTCGATGCTGATTGATTATTGCCATCACCAATATTAATTACATTATTCTTAAAATTATTTCCAATAATATTGTTACTGAAACCACTATATTTTTTTTTGTTATCTTCTTTTCCCATATAAATTCCAATATTATTTTTAATATGTATAGTGCTCTAACATTCTGTTTTGTTAAAACCAAACACTGCGTATTAATTATTATACTTACATTTTATCTAAAACAACACCTTTTGCGGAATGTCAGCAGATTTTATTTTCCTCTTGACTCTTTGCTTATTAAAGAGCTTAGGTGCTCGTTTTACACGAGCTATTTACTGGTTTTAATTTCTGTAAATAATAAGTCGAAGAATTCTTTTATATCTAAAAGATAGTTTTCTATAAACTCTCTTTTAAACAAAATAGTACGATAACTTGATATCGTTACTCCGGAATGTATCGCAATCTTTTTGGGCAACTCTTTATTTTGCTCACTTACAAAACTTCCATTATGAACAATAATGTTTCTTAATTCATTATAAAACAAAAAGGTATTCCATTTAATATCCCTGAAGGCTTCAGTATATTTCATGATTTTTGTTAGATATAGTTTACTTTTATGAATACCTTTTCCAGACAAATCTTTAAGCGATATGTCATTCTTTATTTGCTTTTCACAAATAACACAAAGCATATTAAGGTTATGCTCAAAAAAATTATAGATTAATAAAAAAATAGAGTAACGATGGTATGAAGGCATAATTTCCCTCAATTTGAATACCTCATCTATATGTGTCTCATAATATCGTTGGGCATCTTCCTCTTCTAAAATTTCTAACTTTTTATTTAAGCTTTGACTATGACTTTTATAAACAGATGAAATCGAGTCTTCAATTAATTTAAAATACTCCTCAATTGTTTCAATCTCAATCCTTATTTGGCTCTCAATTATTTTGATTTCAATCTGCATATTATGCTCGGTGCCTCATGTATCATTCCATTAGTTTTTCGATCTAATAATCCCCCTTCTCCCAAGGATGCTAAACAAGCCCTCCTCTCATCTATCATCCTCAAAAAGTCTTCAGTTCACCGCGGCGAATCAGTAATCAGATTTACCTATTATCTGATCACTAAAAACTGACTACTGATAACTCAATAACCCATTACAATTTTTTATAAATGTCTTTTCTGTGAGCAATTGAAATGAGAATAATCAATAACCTGCCTTCCTTTATTTCGTAAATAATTCTATAGTTACCAACCCTAATCCTCCATGCCTCATATCCTTGCAGCTTTTTACTTCCCGCCGGTCTCGGTTCGCCTGCCAACATTGAAACATGCTCAAGAATTTGGCTTTTAATTTTATCCGGGAGTTTGTTTAACTGTTTTTGTACAGGTTTGGGGATTACAATTTCAAACAGCATTTTTCTTTTGGGGGCGATGTTTTTGAAATTCCTTTAAAGTAACATAGTCTCCGGCTTTTATTGAGGCGTCAACTTTAGGCTTCGCTTTTTTATATTCCTTAACATCTTCGTTATCTTCAATCAATTCAAGCATGTGGTTATACGTTTCAATATCCAGAATGATTGATTGAGGTTTACCGTTTTCATCAACGATGAAACGTTTTCTTTTTGCAGTTAACATTTGTCTCTCATTTTTTGATGCAAAATAATTTTATTTTTGCTTTACTCAAAGGGAAAAAAATTGAATCATAAAACCGCGGACACAATAGCCGGGACGAATCAGTGATCAGTTTTTTCCAATTAGCCTTTTTCCAACTGAACTATTTAATTTTTCTTTGAGTTTCTTTGGGCGGCAAAAAATTCTCGCCGGTAATTACACTTTTTCCGGTTTTCGCTTCTAATTCTTTTCTCGCATTTTTTGCAACGGCGCCACCCTTTTTGCCTGCCTTTGCATTCTCATCCAAACCCTTTGCTTGTTCACTTTCTGCTATTTGACGTGTTGATAGCTCTGCTAATGCAGTAAAAATTAATTCAGCCTCATTCATATGATCTCTTAGGTTCTGAGATTTTAAGCCTTTTAAATCTTTATGCTTTTTAACAGTTAATCCTGTCCATTCCTCATGAATAATGTTGGTAAGCAATGCAAACTCATTACTTTTTTCTACGCCACTTTTTTTCCAATAATCGGTTAGTTTGTTGCGGGTTTCCTGTCCGGTCATTCTTTGCTGAATCCACTTTTCGCTTCTCCCTTGTTTCTGCCAATATTCACGCGAACGGTTTAATGCGTTTTCAGGGTTATTCATTTCCTCAATTCTCTCATAGCCGACTTTAGCAAGCCAAAGCTTAATCGGTTCTGCTTTTTTGCTCGGAACAGATTGAACAAGTCGAAGGATTGTTTCCACATCCGCTACATCAGTTAGATAACTTTTCCCGTCACCTGATAACATTTTCAGTTTGTCACAATTTGTGACAATCTCACTCCCTTCTTTTTTAAGACGGTTCTTTAATGTAGTCCAATAACTTTGTGCTCTTTTAAAATCTTTTTGATCAGTTAAAGCAGCAACAATATCTATCACTGAGAAATACCAGATTTCCTTTTCCTCATCATAATGACGACGAATTCTAAACGTATCGAAGACCGCTAATGATTCATCTTTTTTTTCGCTCATAAAATTTTCCTCATAATTTATTTCTCGTGTTGTAACATAAACATAGCGTGGCAAGCCGCAAGTTCAAAGTGAAAAATATAAAGTGAATTGGAACCTCAAAACAAGAAAAAATATCTTGACATAAAAATTAAAGATTTACACGGCAATACTATAAAACCAAACTTTCATTTATATAAAGCTGATAAACAAGCCCTCCTCTCATCTATCATCCTCAAAGAGTTGTCAGTTATCAGTTCGCCGCGGTAAATCAGTTATCAGATTTATATCTTCTTACTTCTGTATTCTGATTTCCACTTTCAACTTTCTACTTTCACCTTTCAACTAACTTACCACCGGCGGCACTATCGGCTCTACCGGCTTCGCTTCTTCTTCCTCACTCCCACCATCATTCTTCGGCCAGGGAGATTCAAACGATTTCAACTTCGCCGGGTCATTTTCATAAACTATTCTTCCCGCTTTGTTAATTACGTTCACCGCATCATACACTTTTACAAGCGCAAGATTTCTCTCGATTGTGTACTGTTCAAAATCACTATCGGCGGAACCGATCTGCGTATCAAGCGTTTTTAGTTCTTCATTAAGCGTAGCGCCTTCAGCTAAGAATGTAGCGGGCATTCCCTTTTCCGTAACTTTGGTTAAATATTTTGTTAGTACATTTGCAGCGGCGGTCATCGCATCACCCGTTAATACAGCGTCGTTCTTGGCAGGTAAGTAATCAGGATATTCGGCAACTTGAGGTGATTTTGGCTGGAAGGCGAGTTCAAGATAAAACTCTCCCCTTTTTAACCACTTTTGACATGCTTTAATTTTTACTTTTAACAGCACTGTCCAGGCGGCTTTTTCTTTTTGAATATTTTTGCTGGTTTTGAAATTTTCAGCGGCTAAAATATCAGCCTTAAATTGGTTAATGTACGCCTCCGTAATTCCCTGTCCGCTCATCTCCGGTTTATCAGCCAGATTTGAGTGACAATTTGTTGCTTCAATAAGTGAAACTTTTCTACTCACCGGCAGTTTTCTGATCTCGACTTTCATAACATGTTCCTCTCTTGTTTGATGAATGTGTTACATGCAAAAACAAAAACGATTTGAAGTCATCTCTCCGCAAAAGAATCCCATGAAGTTAAATCTGATACGAAAAAGATTAGGTTTTTACAACCTTGTTAGGAAAAGTAAGTTCGAGTAGGAACCCCGTTCCCCATGGTTTTAAATAACCGCTGTAATCTTACGGCAAATAAAAATAAATGTCAACTTTTTTTTTTGCAGAGAGCCAAAAAAGTTTTCTTCTTCGTGTCTTTGTCTCCTTGTGGCAAAACATCCTCAACACAGAGAAACGGTTTCGTGATTAAGTTGTTAAATATTTTGTTACACGAAGTTCTCGAAGGAGACACGAAGTTACACGATGCGTAGGAATTTCTTCGTGGTTCTTCGTGAAAAACCTTCGCGGTCTTCGTGAAAGGATTTTTTATTACAGAAGGGAAGGAATTTTTGTTGACTGTCTATTTCCTAACTCTGTGCTAAAAAAACAAAGCCTCAAAGTCCCATCGTCCCCAGGTCCCACCGTCCCTCGCCCCAAAGTCTTCTCCCCCGTCTCATAAAAGTTCTTTTCTGACTCATTTTCTCACTATTCTGTCCCAAAACGCAGCTATTCTGTCAAGTTGTCCTACTATTCTGTCACCTTGCACTGCTAAGGAGTCACATTCCGGTACTGAGAAATGGTTTTTTGCATCTAAGGAGTGACCTTTCGGCGCTATGGAGCCATAATTCACAACTATTTTGTCACGTTTCACGACTATTCTGTCACAATACGCAACTAAGGGGAGATTTTTCGTAACTAAGGGATGACCCCATTACGACTAAGGAGCGGTCTTTCAGAACTAAGGAATAGAGAAGCTATTCTACTTTATTATCACCGGGAAGTTCCCTCCTAAAGTCACATCGTCCCAAAGTCTCCCCAATCTTAAGGTCACCTCTAAAATCTTGCTAAGAAACCTTCAAGGTTTTTATTTTAGCTAAGTTCGATAAAATTTTAACATAACAAAATATGGTAAAGATAAACCTTGAAGGTTTTTAGAGATGCCCTTAAACTACTTCACTTCCTTTAAATACTTCAGAAATTCTTCCGCCGTAATAAATCCCGTGAACCGTTCTACTTCATTTCCCTTTGAATCAATAAATATTGTTGTAGGAACACCGACAATGTTAAACTTGTTTCGCAAAGCGTCAACTTCGGGAGAAACGGATTTTGTCATATCGGCTTTTAATCCACTAAATCTTTTCGACTCTTCAATCACTTTTGGATTAGAGAAAGTAACTGCATCAAGTTCTTTACAAGGGATACACCAATCGGCATAAAAATCTATAATCACCGGTTTGCCATCCGCTTTCGCCTGTGCAACTTGTTGCTCGGAAAACTTCTGCCAATCAATTGATTTATTTTCGGAAGGAAGCAGGGCGAAAACTGAGAGAGTAAAAATTATCAGCGCAAAAAGTGTTTTGAAGATTCTGAATCCTAATAAGTTATTCGCCAGTTTATCAACAAATAAAAGATAGAGCGCGGCAATTATACCAAATACCGGAAGTAGATAATGCGCAATTTCCTTTGGAAGAATCGGCGAAACAAAATAAGCAGCCATCCCGAGCAATAATAATCCAAAGATATGCTTTACTGCTTCCATCCATTCGCCTGCTTTAGGCAATTGTTTTATCTTTCCGGAAAAAATTGCAAGAAGGAAATATGGAAGTCCGAGTCCAAGTGCAAGTACAAAGAAAAGAAGAAATCCGGTAAAGACATCAGCCTTAGCGGCAACGTAGGTAACTAACCCAAGCACAAAAGGTCCGATGCAAGGCGCTGCAACAATTCCCATCGTTAAGCCCATAAAGAAAGCGCCAAATAATCCTCCCTTAGCTCCCCCGGCTTTCATTACCAACCAATTGGGGAGTTGAAATTCATACACACCGAACATACTTAACGAGAGCAGAACAAAAATGAGCGCAATAAAAATAATGACAAAAGTGTTTTGCAGCAGCGCGCCAAAAATAGCGCCGCTTAATGCTGTTACAACCCCGATCACGGAATATGTTAATGCCATACCGAGGACGTAAAGAAGTCCCATTGCGACAAGTTTACTCGTCTTCCCTTCCGCCTGTCCGCCAAAATATCCCACGGTAATTGGAATAAGAGGATAAACGCAAGGAGTAAGATTAAGCGCAAGCCCTCCAAGGAAAACAAAAATCAAACTGAGAAGTAAACTACTCTTTTCAAGTGTTGAAAAAATCGAATCTTCATTCTGAACGGGAGTCCCTTTGGGATTTTCGAACGAAGTAAGTTCATTCTTAACTGATGTTTCAGCAGTATCTGCAATTAAAGCGACAGCTTCTCCGTTCACCGAAACGATTAGTGTATCTGCAACATTATTAGGCGGCATACAAGTCTTGTTATTGCATGCTTGATATTCCAAGCTAACAATTACTTTGTATTTTCCTTCTCTAATTTCAGCCGGAATTTTTAACAACGCGGCGAATGTAACTTCATTCTCATAAACAGAAAGAGGTTTCTCGCTAAAATCGAATTTAATTTCTTTTCCAGTTGGATAATTTACTTTCACCAATCTAATTTTTTCTGGTGAAGAAACTTCCAGCTTTGAGGGAATAAGAAAATCATCATGCGGTTTGTTCGAGTTGATATGCCAGGTAGGACTGACAGAAACTTTCACATCTACTTTTACATCGCTCCCGGGATGAATGCTGTCCGTTGCAATATAACTTTTAATGTGCGCTTGCTGCCCGCTGAACTGCGCGAAGGAGTAGGCAGTAGGAAGTAGGCAGTAGGCAAATACAAGTATCAATAATTTCAACTTTATATTTTCTACTTTCAACTTTATACTCTCTACGTTCAACTTTATACTCTCTACGTTCAACTTTATACTTTCTACTTTCAACATGTTACTTTCTACTTTCAACTTGTTACTTTCCACTATCTACTTTCTCCATCCTTGAACGATCGGGAAGCGTCTGCCATACCCGAAAGCTTTATTTGATACACGTAGAGCGGGAGCCGCTTGTCTGCGCTTAAATTCATTATGGTCAACTAAGCGAAGAATATTCTTCACAATTTCTTTATCGCCAATCATCTGACTAATTTCTTCCATCTCTTTATTTTCTTCTAAATACATTCGTAAAATTTTATCCAACAACTCATATGGCGGAAGTGAATCCTGATCTGTTTGATCCGGTCTTAATTCTGCCGAAGGAGCTTTAGTTACTATTGCCTCCGGTATAATTTCTCCATTACGATTTATAAAATTTGCAATTCGGTAAAGATCAGATTTATAAACATCAGCGATAACCGCAAGACCGCCGCACATATCGCCGTACAACGTAGCATAACCAACTGCCATCTCGGATTTGTTCCCTGTGGATAATAAAAGATATTTCAATTTATTTGAAAGCGCCATTAACAATAATCCGCGTGTGCGGGACTGCAAATTTTCTTCAGTAATATCTTCCGGTTTTTCTCCGAACAATGGTTGCAGTGTTTCCAAAGCTTTATCAACCACCGGTTGAATTGAAATTTTGTTTGATAAGATGCCAAGATTTGCAATAAGTTTCTCGGAATCTTTCACGCTCCCTTCAGAAGAATATTTTGAAGGAAGCATTACCACATTCACATTTTCTTTCCCTATCGCTTGAACGGCAAGATAAGCTACGATCGCTGAATCAAGTCCGCCGCTTAATCCTACTAAAACTTTCTTGAAATTCAGTTTTGTACAATATTCTTTTAAACCGTAAACAAGTGCGTCATGAATTTCTTCTTCAAAAGTCCGTTCCACTTTGGTTATTTGTTCGTACTTTTTGTCAGTATCATAAAGAATATAATCTTCATCAAAATTCTTCCCGAGCTGAATCAGATTCCCCGCAATATCAAAACACATTGAAGCGCCGTCGAAAATCAAATCCGTTTGAGCGCCGACGTTGCACACGTATGCTAAACCAATTTTATCTTTTTCAGTGAGCGCCGAGAGCATTTCCAAACGCGCCTTCCGTTTCCCGTAAGAATAGGGACTTGCGGAAATATTGATAAGAAAAGTTGCTTTCTTATCAAGTAAGCGTTCAACAGGATCGTTTGAGTAGAGACGCTTCTTCCAATAGTCTTTGTCGTTCCAAATATCTTCACAAATAGAAATACCGAGCTTCTCTCCTTTGAATTCATGCACAAATACATCACGTGCCGATTCAAAGTAACGCATCTCGTCAAATACATCGTAATTGGGTATCAACGTTTTATGTTGAACAAATTGTATTTTCCCTTCGTAGCAAAGTAATGCAGAATTAAAAAGATTTGTTCCCACGACATCGTCTTCCTCTGTAAGAGAACCGAATAAAAGTCCAACGGCATTTGTTTGTGCGGCGATTTCGTGTGCCGCAATATTAACTGTGTCACGAAATTCTTTCTTTTCGACCAAGTCAAGAGAAGGATATCCGAGCAGCGCAAGTTCCGGAAATACTACCAGGTCAGCTTTATCTTTAACGGCTTTGCGGTATCCGGTAATTATTTTTTCTTTATTTCCTTTAATATCCCCGATTACTGTATCTATTTGAAAGAGGGCAAGTTTCATAGAAAGATTCTTTTTTTTTATTCAAAGTTAAAAAGAATGGCGGAGAATGGAAAACGCCCTGAGATTGATGCTGGCTTAGTTTTGATGGTTGATGGGAAATCAATGAATGAGTTTCATCCCTTCAACTCTCATTTTAGTTTCATAGACTGCGTTGGTTTCGTCTTCGGTTAAAAACAAAGTTTTAAAATCGCTGCCGCCGAATTCTATGTTGCTTGGTTTTAATCCGGGTGTTTTAATTTTGTATAAAATTTTTCCAGCCGGATCAATCACATATATAGCTCCACCGCCAAAATGGGCAGCATATAAATTTTCATTTTTATCGAAAGCAATTCCATCCGGATCACCGCCCGGCAACTCAACAAATGTAGTTTGTTTTTCGAGTAAACCATCTTTTGCAATGGTATATTTTAAAATTCTACTTTTAGCCGACTCGCAAATAAAAATTGTTTTATAATCTTTTGAGAAAACAATTCCATTCGGAAAAGCTAAGTCTTGCGCAACCAGGATAACTTCGTGTGTCTCATTTTTCACCATAAATACACTTCCGTCAAGCGTATCTTTGCTGTAACTTTTAGGATCGGTGAAGTAAAGATTTCCTTTATTATCAAAAGCTAAATCATTTGGACGGTTAAATTTCTTACGACCGAATCCGGAAGCATATAGTTCACTTTTCCCTTGAGAAGATATTTTTAAAATAGCTCCGATTCCGTAATCACAAGCATAAATATTTCCATCACTGCCAACAGTTAAACCGTTTGTTTGATTTATAGTGAAAGGCTCTTCTGAATTATTTAGAAAGACTTCCACTTTCCCATTTGCAATTTTTGAAATCCATTTACCATAACAACTTGACGAGTAAAGATGCCCTTCCCCGTCCCAAGCCGGACCTTCCGGAAATTTTTGATCTTCAGCAATTTTGGTCCATGCAGGTTCAAGAGTCATAACTTCAGAAAGATTTTGTGCAAATCCCATTGCAGTAAAACAAGTTAAAACAACCAATAAATTTTTCATTTTTTCTCCTTCTTTTCGTCAAAAATGGAATCGGCTATCCGAAGATTGACTTTATAATTTGAGTAAATCACTTTTACCGTTCCTTTTGTTAATTTATTTTTTTTTCTCTTTGGCTGATCAGGATCATCATGACCATTGCCTCCGAAATTATTTGGAATATTCATCTTGCTGACATCAAAACTAAAGACCATTTGTGCTGGTAAAAGATCATATTCTCCTTTACCATAATCAAAATCAATAGTGAATGTACCATTCATCTTTGTGGTTGATTCAACTTTTTTTATCACCGATTTCTGTTTGTCAATCCAAATTGTTGAAAGAATTACTTCATTCACTTCGCCTAACGGAATCACCTTAACTACTGCGCAGTTTATTCCTTCCACCATTTCATCTCTTTCATAAAAACTTGTATAAGCTTTTTGAAATAATGATTGCGGCGAAAAGTTCAATCCCTCTTTAGGAAGCAATGCAAATCCCTGAGACTTGATTTTCACTTTATCGGGCTGCTTAAAAAATATTGTCGCTTCCGTTTGCGGGACTTTTAAAAAATTTACATCAACAATTATTTTCACATCAACTTGATAGTCTTTAACTTCGCTGAATTTCTTCTTCACCTTTTCAATTATTTCGTGCCCATCCTTCGTTTGAGCAAAACCTAATTGGAAGAATAAAATCAACGCTAAAAATATTTTCATAACAACTCCAAAGTTTTTTGAATAACTTTATGTAAGAATGTCTTTCCTCTTGAAAAGGAAAAGAGTAATGCCGAAAAAGCCGAGGATGTGCCCGGTAAGTACCAAGCAATTTTTAATAATTTCATCGTAATTGACCGGGTCATCAAAAACCAAATGCCAGGTTGACAGGTAATTTGTAAACAAGTAGGGTTTTATCGTTCTAAAAAAATCAATATTGATTGCAGAAAAAATTGTAAAGATAATTATCACCGTCATTGTAGTTACGATAGGACCAATCGCATTTTCAACCAGCGACGAGAAGAGAAATCCGAGCGAGCAAACAACACTCATGCTTAAGGCGGCAAAAGCATAAGCAAAGGCAAAGCGCCAAAGAATATCGTTCTGTGCGAAAATTATTATTGCATCTTTGAAGACGATCAGTTCTCCGATTCCAAAAATCATAATGCCAACTCCCAAACTAATTACTGCAAGCCAGAGAACAAGTAGATTTGTATAGATCAAACCGGCAATGAATTTTGCAGAGACCAATTTTATCCGTGAAACAGGACGCGTGATCAACATTCGATATGTTCCGGCAGTTGCTTCGCCGGCTAGAAGGTCACCGGCAACTAATGCGATTAAGAATGGAATGTGTATTGTTAAACTGCCGAGAATAAAATATGCAATTAAATAGCCGTTGAGAAGATTTCCGACAAAAACGAAATTATCACTAAAGTTACGAGTGATGAATTGAAGATAATGTTCTCCTTGAAAATACATTGCGATCTGAATAACCGGAACTAAAACGCCAATTGCCGCGAAACCGATAGACGTTCTCCATTTACGGAATATTTTATACAATTCAATTTTAACAAGCGTATACATCAGGCTCCCTTTTCAGTCAAATGTAAAAAATATTCTTCGAGCGAACGTTTCGGAACAATAGAATGGACTCCAATCCCCTGTTCGACAAGAAATTTATTCAGCGGAGAGATTTCTTCTTTTTCGAGAAGGAAAAGGATTTGGTAATCGCCGAACGATTCAATTTTCTTCTTCCATTGTGTCTCTGCCAATAAAATTTTTGCTTTTTCAATCTCATCAATTTCAAAAGAAACTTTAAGCTGGGAAGCATTGAGCAAATCTTGAACCATTCCTTCAACCACCGTTGCACCTTTATTGATAATGATCATTCGGTTGGCGACAAGTTCAACTTCTGCAAGAATATGTGAGGAAAGGAAAATTGTTTTTTGTTTTTCTTTTGCAAGATAAATTATGAGCTCACGAATTTCTTTCATCCCTTGCGGATCAAGCCCGGTAGTCGGTTCATCAAGGATGATTAATTCGGGGTCGTGCAGCAATGCCTGCCCTAATCCTAACCGCTGTTTCATACCGTGCGAAAAAGTTTTGACTTTACTTTTAGCGCGCTTTTCAAGTCCAACCGTTTCAAGAATTTCCATAATTCTTTTATTGGAAGTATCGCATCCGGAGATTTGTCCAAGTATTTCCAAATTTTTATATGCTGATAAATAGCCATAGAAGTCAGGTTTTTCAACAATGGCGCCTACTTTTCTCAAAATTTCATTTCTCTTTTGCTTCAGCGGTTTATCGAAAATTTTTATGGTACCGGAACTTGGATTGATGAGTGTTGTTAACATTCTGATGGTCGTGCTTTTCCCTGCACCATTCGGACCAAGGAATCCAAAAATATCACCGCTATAAACATTTAAATCTAAGTTGTTTACAGCAGTGAGTTCTTTAAATTTTTTTGTGAGATTTTTTACTTCGATTACTTTTTGCATTCCAGAATTCTTTCGCTTTCGGACTACTTATCAAAAATTCTTTAGTTAAAATAAGGCATTTATAGAAAACAAGTTTATTAAATTGATGAGCGGCAAAATATCGAGGTTTATGTGTAGAAAAAAAAAAAATTATGGAAAATCAACTGCGAAACCGAACCCAACTTTATTTATTCTTTCATCAAAATATTCGCTGAACATATTGTTCCCTGAATAAAATGAAAAAAAGAAAAGAATTCCTTTGGATTCCCAACTGCCGAATTTAACCCCAAGTTGAGATTGATTGGTGAAAGAATAATCAGGCAGCCCTGCATAAGTAATGTTATGGGCAAGAAAAATGTTTACCGGTTTGTCAAAAAGTTTTCCAATAATTTTATCGCTGTTAATTTCAAAACCGGAAAGTGCGGAAACCCGTTTAAGATTATCGGGACGAATGCGAGCGGAAAAAGAAAAACCTCCGTAATATCTCAAATTATAATTTTCTACCGTGATAGTATTCGCGGCAACCAGTTCGGCAAAATCTCTAGTAAACGGAATTGGACCTCCCGGTTTTGCCCAATCTCTCGGATACGGATGCACCCAATAATTACCGTCAACTAAATGAGCGCTGTTATGAATAAACCTGAGACGGAGGGAAAGGAGATTGTCATTTAGCGGCTTTGAAAAGGTTGCATTCCCACCGAAGAAACCATCTATAGCGTCAATTTGCAAGCGCAGCTGCCCATACCCGATGACGGAAGCATACGCCATAAACTCAATTCCTAAATTCAACTTACTTTTGCTTTGGGGAAATTGAAATGAGAGTAAATCCATCGTATTTCCGATATCAACTTTTAAATTTGCGTTTTCCGGATAGTAAAGAACGCCAAGTTTTGCTTCCTGATTGTTAGCTCTAAGAGGAAGAAAATTTAATCCGTCGGGGAGAAATTCAAATTGTGTTTGAGAGTAAACTTGAGAAGGAAATCCTATAAAATAAATTAACCCGAGAAAAATTAGATACCTTACCTTCATTCTTTTAGAAAATCCGTTCTTTATATTTTCGCAATTTGAGAGAGAATTAAAACTACGGCAGTAATAGTAATAACAATAGTAAAGCTGAAATGAGTAAAAGCAATAATTTTTTTATACTCAGGGTTTCTACTCAGCGATTTTTTGTAAGTGTTTTTTACCATATAATCACCTTTTCTAAGATCCCAATTATCAATTTTGGGAAATGAAGGCGCTGTTTTCCGATTTTTTATCGGAGGTGTGCATTTAAGAAGTGTTAGAGTTTTCTTAGATTTCTCCAAATCGTATGAAAGAGTAGTAAGCCACCACCCTACTGGTAACTTAATGGTTCTAAGTTCACTTATTTCATTGTTCTCAATTAAAATTTCACGGGTCAAGTCTTCTCGTTTTACAACCGACAGCATTTATCCCTCGAACATTATTTTGATTATTGAATTTAGTAATTATATTTTGATGCAGTAAAAATAACAAAAAATAGAATCTCTCAATGCGATTATGAAAAAAATATTACTCTCCGTCTTAATCTTCCAATTCCTTCTTCTCGGACAAACCGACAAGAGAGAGAAGAATAATCCGCCTATTTACATTGCTTTTCTCTGGCATATGCATCAACCTATCTACTGGCCTTACGAATCAATTGTAACTACGCAAGCGCAGAATAGGTTTCCTTATTCGGTTTTCGATATTCATAACCAAAGAATTGGACCATATACTTCCTGGCCCAAAGACGCAGTCCAAAAAGGAATTTCAGCTGGACTTCCAAACTTTGGTGCGCAGGTAAGTTTCTCCGGTTCGCTTGTTGAAAATCTGAATAATTTAGAAGCTAATGGAAACGGCAATTTCAGTAATTGGAAATCTAATTGGAACGCTATCAAGAATCAAAAAACTTCACTTGGGAATCCAAGATTAGATATGGTTGGGTTTGGATATTTTCATCCGCTGATGGGATTGATTGACTATCAAGATATCCGCAAACAAATTCAAATGCACAAAGAAACTTTTGCACAAAATTTCCCCGGCACCTATTCAAAAGGAATTTTTCCACCGGAAAATGCTTTCTCCGATAGAATGATTCCGGCTTTAGTTGATGAAGGAATTGAATGGGCTTTAGTAGATAACATTCATTTTGAAAGAGCGGTAAATGGATACCCATTTGACAAAGGGGGAAATATTTACGAATCGAACAAGGCAGATGTTCAAAATGAAAATCCGAATGACTGGATTCAGCTTAACGGAGTTTGGGCT